>CAVHGF010000063.1:5153-9446 GCA_963635625.1 Treponemataceae bacterium | reverse complement strand
GACAAGAATCATGCAAGAACTTACTTGGTGAAGAAACATGCCGGCAGGTCGAGTGCAGCCGTAGCGAATTATCTCTATGACAATAGTGCTTATGTGCTGGGAGTCTCTGATAAAAGCAATGGAAAAGAGCAATTGTATTTCGACACTTTCAAGCAAAGTGTGGACAACATCCTTGATGCTTTTCCCGAGAACGAAGACTTGCGTGCCTTGGCGGCGTTCTACTGTCAAGGTAGAGAAAAGATTGCCGCAGCCATTTCCCTCGACCCATTATGGGAGGATATTCAAAAAAATTTGAACAAGAAATACTCCACGTTCTCTTTCAGGATAGATGGCGATACTAAGATAATAGCAGAGAAGAAGGAACTCTTGCAATTGGGGAACGATGAAAGCGACGGAGGGCAAAAGAGTATCTGTTTGGTGACAGGAGGTCAAGGCATACCAGTCGAGACGACAACTGCCACGATGATTCCTGGCAGCCAAGCCACAGCCAAACTTGTTGCCTTTCAGGTCAATTCCGGATATGATTCCTATGGCAAGAAGAAATGTGACAATGCTCCCATTAGCGAGGATGCAGAATTTGCCTATACCACCGCTCTTAATGCCATGTTGCAAAAAGGTTCACGTAATAAATTTAGCGTTGGCAACCGCACATTCGTCTTTTGGGCATCATCGCAGAGTGAAGCGGCAGAACAGGCTGAGGATAGTCTCTTTGACTTGCTGGGATATACGGAAGAAAAGACGGATGACCCTAATGCGAAGATAGAACAAGTGAGGAAGGTTTTTACCGCTATCTATACAGGGACTCTGAATACCTCTCTCGACGATAGGTTCTATATCCTCGGGCTTGCTCCCAACTCTGCAAGAATAGCAGTGGTTTACTGGTCGGAGAGCAGTCTGAAAGACTTTGCCGCCAAAATATTGCAACATTTCAGCGATATGGAGATAGTAGATACAAGAAAGGACAGAAAACCATATATGGGCATCAAGGACATTCTCTCTGCTGTAACATTAGGCGGAAAGCAGTCTGAGGCGACGCCCAACCTGCCCGAAGCTATCGTGCAGAGCATCTTCCAAGGAACGCCTTACCCCTACACTCTGTTCTCTGCTTGTATCCGACGCATCAGGGCAGAGAGCGGCGACAATGGGGCAAATCGCATTGCCCGCATCGCCATTCTCAAAGCGTATCTCAACAGAACAAATGACAACAACAAAATAGACATTATGTTAGACAAAACAAACACCAACCCCGGCTACCTTTGCGGCCGCCTGTTTGCCGTTCTCGACAAAATACAGGAAGATGCAAACAAGATTAACAGCATCCGCGAGCGATACATGAACGCCGCCAGTGCAACACCTTCGTCCGTGTTTGCCACCATCCTCAACCTCTCTGCCCACCATATAGAAAAACTCTCCAACGAGGGTCAGAAAGTGAAGTATGAGAAGCTGAAGCAAGAAATCATAGACAAGATTCCTGCAGACGGTTTTCCTGCCCACCTTGACCTTCAGGACCAGGGACGCTTCTTTATTGGTTATTACCACCAGAGACAAGATTTCTTCACCAAGAAGGAAGAGAATAAAGACTAAAAAATATTCACATCTAAAAACATATAACAATTATGGCTGAATTGAACAACAGAATTGATTTCGTTTACGTATTCGACGTACAAGATGGTAATCCCAACGGAGACCCAGACGCAGGCAATCTCCCTCGTGTTGATGCTGAGACAGGCATGGGGCTCGTAACGGACGTTTGCCTCAAGCGTAAGGTACGCAACTATGTGCAGGTGGCTAAGGGGCTTGCAGATGGCTACGACATCTTCATCAAGGAAAAGGCTGTGCTCAACAATGAGATAGACAAGGCTCACGACGATTCCGAAGTGAAGAGCGCCAAGGACAAGACTGCTGCAGCACGTGCCTTCATGTGCAAGAACTATTACGACATCCGTACCTTCGGTGCCGTGATGTCTACAGGCAAGAATGCCGGTCAGGTAAGAGGCCCCATCCAGCTGACCTTCTCACGTTCCGTTGACCCCATTGCCACAGCAGAACATTCCATCACCCGAATGGCGGTAGCCACAGACAAGGAAGCGGAAAAGCAGAATGGCGACAACCGTACGATGGGACGCAAGGCAACTGTTCCATACGGACTCTATGTGTGCCACGGTTTCATCTCTGCCAACCTTGCCAAGCAGACTGGCTTTACGGAAGCCGACTTGCAGCTCTTCTTCGAAGCACTGAAGAACATGTTTGACCTTGATCGATCCGCAGCGCGTGGACTGATGAGCGCACAGAAACTCATTGTGTTCCGACACGACTCCGAGTTGGGTAATGCTCCAGCAAACAAGCTCTTCGACTTGGTGAAGATAGAGAAGCTGACCGATGCCACTCCAAGGTCTTTCAGCGACTATCAGGTTACCATAGACGAGGCATCCGTACCAAGCGGTGTCACTGTCGAAGACTGGATTTAGTTTACCGTCATTTATGTACACGGAAGATGAAATGCTCATGTTGTCGGGGATACAGCACTATATGTTCTGTCCCCGGCAATGGGCATTGATCCACATCGAGCAGCAGTGGGCGGACAACAGGCTGACTACGGAGGGACAGCTTCTGCACAAGAATGTGGACAACCCCTTCTATCGGCAGAAGAATGGCGATACCATCACGCTTCGCTCCCTGCACATAGCCTCCAAGCAACTGGGACTCTATGGCATCACCGATGCCGTGGAACTCGTACCTTCCGACTCTCCCGAGGATGCTATCACCCATAACAGATACCCAGGGTATTGGAAGCCATATCCCGTGGAATATAAGCGTGGGCACAGCAAGCCAGACGAGAGAGACGAGGTGCAACTGGCAGCGCAGGTAATCTGTTTGGAGGAAATGTATGGCATCAACATTCCGTATGGGGCGCTCTACTATGATGAGGTGAAGCATCGGGAAACCATTGCCGTCTCTGACAGTTTGAGGCAAACGACCATGCAATGTTCCAAGCAGATGCACGACATCTTCGAAAGCGGATGCATGCCAAGGCCCATCAAGGCTTCGCACTGTAGGAACTGTTCTTTGAAAGACATTTGCATGCCTGGGATGTCCGAATGCACACAAGTGACAACTTATCTAAACAAAAACCTATATGAGGATCCTGCTTAATACTCTATATGTGACAACCCCCGAAGCCTATCTGAGTAAGGACGGGCAGAATGTGGTAATATCAGTCAAACAAAACGAGATATTCCGTATCCCCATCCACAATATAGAGCAGATTGTTACATTCGGATACATGGGGGCAAGTCCTGGTTTGATGAAACTCTGTGCCGATAACAATGTGTCTTTGACATTCCTTTCTTCACAAGGTAGATACATCAGCCGCTCACAAGGTCCCACGAAAGGCAATGTTCTGCTTCGCAAGGCGCAATACCGCAACTCAGATGATGCTGCCTATGCATTGCATTTAGGCAAACTCTTTATTGGAGGGAAAATCCAGAACTACCGTAATATCCTCCGGCGTTTCATCCGTGACAACGGCTCGGATGATGCTGTTGAGAAAGTGGCGGAAGAATTGCTCCGATGCAAGAGAAAAGTATTCGAGGCTACCAGCATAGACTGTGTGCGAGGCATAGAGGGAGAGGCGGCCACATCATATTTCAGAGTGTTCTCCCGTCTCATGCTCAACCAGAAGGAGGATTTCGTCTTCGATGGACGCAACCGCCGCCCTCCCAAAGATGCTGTCAATGCCATGCTCTCGTTTGTCTACACGCTGATTTGCAATGATATGACTGCAGCACTGGAGACCGTTGGACTGGACCCATACGTTGGATTCATGCACACGCTGAGACCTGGCAGGGCATCGCTGGCGTTGGACATGATGGAGGAGTTGCGCGCCTATCTGGGCGACAGACTGGTCTTGTCGCTGATAAATAGGAAGCAAATCACCATAAAGGACTTTGTACGGCAGGGTGATGAATGTATTGTCATGACCGACTCGGGCCGCAAGACGATTCTCACGGCGTGGCAGAGCAGGAAGAAGGAGCAGATTAACCATCCTTATTTGAATGAGAGAATAAGCATCGGATTGTTGCCATACACCCAAGCAATGTTATTGGCGAAATTTATTCGTAACGATTTGGATGATTATCCGGTTTTTTTGATTAAGTAGAATATGTTTGTTTTGGTAGCGTATGATGTAAATATAACTTCGTTGGGAGGGGCAAAACGTTTGAGGTCCGTTGCCCAGACGTGTCTTGATTATGGGAAGAGAGTGCAAAATTCTGTGTTTGAGTGCCTTTTGAC
>CAVHGF010000063.1:0-5143 GCA_963635625.1 Treponemataceae bacterium | reverse complement strand
CAATATGTTATACTCAAAAACAAACTTCTTGAGATTATTGACAAAAATGAAGATAGCATTAGATTCTATCTTTTGGGTACGAATTGGAAGAGACGAGTAGAAACTATCGGGAAAAGTTATAGTCTTAACTTTGATGAGGAACTTGTGATTTGAAGTTATGTCCCTTGTGGTATAAATATTATTTTATACTTTTATTAAATTGTATAATTGCTGTCCGGAGAAATTTTACCATAAAGAAAGTTGCCTGAAAGCATCGTCCTCCGGAGCGACAAGCTGTGCGTCAGGTGTGTTATAAAAGTCACGGATATCACCTCTCTTAAAGAGGATCTGTCCTATAGAATTAGAGATAGTATGGAGGCTTGGCTTCAACCCATAATGCTTCCTCGCAATGATGAGCAGCAGATAGCCGCAAATGGCTATCCAGATTTGCGTGTAGATGGCGTTTCGGGTTGTGCCGTAGAAGTTCTTGATGTGCAAATGCTGCTTGATCCACTTGAAGAACAGCTCTATCTGCCATCTCTCCCGGTAAAGTTCAGCGATCGTAAGGGCGTCAATCGTGAAGTTGTTGGTAATGAATCGGTAAGCCTTTCCGTCTCTAAGGTCTTCATAAACGACGAGTCTGAGATTGTCCGGATACTTTCTGGAGGTTTGATATCCCGTCAGGCGTATCGTCTCATCAGAAATCAGACCGGCTTGTGGGTCTACCTTTCGCGACTCGATAGCCTCATACCGCATATTGTCTTTGGCTCTGGTGACAAACCTGGCATGCTTCTGATGAAAATGCTTATAGAGCGCATCAAACTTCACATATCCCTTGTCCATAAGGTAATAGGCGTTAGGTTCGACGGGGATCTCCTCCATAATCTTGGAATCGTGGACAGATGCCTACGTGAGTTTGACGAATGTTGGAATGGATCCGTTCAAATAAATCATCGTATGCATCTTGACTCCGCCCTTTCCGTTATGAAGTGTCGCCCAAGGGCACAGCGACAGACAAAGCTCTATCGTACTGCTGTCGAATGCGCAGACCATCTCGTCAAGATCAAGCCGAAGCTTGTCGCCTTTATACAGCTCTTTCGCTTTGTGTATCAAAACATTGCCAAAGTCTTGATTTATCCTCCAATCCTTCTTCTCGTTCGCTTCCGCAAGTGTGGATCTCGGGATAATCTTCAGCCCGGACCTGTACAAGTCCTGCGAACAGAGACCAAGAGTAGTCTCAATCTCTCTCAACCCGCTCCTGTCCGTGAACTGGGCGAAACTCATCGCCATAAACTGGTCACGGCAAGTGAATTTGATGGCGTGCCGATCGCCTTTGTAGCACTTGGCACACTTTGCAAATTCGTATTCGGTGAAGAGAGACATAAGCTGTGCGAAGATTGTTTTCCCTTGGTTCATAGCTTGCCAAATCCGGCATTAGTGCCAGATAGCAAACTTACGAGTTCTAATCGAAAAATAATTTTTGCCTTGTAAATTATTGTAATTTAATTCATTAAACCCTATCGGAGAAAATTTCTCCGGACACTAATGAAATTGTATTAAAAACACATGCCGAGACAGTCAAAGAATCCATCATCGAAGATGTTGGCATAATCGAGATTATTCCATTTTGGAAGTGGACTTTGCGAACCTAGTGCATGGCATCAATTACCGCTGTTTCGCACTTGCTATACATCAGTAGGTTACCATGATAAGCGCTCTCATTGTAATGTTTTTATTGGCGAGTTTGTATTTTATCGCATTTTCACTAATTTTACAAATTGAAAATCAATAGCATATTTAATATGCAGTCGCACCCCATGTGGGTGCGTGGATTGAAACAGCACTCTGATAATCCCTGTTTATCTGGGATTCGCGTCGCACCCCATGTGGGTGCGTGGATTGAAACAAGGGGTCTGGTCTCGGTGTTC
Source organism: Treponemataceae bacterium (assembly GCA_963635625.1). Classification (GTDB taxonomy): domain Bacteria; phylum Bacteroidota; class Bacteroidia; order Bacteroidales; family UBA932; genus Cryptobacteroides. The sequence continues at coordinate 3,236 of CAVHGF010000063.1, read as the reverse complement.
GAGATGGACAGGTCGCACCCCATGTGGGTGCGTGGATTGAAACAGATAGTAGCACCGCCATGCCTGGACATACACGGGGTCGCACCCCATGTGGGTGCGTGGATTGAAACTGGAGAAGGGGCTTGGGCTGGACAGGACGGAGGAGTCGCACCCCATGTGGGTGCGTGGATTGAAACTGGCAGATCCAAGGAATATAATCGTTCGTCCTCTGTCGCACCCCATGTGGGTGCGTGGATTGAAACCAATCAGGGCGGACGTGTCGATGCTCGGGAAGAAGTCGCACCCCATGTGGGTGCGTGGATTGAAACCGTTCGGTTTGTCAAGGGGAGACGGTGGTCGGCGGTCGCACCCCATGTGGGTGCGTGGATTGAAACATTACCTTTAATGAGCCACTGGTATCAGAATTGTGTCGCACCCCATGTGGGTGCGTGGATTGAAACGTCGGAGTTGAGGTAACGCTTGCCTACCGCGAAGTCGCACCCCATGTGGGTGCGTGGATTGAAACTAATGCGCACATTTCGTTTTTTACAATCTCAAAGTCGCACCCCATGTGGGTGCGTGGATTGAAACTCATGCGACATGTCAAAACCGGAACGGTTAGGCGTCGCACCCCATGTGGGTGCGTGGATTGAAACAAGTATAATAAAGTGTCTACCCTTGCGGCTTATAGTCGCACCCCATGTGGGTGCGTGGATTGAAACTCATGACTGAGATCAAAGCCCGAACGATTCGGGACGTCGCACCCCATGTGGGTGCGTGGATTGAAACGTTCCTTGTCGTCTGCTTTACGGCGGTTGGGAGGTCGCACCCCATGTGGGTGCGTGGATTGAAACTGCCCCTAAATGGGCTAAAGCCGTATTTACCTTGTCGCACCCCATGTGGGTGCGTGGATTGAAACTTGTTAAAATCATTGATCACTTTATTGACAGATGGTCGCACCCCATGTGGGTGCGTGGATTGAAACAAGTACGAGTCGGTCTATGATGCGGTCAAGTTCGTCGCACCCCATGTGGGTGCGTGGATTGAAACTGGGGTTGTTCGGGTTGTCCTTCACCGCTTTCTTGTCGCACCCCATGTGGGTGCGTGGATTGAAACCCTTTGCTGCAAGGTGTTGGAGATCAGCCGATCTGTCGCACCCCATGTGGGTGCGTGGATTGAAACACCTACACCGGCGAGCCTCCGCAGCAGGAGAAGTGTCGCACCCCATGTGGGTGCGTGAATATTTGTGGCGATAACAAACCAAAAGCCGGTCGGGAACACTCCTGGCCGGCTTTGGTCAACTTCTTGTGAAAAAATCGCTTGCGGGACTGCTAATCAGGGTACTCCGCAAAATCGGATTTTGCGGCTCCGCAGACAGGGCATTTCCAGTCTTTCGGGATGTCTTTGAATGGGGTTCCGGGCTTTATGCCACCGTCCGGGTCGCCTTCGTCCGGGTCATAGATCCAGCCGCAGCGCAGGCATTCGTACTTTTGGGAGTCACTTGCCATAACTTTTAGTTTTAGTGAAACTTGGCCGATGCGCCACCGCGGCGCACCTGCACCTTGACACTGCAATAACTATTCCATCAATTTCTTGTACTTAAACCTCTTAGGCTCCGTATTGCCAAGACGGGCCTTGCGGTTCTCCTCGTACTCGGCGTAGTTGCCTTCGAAGAACACCACGTTGGAGTCACCCTCGTAGGCGAGAATGTGGGTGGCGATCCTGTCCAGGAACCAGCGGTCGTGGCTGATCACGACGGCGCATCCGGCGAAGTTCTCAAGGCCGTCTTCCAGGGCGCGGATCGTGTTGACGTCCACATCGTTCGTCGGCTCGTCAAGAAGCAGCACGTTGCCCTCGTCCTTGAGGGTGAGCGCGAGGTGGAGCCTGTTGCGCTCGCCGCCTGAGAGCACCCCGCAGAGCTTCTCCTGGTCGGAACCGCTGAAATTAAACCTTGAGACCCAGGCCCTGGCGTTGATGTCCTTGTTCCCGAGCCTCACCCATTCGGAGTTCCCGGCAATGGTTTCGAACACAGTCTTGTCAGGGTCGATGCTCCTGTGCTGCTGGTCAACGTAGGAGATCTTCACGGTCTCTCCGATGTCGATCGATCCGGTGTCCGGTTTCTCGATGCCCATGATGAGTCTGAAAAGGGTGGTCTTGCCGGCTCCGTTGGGGCCGATCACCCCGACGATTCCTGCCGGCGGAAGGGCGAACGAAAGATGCTCGAAGAGAATCTTGTCCCCATAGGCCTTGGACACGTCCTTGAACTCGATGACCTTGTTCCCGAGCCTCGGGCCGTTCGGAATGTAGATCTCCAGATTGGCCTCCTTCTCCTTCATGTCGGCGGCGGCCAGTTTCTCGTAGGCACCCAGACGGGCCTTCTGCTTTGCCTGGCGGGCCTTGGGAGCCATCCGCACCCATTCAAGCTCGTGCTGGAGGGTCTTCCGCCTCTTGCTCTCCTGCTTCTCCTCCATCTCAAGCCTCTTGGTCTTCTGCTCCAGCCAGGAACTGTAGTTGCCCTTCCACGGAATTCCCTCGCCTCTGTCAAGCTCAAGGATCCAGCCGGCCACGTTGTCAAGGAAGTAACGGTCGTGGGTCACAGCTATGACCGTGCCTTTGTACTGCCTCAGATGCGCCTCAAGCCATTGGATGCTCTCTGTGTCGAGGTGGTTGGTCGGCTCGTCGAGGAGCAGCACATCCGGCTCTCGCAGCAGCAGACGGCAAAGCGCCACACGTCTGCGCTCTCCGCCGGAAAGTGTCGAGACCTTGGCGTCCGCCGGAGGGCAGTTCAGGGCGTCCATCGCCCTTTCGAGCTTCGCGTCGATCTCCCAGCCTCCAAGATGCTCGATCTTCTCGGACAGTTCGCCCTGCCGCGCGATCAGAGCGTTCATCTGATCGTCGTCCATCGGGTCCATGAACTTGAGAGAGATCTCGTTATATTCATTGAGCACATCCATCACCTCCTGCACACCCTCCTGCACGACCTCGATGACGGTCTTGTCCGGATCCATCTGAGGCTCCTGTTCAAGATATCCCACTGAATAGCCCGGTGCCCAGACCACCTCGCCGCGGTAGGATTTCTCCACACCGGCGATGATCTTCATCAGGGTTGACTTGCCTGAGCCGTTAAGACCGATGATGCCGATCTTCGCTCCGTAGAAGAATGAAAGGTAGATGTCCTTCAGAATAACCTTGTTGTTGTGCGGGAGAACCTTTCCCACACCGTTCATCGAGAAAATTATCTTTTCGTCCGCCATTTT
>CAVHGF010000062.1:8756-9506 GCA_963635625.1 Treponemataceae bacterium | reverse complement strand
GTGCATCGGCGGCCAGGAGGACATGATTGTAGAGGTTGTCCATAAAATGGCAAACGGCACTCTGTAAGTATCCGCTTTTTCACCGTCCTTCTTTTCTATGTACTTAATCATGTAAAACGCACAGGAACGGGAAATGCGGCTTTGCCTGCATTTCCCGTTTCCGGTTATAAAAGGTACTTTTCGCCATGAAAGGAAGCTGCTTATGAATCTGATCCCCACCCGCAAGGGCCGGTTTTTTGATATACCAGACTGGAAAGAGCAGTACGCACAGAAGAAAGTCTCTTCCGAGAATGCTGCCGGTCTCGTTCGTGACGGAGATTGCATTGCCTGCTCCGGCGGCGGCACCTGGCCACAGCTATTTGACGCCGCACTTGCCAGGCATGTGCAGAGTTCAGGCTGTCATGTAGCTGTTCAGAGCCTGTACATGCTACAGCCACCCTCGATTCTCACCCCAAGTTGTAAAGACTACATCACATTTCGCTCCGGCTTTTTCGGCGCGGAGCGGAACTTGACCGCACAGGGAAATGTGGAATTTGTCCCCATACATCTGGGCGCTACCGGTGCATTCCATCAGTTCCGCAAGCCCCGAGTCGTTGTGATGGCCGTCTCTCCCCCGGACGAAAACGGCTGGATGAGCCGCAGCATCTGGGGAACACATCTGCATCGTCAGGTTTTTGAGGATCCCTCCTGTGAAATTCTAATTGCTGAGGTCAACCGGCAGTTACCGTATCTGCATAGTGACGGTGACCG
>CAVHGF010000062.1:0-8746 GCA_963635625.1 Treponemataceae bacterium | reverse complement strand
GACCGCCATATCATGGTGCATGTATCCGAAGTGGACTACATCACAGAAGGCAGCTATACCTGGCCGGAATCTAAAAGTATTCAGACCACGGAGGTAGAACGGCGCATCGCCGGATATGCTGCGGAGATGATCCCCGATGGTGCCTGCATCCAGTTCGGATTTGGCGGGCTTGCCAATGCCATTGGTGAGCAGCTATTAGACTCCAACTGCCACGATCTCGGACTTCAGACAGAGGTGCTCACCAACTGCATTGCCAAGCTCATGCAGGCAGGCATGATCAATAACAGCAGAAAAACGCTCTGCCCTGGCAGATCGGTAGCCTCAGCCATTGTCGGAGACAAAGCCCTCTGGGACTTCTGCCATAATAACCGTTCCATCTGTATGAAGGAGATCGACTGGGTCAACAATCCTGTCAACATCGCCAGAAACGATCAGGTTATTTCCATCAACAGCGCCATGGAGATTGATCTCACCGGTCAGGTAGCCGCAGAGGCCATCGGCACCAAACAGTACACAGGCACCGGCGGGCAGTTGCAATGGATTGTCGGCTCGCAGTGGTCCCGCGGCGGTAAAAGCATTCTTGCGTTAACCTCTACATACCGTGACAGGAAAACCGGGGAACTTCGCTCCAAGATCAAGCCCATTTTTGACGCCGGTACCATTATTACCACCCCCAGAACCTGTGTGCAGTATGTCATTACGGAATATGGAGTTGCAGATCTGCGTTATCGAAGCACCAGAGAGCGCGCCAAATTGCTGGCATCCATCGCCCATCCGGCCTTTCGCTCCGAACTGCGCAAAGCCGCGGAAAGCATCTGTTGAGTTCCGCAGTCCTTCTGTAAAGGTATACGTGTAGAACGAATGTATATCTGTCCGCTCTTTCTGGTCAAACATTCTTATTGCCACATGCCATATTTTGCAGTATAGTTATGTCATATAAATACCATCGCTTGGAAAGGGCAAACACGCCTGACAGGGCGCCTTTCCGGCGCTTTTTGCCCTTTTCGCCTTGGTGGGCGCCAGTTCACCTGCGTCTCAAAATGCAAAAATCACTCAAAACCGTGTCTGCCCCTGTCAAGCGATGGTATGTAAGGAGCATAAAATTCATGAACACACTTCTCGAGAAAAAGAAAAACGGTCAGGTCTCCTGTGGAACATTTACTCACATAAAGAGCACTGTAGCCATCGAATGTATGGGGACCACCGGCTTGGATTATGTACTGATCGATTCAGAACATGCTACGATGACCAGTGAATTCATTGCAGAAGCGATCACGGCTGCTGACGCCGCGGGAATCACCCCCATCGTGCGCGTCAACAGCATTACCCGTGATACCATTCTGCATCCATTGGACGCCGGAGCCAAGGGGTTGATCGTCCCTGCGGTTGAGACTCCGGAACAAGTTCGGCTATTGGTCAAATACGCTAAATTCGCGCCCGTGGGCAGCCGCGGGTACGCCCCCACTCGTGACGGACGCTGGAATCTCAATGAACTCACGGCGGACGGAATCGCAGCTTACATGAAACGGCAGAACCAGGATACCCTTCTTCTTCCGCAATGTGAAACTCTGGGCTGTCTGGAACATCTGGATGAGATCGTTTCCACGGACGGAGTTGACGGCATATTCGTTGGCCCTCTGGATCTCTCCATCGCCATGGGGATGCCCATGAAACTGGATGATCCTCGTATGCAGGATACAATTCTTCATATCCAGCAAACCTGCAAAAAATACGGAAAGCTTTCCGCAATCTACTGCAATGACGCAAAGAGCGCGAAAAAATATGCCGCTATGGGCTTTGATTCCGTCACCATCGGCCTTGACCTGTTCTGTCTGACCAACGCCTACCGCGATATTGTCGCTGAAATGCACCGCTGAGCGCTGCACATATCCCCGTAGTCTGGCCTTCCATCGACGCGCAATGTTGCGTGGAGCATTTCATCCCGGCCCCACACGGGAAAAGGAACAGAAAGCATCAAACAGGGGCAGACAGGATTTCCTGTCCGCCCCTGTGCTTTTTCACCGGATTTACCTCATCCTGCTGACGGATGGTGGTGCCGATCGCGTCTGCCGCGTCCTGTTTCATCTGCGCCGTGGCATGGGTGTAAGTGTTCAACGTGAGCCCTGCCGAATAGCCCGTCTTTCCTGACATATGAACACCCCCTGATGTAGTTATTCTCCTACATCAGGGGGCTTTTTGTCTATTTCTGGTTCACTTACGGCGTGTGGCTTTCCTGTCAGCATGTATGCTGTGATTTCAGGCAGTGTCAAAGGCCTGCCGCCCGCTTCTGAACCGCTTCTTCCAAGGACGAATAGCCATAGTCATTCAGGATCTGCTCCAAGATTATCTGATCGATGTCCCTGTTTTCCTTCTGCAGCTTTTCTACATAAGCTGCATAAAGCCGCAAGGTTTCCACGGAATAAGTCATCAATTCGCTGCGGAGACATACCTCCTGGTCCATATTATCCGCATTCTGATACAAGGACCACATCAGCATCTGCGCTTCTGTGCGCATACAGCCCAGTGTCTCCCACCATGAACTGCGTGCCTGGCAGATCCAGTCTACAAGCCACCGCTTTTCTATCACTGGCTTTGGAAGCCGATCCTGAAGACGCTGATATTTTTCCGGATCAAGCTGCACCAGCAAATACGCATAGCGTTCACAATAGAGATTCCGGCACTCCGCCAGCGCACTACTGATATCCCGACGATAACTTTCCAGCATTGGATAGTTCCAGGCTTTAAGCTGGTTGCCGCGTATCGTTTGAAACACCTCTTCATTATAGGCAGATGCCAGCTCCGAAGTGCAATTCTTGGTACAGCGGAGCATTTCCAGCTCCAGAAATACCGTCTCAGAAATTAACTGGTTTAGATTTTCCATATAGCCTTCTCCTTCAGACTATACCGCAGCGGAAGCTGCCGGTTTTTCGGGAATCCTTTTGTGAAACACATCTGTAGGCCTTGAAATCAATTCTGGCATGAAGGCCGCCACCTTCATGCCAGAATCAAAACGGAAGAACGCAGAAATAAAATATTACAGATTGCGGACAACTTATACCTGCCGAACAGAGCAGATATGTACTGCCTTTACTGCCATTTTATTTACACGTAGCCAAACAGGCTGGGCAGGAACAGGGAGATCTGAGGCACATAAGTGGTCAGCAGCAGCGTGGGAAGCCATGCGCCGAAGAGCATGATCAGTGTGGGCTTCATCACCTTGTTCAGCGGAGCGCCGGTGAGGCGGCAGCCAATGTACAGCAGGGGCGCGGTGGGAGGCGTAATGTTGCCCATGCCCAGGTTCACGCCGATGATAGCCGCAAAATGGATGGGATGCAGTCACTACGGGCAGCAGCAGCGGGGTGCACAGCAGCATACCGGACACGTCGTCCATCAGCATGCCGATGATGATCATGAAGATGTTGCACATCAGCAGGATCACGTACTTGTTGTCGGAAACGCTCAGCAGGGCCTCTTTCATCATATCGGGCACGCCGGCCATCACGAAATAACGGCTGACGATCATGATGACGAACAGCATGACCATGATGGTGCCGGTAGTAGTACCAGTCTCAATGAAAATGCTCTTCAGGTCACGCCACTTCATGCCCTTGTAGATATAAATACCTACGGGAATCGCGTAAATTACGGAGACAGCAGCGGCCTCGGTGGGGGTCATGATGCCGCCATAGATGCCGCCCAGAATGATGATGGGGAACAGCAGTGCGGGAATAGCAACGCCGGTGCGCTGCATACCGCGGCTGGAGAAGAACTTTACCTTTTCAGTGATCTGAACAGAGGAACTTTTCTTCGCATAAATGAAGTTGATGATACACAGCAGGGCCGCCAGAATCAGACCGGGAACAACGGTGGAAAGGAAGCAGGCCAGAACGGACAGGCCGGCAGACCAGGCGTAAAGGATCTGATCGGCGCTGGGAGGAATCAGCAGTCCCAGGGGACCTGCGTTGACCAGCAGAGCCGTTGCGAAGCCTTCATCATAGCCGGCTTTTCTCAGTTTCGGATACATGATGGAGCCGATGCAGGACAGGCAGGCTGCGCAGCTGCCGGTGATGGCACCGAAAATGGCGCTGGTAATGACGGAAACGGCGCCCAGGCCACCCTTGATATGTCCAACAAACATATCAATAAAGTTAACCAGTGCCTCGCCCAGGCGGCCTTTTTCAATGACGCCGCCCGCGATCACGAACATGGGAATAGCCAGCAGCACCAGAGAGTTCAGCTGGCTGAAGCCAACGGAAACCGTCGTGGCGGGGGAACCGCCCAGTATGAAATAGTAATACACCATCGCCGTGCCAAAAGCGAAGGGGATCGATACGCCCAAGACAATCATGGCGATCAAAACTACGATACCAAAAATCACTTCCACAGGAAGTCATACCTCCTTTTTATCTTATACAGCCTGTTGTCATCAGGTCGCAGACTCTTTTCCTTCCGGGGGTACGGAGTCCTCCTCCGCATCAGGGCCGCCCACGATCTGCCCCAGCAGATGCCCCAGATTATACATGAACATCAGGATAAAGCCGACAACAATGGCAAACTGGGGAACAATATATGGAATTTTCAAGCCCTGAGTCGTGGGCATACGTTCACAGTTGGTAATAAACAGGCCAATAGACAGATAAATCAGGAAACCTGTAGCAATCAACTCGATGGCACGGGTCACAATGCGCAGGCCCCAGACGACCTTTTTATTCTTGATCGCCATGGTAACGACGTCCGCACGGATTTGAGAATCTTCGCGGCTGCCGTTCACGCCGCCGAAGAAATAGAACCAGAACACAAAGCAGAGGATGATCTCATCCATGCCGAACAGGTTCATTTTCAGCACATACCGCAGAATTACCTGGACCACCATGGCCAGCAGAATAATCGCACCAGAAACAAAAATTGCATTTTCATAAATGATGCGAACCCATTTTGCTAGGCCTGAGTGGCACATACGTTCATAAAAGTTTTTCATAAGGGTTTACTTTCCCTCCTTTTCTATCTCGCACGGAATACAGTGCCGGTCCGCAAGAGGACCATATTGCTCTGCACGAACCGGCACTGTCAGACAACAGAACAGAATTACTTGCTGGCGGCTTCGATATCGGCGTAAACCAGATCCAGAATATCCTTGCCGAAGTAATCTTCCAGGTCGGGAGTGATCTTTTCCAGGACCTTTGCGCCAACCTCGGCACGCTCTTCATCAGTGATGGGCAGGATCTCAATGCCGCGGGCACGCAGGGCCTCAATGCCGTCGTCCACGTTCTGCTTGGTGGTACCGATGGAATTCTCACCGGCTTCAGCGCAGACAGTCTCAATGATATCCAGATATTCAGCAGGCAGTTTCTCCGCGGTCTTCGGAGCCATGATGATAACATTCGTCTCCATGAACTCGTCCATAGCCAGATAATACTTGGTGATATCGCCAAAGTTCTGGTTGACCATGTAGGAAGGAATGCCAGTCATGCCGTCCATAACGCCGGTCTGCAAAGAGGTATAGGTATCAGACCAGGGAATGGAAATCGTGGAATAGCCAAGAGTTTCAATACCCAGGGTATATGTTCTGGAGTTGACAATACGAATCAGAGCATCCTTCTTCGCATCGATGTTCAGGTAATCACCCAGAGGTTTCACAGAGAAAATACCATTGACGCCGTTGAGGAAGAAGCCCAGGAAACGCATATCCGTATTCTCGCAGCCTTCCTTGAACAGCTTATAGCAGTTAGACTCAGGAGAGCAAATGTAGCCGATCTGGTCATAGTTGGTAGCCAGGAACGGGATAGTGGTCACATCGAATACCTGGTTATAGGTAGGATCCAGATAGCCCAGATACATATCGATAGAGCCGTCCATAATGCCCTCATAGAGCAGCTGCGCAGAACCCAGCTGGTTGGAAGGATAGATCTTCAGCTTTACGTGGCCGTCCGTGCGGGATTCCACTTCACTGGCGATCCATTCCATAGCATTGGTGGAGGGCAGACCCTCTGCGTCTTGGCTTGCAAATTTCAGCTCATAGGTCTTATCCGGATCTGCGTCGGAGCTGCCGGAACTATCAGACTTATTTGAATTGCCGCAAGCAACCAGGGAAAGCAGCATGACTGCTGCCAGAGCCATCGATAAAAACTTCTTCATACAGTTCTCCTTTTCTTTTTAGACATTTCATTTTGAGGAGTGCCTTCATCGCCGTGAGATGAATCAGTGCGATGTTTTCGGTAAAATGAAAGTATCGCAAAAGGTCTCGAAAAAGTTAGCACCCCAAATGGCAAAAAAATGAGCCATTGTCAGCACCTGAAATAACCGCTACCATTAGTTTGTTGAAGACTAAGGAGGTAGCAGAAAGGTGTTAAGAATGGCTCAAATACAGTATATCAAAGATCTCTACGAAAATGAAGACCTGAGTTTGCGGGAAATATCCCGTCAAACGGGTCACAGCTTCAAGACCGTCCAAAAGTACGCCTACCAGCTTGACTGGAGCGAGGACAATCTGCCGGATACCGAGCCAGCGAGCTATCCGGTGCTGGGAGATTTTATTCCTGTGATCGATGAATGGCTGGAGGCTGACCGTAAAATCCCGCGCAAGCAGCGCCACACGGTCTGGAGGATCTTCTGCCGTTTGCGGGATGAACGCGGTTTCAGCGGCAGCTATTCCAGTGTGAAAAAGTACGTCCGCAAAAAACGGTTTGTTATGAATTCCAGGAACAGCGGTTATTTACCGCTGGAGCATTCGCTGGGCAGCGGGCAGGTGGATTTTGGTAAGCACCTCTATTACGACGGAACCGGGCAGGAACAGGACGGCTATGCGCTGACGATTTCGTTTCCGAATTCCAACAAGGGTTACACCCAGACCTTCCCCTCACAGAACCAGGAATGCTTGCTTACAGGCATGAAACGCATCTTTGAACACATTGGCGGCGTGCCGCCGGTGCTGCGCTTTGACAATATGTCCACTGCTGTTGTGCAGGTACTCAAGGGGACTGAGCGGATCCTTACAGACGGCTTTACTCGGTTTATGATGCATTACCGTTTCCGGGCAGAGTTCTGTAATCCGGCGTCCGGCAACGAAAAGGGCAACGTGGAAAACAAGGTAGGTTACAGCCGCAGAAATGCTTTTGTGCCGGTTCCGACCATTACGTCCTTTGACGATTTTAACGAGTCTCTGTGGGAATGGTGCGAGAAGGATGCCCAGCGGCCGCATTACAAGAAGAAACTGCTGATTGCGGAACTTTGGGAAGAGGACAAAGCCAGCCTTCTGTGTCTGCCGGAGTATCCGTTTTCAGTGTTCCGGTATGCTTCGCTGACGGTGAACAAAAGCGGCTTCGTGACCATTGAAACGAACAAATACGGTCTTTCCCCAATGCTGTCCGGCGAAACAGTGCAGGCCAAGATTTTCTATGACCATGTGGAGTTCTTCCATGACCACCATCCGGTTGGGCACTACCGCAGGAGCTACAAAACCAATGATGAGGTCTACGACTGGACACAATATGTGTCTGTGCTCTGCAAAAAGCCCGGTGCAATTGAACATACTCGCTTCTTCCACCAGATGCCGCAGCAATGGCAGGCATTTCTGGAGCAGACCAGCGGCAGGGAGCGTAAAAATGCGCTTCAGCTGCTCAATGAGATTGTCTCTGACGGCAACGCCGACTTGTGTGCCGATGCACTGGAGCTCGCCGGTGAGAATGGCCGCACGGACGCGGACAGCCTCCGGCAATGCTATTACATGATTGCCAAAAAGGAATACCGGCCTGATCCGCTGAAATTGCCCGGTTCTCCGGCACTACACTACAATCCGGACCTCTCCGCCTACGACAGTCTGACAGGAGGTGATGCAAGTGTCTGAGGAAATTGAATTGATGATGCGGCAGGTGAAGCTGGGCGGCATGGCCAGGGAATGGCGCTCCGTCCAGTTTGAAAGCACGGAGCAATATGTGACCGATCTGCTGAAACTGGAGCTGAAAGAGCGTGAAGCCAACAGGATTAACCGCATGGTGAAAACCGCCGGTTTCCGTGTTCTGAAAACGCTGGATGACTTTGTGTGGACTTCTGCCATTGAACTACCCAGTGGCTTGACTGCCGGATACATGGAAGACTTGCAGTTTCTTGCGTCCAAAGAGAATCTCATCTTTATGGGCACTGTTGGTACCGGCAAAACCCATCTCGCCACAGCCATTGCCTTGAAAGCCTGCCAGGAAGGGCGGCATGTCCGCTTTTACACGGCGGCATCTCTCGCTAATATTTTGCTGGAGAAGAACAACAAAGGTACGCTGAACAGCTATCTCAGCACGCTGAAGAAAGTGGAACTCATTGTGATTGACGAAATTGGCTTCGTGCCGCTGCACAAGGATGCCGCTGAACTGCTGTTTCAGGTGATCTCCGATTGCTACGAGCGAAAGAGCCTCATTATTACGTCCAATCTGGAGTTCTCGCAGTGGAACACCGTCTTTGGCGACAACCGCCTGACCGCAGCGTTGGTTGACCGGCTGATTCACCATTCCCACATTGTAATCTTCTCCGGTGAGAGCTACCGGCTGACCCAGTCCATGCAACGCCAGCGCACCCACTGAAAAAGCGCTCCAAAAAGTGAGCGTTGGGTCCCGATCTGTTTGGCCCCGTGGGTCTCCAAAAAGTGAGCGTTGGGTCTCGACCCGTTTGGCCCCTAAAAAGGTCTCGATGTTAAATGCTCGAACTACAAATTAGGTGCTCCAAGGCGCTAACCTTTTTGGGGACCTTTTGCTAACATTTT
>CAVHGF010000061.1:0-10375 GCA_963635625.1 Treponemataceae bacterium | reverse complement strand
AGGAGGTAGACAGAATGGAAAATCGCAAGCCCCTCCACGACCGTCTGCGGGAAAACAATCTGAGTTTTGTCTGGCTGATTGCCGCTCTCGACCGAGCTGGTATTCATACGGACAAGTCTGAAATGTCCTCGGCGGTGCGTGGAACAATCTCCGGCGAAAAGGCAAAAACCATCGTTGACAAGTCCCATGCGGTTTTGGACGAGTATGAGAACTTTATTCGTTCTGTGCGGGTATGAGCGTCTTTGTGCCGGAGGTTCAGCCGCAGGCACGGGTGTTGTGCCGCTCATTGGCTCGGATTGTTCAAGAGTATTACCGTGACCCGCAGCACCGGGCAGAATTTGAAAAATGGCACTTGGAGAAATACGGAGAGCCTTATCAATGGGTTCCTGTGAATGGAGGAAACGACAATGAAGAAGTTTAGAAAGGTTTTTGGAACCCTCGCATTTCTCTCATTTTTCTACATTCTCGGCGTTGTCGGTGCTGTGGAGCAGGATACGATGGCTCTCGGCGCAGGTATGGTTCGTATGGGTATCGGTCTTGGCTGCTTCTGGCTGTTCTGTGAACTGTCCGGGGCGTTTGACCCTATCCCTCCGAGAAAAAGAAAGAGCCGCTGACGGAACTGGTACTTCCATCAACGGCAAGCGCAAATGCTCGGTCTGATTATATATCAGACAAGCCCCTTTGTAAAGGAGTTGATTTTATTGAATGTCAATCGCAAAGTCGGTAACGGCTTTGAAAAAGAGTTATGTCGAGATTTATCCGAGTGTGGCTTTTGGGTTCATCTTATGACTCAGAACAGTCAAGGTCAGCCTTTTGATGTGATTGCTGCCCGGAACGGTGTCAGCTATCCCATTGACTGTAAGGACTGCGCCAAGGACATTTTCAAGATGGAGCGTATCGAGGAAAATCAGTTTTCCGCTATGTCGCTCTGGAAGGAAACAGGAAACGGTGAGGGTTGGTTTGCCCTCCGAATGATGAACGGTGCGGTGTACTTCCTCTCCTTCACATTCCTTCGAGAGCTGTCCTTCTTGAAGACCGTTCTCTCTGCTTCCGAGATTAGAGAGGTCGGTATCCCGCTTGGAGAGTGGGTGTCCAAATGCAAATAACCGTTGGCAATCAGCTCCGAATTGAGAACCCGTCTAAGCAGTTGCTTGCATGGTGCAAGAAGCAGCTTATTCTTCCCAATCCCGAATATGCCAAGAAAGTCCGTATGCACTTTTGGGTGGGTAATACGCCTGAGAAGCTGTACCTGTTTCAATGGGACGGTGACACGCTGGTTCTTCCCTATGGGTGTCTGAACGATGTACTGGCGATGGACGATTGCCACATGAAGGTCAATCTTCCTATACCGACTGAGGTGGACTTCGGTTGCACCATTCCGCTCTATGACTACCAAGTGGAAGCCAAGGAAGCCCTGATAACCGCTTACTACGGTATTCTTCAAGCCCCTGCTGGGTGCGGTAAGACACAGATTGGGATTGCTGTTGCGGCAGATACAGGCCGAAGAACACTCTGGCTGACCCATACACGGGATTTGCTCATGCAGAGCAAAAGCCGAGCGGAGCAGTACATGAGTCCTTCTTTGACTGGCACGATTACCGAAGGTAGGGTTCAAATCGGTAAGGCAATCACTTTCGCAACGGTGCAGACCATGTGCAACCTCGATCTGAGTCAATACCGTGATGTTTGGGATTGTATCATTGTGGACGAGTGCCACCGTGTAGCCGGAACCCCGACCGCCATGACGCAGTTCTCAAAGGTGCTGAACGCTCTGGCAGCTCGACACAAGTACGGCCTGTCCGCTACGGTTCACAGAGCAGACGGTATGATTGCCGCCACCTACGCTCTGCTGGGCGGGATTGCCTATCAGGTGCCGGACGAAGCGGTGAAAGACAAGATCATGACCGTCAGCGTTTTGCCCCGTGCCACACACCAAGGACTCAGCCGTGAGTTTTTGGATACGGACGGTACGATCATCTACGCCAAGTTGGTTAATTTCCTCGCTGACCGTTATCCCCGAAATAACCTGATTGTCACTGACCTCGTGGCAAATCGAGATTACTACAATCTCATTCTCTCCGACCGGCTGACGCACTTGGAAACCCTGATGAACAGACTTCCGCCAGACCTGAGAAAACAGGCGGTCATGATTGATGGGAAGATGACCACGAAGAAAGCCAAGGCCCTCCGGGAGAAAGCTATTGAGGAAATGCGGCAGGGGCACAAACGGTATCTGTTCGCCACCTACTCTCTGGCGAAGGAGGGCTTGGATATTCCCCGGCTCGACCGCTTGTACCTGACCACGCCGCAGAAGGACTATGCTGTGATAACTCAGAGCATTGGTCGTATTGCTCGTACCTTCGAGGGCAAGGGGGAACCCATCGCCTATGACTATGTTGACGATGGTATCCAGTATCTTGTACGAAGCTACAAGAAGCGGTGTACCACTTACCGCAAGTGCGGTTGTAAGTTCATCGAACAGGAGGTGTCGAAGTGAAATTAGGCAGTCTGTTCGATGGCAGCGGTACTTGTCCTCTCGCTGCTTCTGCGGTCGGTATTATCCCGGCATGGGCGAGTGAGATTGAGCCTTTTCCGATGGCTGTCACACAATCCCGTTTTCCCAAGATGGTTCACCTTGGCGATATTACCAAGATGGACGGGGCAGAAATTGAGCCTGTTGATGTTATCACCTTCGGCTCTCCGTGTCAAAACCTCTCGATTGCCGGAAACGGTAAGGGTCTTGCTGGTCAGGAGTCTTCCCTATTCTTTGAAGCAGTCAGAGTCATTCAGGAAATGAGGTGTGCCACCAATGGGAGATTTCCTCAAATCGTCATTTGGGAAAATGTTTACGGAGCTTTTAGCTCGACACAGGGAGAAGACTTCCGAACAGTCATCGAAACTCTCTGGAAAATCTGCGAGGGAGACGATAGCGTTCCTCGATATGCGGAAGACAAGCGAGGGCGGCAAAAATGGCCGCACACCGGCTTCGTCTTGGGAGATCATTCCTCTATCGCTTGGAGAGGACTTGACGCTCAGGGTTGGGGAGTCCCCCAAAGACGCAAGCGTGTCTTCCTTGTCCTCGATCTTGGAGGACAATGTGCCGGACGGATACTATTTGAGCGTGAGGGCTTGCGAAGGGATTTTAAGAAGGTCAGGCGAACGGGGGAAACCCTTAGACCCGCTTCTGAAACAAGCCCTGTTGAACACCATCGTGTTTATGCGGTCGAAAACCACGCCCAAGACAGCCGAGTGTCCCTCAGCCCCAACAACACCGTCCAAACCCTCGCTGGACGAATGGGGACAGAGAGAGAGAGAGAGGGGTAATGTCCCTCTAATTCTGGTTCCAACTGAGAGCGGAAAGGTAGTGTTTTCCAAAGGCACCCGACCGCACTCAAAAGAGGAAGCGCAAGTATGGAACCGCAGCGAGTGTGCGAATACGCTTAATGTCTTTGATATGGGCGATGTTCGTGCAAACGAAATCGTAGTGGAACCAATCGGAGCAGATTTTTACAATCAGACTATCACAGGAGAGGTAACGATGACTTTGACTTCCGCAAAATCTGACCCACATCACCTTCCCTGTGCGCTTATCCCGTACACCTTAAAAATCCGCTCTGACTGTGAAGGGGGGGGGGTGCTTTGATACAGGAAGATAAGAGCGCAACGCTCTCCTACAACAATGACCAGACCCTCTTTGTCCCAACACAGACGGAAAACGGCGAAGTCATCTATCTGGCTCGAAAGCTCACCCCGACCGAGTGTGCGTCCCTTCAAGGGTTCGAGAAAGACTGGTGTGCGCTGGTTCCTCACAGGGACTCTGCGGAGTACAAGATGTGGGGAAATGGCATGGCTTTCCCCTGTATGCTTTACATCATGGAGGGCGTTCAGGAAGTTCTTGCCGAAAGGTATCTGGATAATCTCTTTGGAGGTGATACCGCTGAACCTTGAACCATTCATTTTCGACTGCGAGGTGTTTGCCTATGATTGGCTTTTTGTCTTCAAGAACAAGGTCACGAAGGAATACACCGTCATCTGGAATGACAATGAAGCGGTCGAGCAGTTTATGACCCAAGAACCCCTGTTGGCAGGGTTCAACAACAAGCACTATGACCAATTCATTCTGAAAGCGGTTCTCTCAGGCTTCACGCCGGAGGAAATCAAGGTAGTCAACGATTTCATCATCGTTGGCGGTCATGAGGGCTGGGAGTACACTCCGCTCCGTGACTGCGGGATTTTCTTCGACCAATACGACCTAATGGACGATTGCCAAATGGGTTTGTCCCTGAAAGCAATCGAAGCTCACCTCGGAATGGACATTCGAGAAACCACCGTGTCGTTCAACATCAATCGTCCTCTGACCGAGGACGAGAAACGAGAGGTCGAGTTTTACTGCCGCCACGATGTTGACGCAACCGACAGGCTGGACGATCTTCGGCAAGGCTATCTGTCCAGCAAACTCACGCTGGGTCGTGAGAAGGGCTTATACCCCGCAAAAGCCCTCTACATGACCAACGCCAAGCTGACCGCTGCCTACCTTGACGCACAGCAGAAACCGCACTATGACGAGCGGGAATACCAGTATCCTCCGAAGCTGCTTCGTCAATATATTCCGCAGGAAGTATTCGACTTTTTTGAACGGTTGAAAGACAAAAGTATTCCTGACGAGGTAGTGTTCAAAGAAAAGCTCGATCTGATGGTCGGTGGCTGTCATTGTACCATTGCCTACGGCGGTATCCACGGAGCTATCCCGTGTTACCGGGAGGAAGCCACGGAAACCCGATCTATTCGCAACAAAGATGTTGCCAGCTACTACCCACACCAGATGACTTTGAACGGGTATTGCAGCCGGAACATTCCCTCTCCCGAAGTGTACGCCGCCACCATTGAGCGGCGAGTCAAGGCAAAGAGGGCTGGCGATAAGGCTACGGCGAACGCTTTGAAGCTGGTGCTGAACACCACCTACGGAGCTATGCTGAACCGCTACAACGACCTGTATGACCCGCTCATGGGGCGCTCTGTCTGTATCTCAGGCCAGTTGCAGTTGCTTGAAATGGCGGAACATTTGGTTCAGGACTGCCCCACCTTGAAGATTATTCAGCTCAATACCGATGGTATCATGGTCAGTCTTGATGACTGCGATGTTCCCATGTATCAGGAAATCACGCAGGAGTGGCAGGACAGAACCGGCTTTGAGTTGGAGGAAGACCTTATCAAGATGATCTGCCAGAAAGATGTGAACAATTATGTCGAGGTTCCCTTCGAGGGCGACCCCAAAATCAAGGGCGGGGTTCTCGTTCGTGGAATTGCACCGGCAGGAGCGTTCAACATCAACAACAACGCCTGCGTGGTCGCCAAGGCAGTCAAGGATTATCTGGCCTACGGTATTCCGGTCGAGGAAACCATCATGCGGTGTGACCGCCTACTGGACTTCCAGTTGGTCGCCAAGGCCGGTAGCAAGTACGGTGACGCTCTCCATGAGGTAGACGGTCAGATGGAGGTCGTACAGAAGGTCAACCGAGTCTATGCCACGGAAGACCATCGGTGCGGCACCCTCTACAAAATCCATCTCGGCACAGGCAATCCCGTCAAGATTGCTGGACTCCCCGCAAAATGTGTCGTGGACAACGACAATCACCTGACGATTGATGTGGTTGACCGTGACTGGTATATCCGGCTGGCACGGCGCTATGTGCGAGATTTTCTCGGAGAGAAGCCGCCCAAGCGGAACACCCGTAGAGTCAATTCCATCAAGAAGAAATTATTAGAAATGTTGGAGGTATAACTATGGCTACTGCCAAGAAACCCGCCGAGAGTGCGGCGGTGGATTATTCCACCATGAATGTGTTCCAGAAGTTACAGCTTGCTCGTGTACGCTTCCTCGAAGCTGGCGTGGATAAGAGCGGCAAGCACATGAAGCTCGAATACAAGTATTTCGAGCTGGCGGACATTGTTCCCAAAGCGGAGCAGATTTTCCTTGAAATCGGCCTGATGATGGTTCCATCCATGTACGGCGACAAGGCGACCGCCCGTGTCTACAATGTCAATGACCGTGAGGACTTCATTGACTTCGTGGCACCCTACACCCCCATTGCTCCTATCGTATCCAACGCTGGCAATCAGGTCACGAATGAAATGCAGGCGACCGGCAGCTCCATCACTTACATTCGCCGTTACCTGTGGCAGCTTGTCCTTGACATCGTGGAGCATGACAGTATCGACAGCGGCGAGTATGATACCCCTCCCGCTCCTGCCCCTGTCGCCACCAAGAAGCCGCCCGTGACCACCGAGGAACGCAAGGAAATCAAGGCTGAACTGACCGGCGCTCCCGCTGGTGCTGCTTCCGCTGAGAAGGTCGGTGAGCTGAAAGGTCTGCTGAAAAAGCTGCTGGAAGTTGACGCAGAGCAGGAGTCCTTCGTCCAGACCATCGCCATGAAGACCGAGGGGTTCTCCAAGATCGAAGCCGACAAGTGTGACGCTCTGATCGAGGGCGTAAACAATATGCTGGCTGGCTACGAGATGAAAGCGGCAAAGGAGGGCTAAAGGTGAGCTGGAAACCCGTTCCGGGGTATGAGGGCTTGTATGAAGTCAGCGATAAAGGTGAGGTGGTGTCGCTCCCACGAAATTACCATTACGGTATGATATGTACTCGAACCCCTCTGCAACAACGAGTGGACAGAGGTTATTTACGAGTGGTGTTGTACCGAAACGGAAAGCGGCATTGTCTGTCAGTGCATCGACTTGTAGCCGGAGCGTTTATCCCTAATCCTAACAATCTCCCATGTGTAAATCACAAAGATGAAAACCGGCTGAATAACCGCGTTGATAATCTCATGTGGTGTACACCTAAGCAGAACACGAATTGGGGAAGTTGCCGTTCTAAAATCTCAAAAGCCGTTTCTAAACAAGTCGATCAGTACGCAAAAGATGGCAATTTCATAAAGCGGTGGCAGTCAATGACAGAAGCCGCAAAAGCACTAAAACTTCCTCTCAGCGAAATTTCAAAATGCACAAGAATGACGCACCACACTTCTGGTGGATTTTATTGGAGGTATGTGAATGAACACAATCGAATGGCTTGCTGGTAATCGTATTCAAATTACCCCGCCAAAGAAACCTCGCAAACTCACCGGTACGAGATTTGCAACAATTCTCGGCCTGAACCCGTGGTCTTCGGCTTTTTCTGTTTGGTGTGAAGTGACCCGTACCTATCAGAAGCCTTTCGAGGACACCATCTACACCATTGCCGGTAAGACCATCGAACCCAAGCAGGCCGAGTACATGAAGCAGACTTACTTTATGAGTAATCTGCTGACCCCGACAGACGCTTTCGGCGAGAATTATTTCCAGCGTACATGGGGTGATTTCTTTCCCGATCAGAAAGTTCTTGGCGGTAGCTGGGACTACCTTCTGGTCGATAAGGACGGAAAGCCCACCACCGTCCTTGAAATGAAGACCTCCAAGCGTGTCGAGGACTGGAAGGACGATATTCCTGAGTATTACGCTTTGCAGGCGGCGTTGTACGCCTACCTTCTCGGCGTGGACGATGTTATCATGGTCGCTTCCTTCCTCGAACCCAAGGACTACGATGACCCTGAGAAGTTCGTGTGCAGCGGTGAGAACACCATCACCCGTCCCTTCAAGGTGTCTGAGCGGTATCCCGACTTCGAGAAGAAGTATGTGAAGCCTGCCCTGAAATGGTGGAAGGACTTCGTTGAGAGCGGCATTTCTCCCGCCTTTGACGAGCGCAAGGACGCTGAAATCCTGAAAGCCCTCCGCACCAACAATCTGTCCCCCGAAACGGACATGGCGGCACTGGTCAAGGAAGCCGAAGACCTGAAAACCAAGCTGGACGCTCACGCCGCCGAGGTGGCTGAGGACGAGAAGCGGTACAAGGTCTTGACCGACATGATTAAGAAAGCCGCAATCGCTCAGTTCCGTGACGGTGACAAAAAGGTGTCCATCGCTGGCTCTGCCTATAATTGGGAGGTCAGCCGTACTTCCACCTCGAAGATCGACAAGGACGCTATGAAAGCGGACGGTATTCTGGCGAAGTACACGACCACCGAGGACAGCTACCGCATTTCCCCGAAAATTATCAAGGAGGATTGACCTATGAAGTTTTCCAAGTTCGTGAAGTCCCTTGCCCCTGATGGCGGCGCTATCTACGAGTACATGGGTGAACGCTGGCTGGCTTCCCCGTCCGTACTCATGCTCATTCCCGATGGTATCCGCAGCGTGACCGGGTACAGCAACGAGACAATGCCTGATGGTATTGGTCGCCTGATCTCTCAGGTCGGTTGCACCGAGTACGCCACGCTGGTCAAGGCGGTCATGCCTGAGCCGGACGGTGCAATCAAAGACTGTATCCGTATCTACGCCACGCAGGACAACACCATGATCTTCCCCATCACCAACGATGACTGGTCGCTGATCGAGAAGTCCGACTTCTGCGAAATCCTGTATGCCTACGACCTCGACACCGACAAGAGCGTACCGAAAGCCCTGCTGGTCAAGAAGTACGCTATGCTTCCCGATGACGATGGTAAGTTGGTCGGTATCATCTTCGCCTGCGAGTACGCAGAGCAGCTCAATTTCTTTACCATGAAGGAGGACAAAAACAATGGCTAAAATCGGACTCACCGAGGGCTTTACCCTCATTCCCGAAGGAACTCATGTCTTTCAGATCACCGATGTGAAGTACAAGGAAGACTTCGGCAAGCTGGAAGTCTATATGCAGACGCAGAACGGCTCCAAACACATCGAACGCTTCTCCCTGCTGAAATCCGATGGCTCTCCCAATGAGGGTGCCTACAACGCTTTCAGCTACTTCGCCAAGACTGCGCTCGGCAATTTCGATTTGACCGAGATCGACCACACCGACCTGATTGGTCATTTCATCGAGTGCGACATCGAGCATGATGTTCAGGAGAACAAGAAGAAACCCGGACAGAGCATTACCTTCGTCCGTCTGGCTGATAAGCGCCCCTCTGAGGGCTGGGGCGGCTCTGGCAATACGGTTGCTACCCCCTCTACCAAAACCGCTCCTGCGGCTTCTCAGGCGGCTCAGAAGACCGCTCCGAAGTCCCCGATGGATTTGGCAGCTCTCCTTGGCTGATACCGGGTGCGAGGGAGGGCTAAAATAAAACGCTCTCCCTCGCCAATGGTTTGTGGAAAACTATGTTGAAAGTGAGGATAAGCTACAATGGCAGAAGCCTATATTTGTTCGCTCTCCAAGGTTCAGTGTCACGCTGAAATCTGCAAGGAGATCAACAAGCTCTATGAGCAGAAGAACCATGACTACGGCGACAGCTTCCACCAGACCTTCGTGGAAGAAGGAATGGCGATGGCTCGTATCCGTTTGGGCGATAAACTCAGCCGCTTCAAGACCCTCTCCCGTGGTTGTGAGCAGAAGGTCAATGACGAGTCTATCCGGGACACCCTGATTGACCTTGCCAACTACGCCATTATGACGGTGCTGGAAATGGAGGTTGCTGACGATGACGCTGAATGATTATCTGAAAGCCGCCGAGCGTACCTCTGGCAACCTGACCTCGTGGGATAAGGTTCGCAACGGCTGCTACGGTCTGAACGGTGAAGCCGGAGAGTGTATCGACCTCCTGAAAAAAGACCGAGTTTCAGGGTCATGACTTCGACCCGATGAAGATGGTTGACGAGCTGGGCGATGTTCTTTGGTATGCCGCACAGTTGGCGACCGGCTTAGGTGTTACCCTCGAATATGTGGCACAGCACAATGTCGATAAGCTGCTGGCTCGTTATCCTGACGAGTTCGATAGCGAAAAGAGTATTCACAGGAAGGAGTACGAAAATGCCTGATTGCTTTTCCAAGTCCGAAGTGACTGATTTTCTGAACTTCATGAAGTTGCCTGACGGAACCCCGCTCGTTTCCGATGACATGATGGAGTACCTGATGGCTTATGGCTTCTTTACCGCCCCTGCTTCTACCAAGTACCACGGCAATTATGAGGGCGGTCTTCTGGAACATTCCTACATGGTCACGAAGTTCCTCCTGACGCTTACTCAGGACAATCACCTGATTTGGCGCAAGTCCCGTTCTCCCTACATCGTGGGTATGTTCCATGACCTGTGCAAGATCGACCAATACCGTCACCCGGCGAGTGATCTGGTCGTAGATGGAATGTTGCTTCCTGACCCGTCCAAGTGGGAGTACAACCCCGATACCCTTCTGAAAGGTCACGGCGATAAGTCCGTCATGCTTCTCTCTCAGTTCTACACGCTGACCGAGGAAGAAATCATGTGTATCCGCTACCACATGGGCGCTTTCACCGACAAGTCCGAGTGGAACGACTACACCAGAGCAGTCCACCAGTACCCGAATGTGCTGTGGACGCACCAA
>CAVHGF010000060.1:0-10610 GCA_963635625.1 Treponemataceae bacterium | reverse complement strand
TTCTTTCTGGTTTTATTTCGTACTGTCCGGCGCTTTAGCCTGCCGGCAGGGTGTCCTCTGTCACCGGCAGAGTCGCGTAGCCGGTCCAGCCGGCGATGTGTCTTTCCATATATGTGATATCGTCGATATTCGACTCGCCGTCGCAATTAGCGTCTATTGCGAATTTCTCGGCGTCTTCGTAGCCGTTCCAGCCCGCCAGATAGCGCTTTGCCCAAAGAACATCTGCGAAATCTACCCTTCCGCTGCCGTCTACGTCGCCGTAAGTGAATGTGTGGAGATTGCATACTCCGGATTGCACTATATAGGCAACATCCGCTGCCAGTCCGACGGCCGAGCCACTGTCTCCGATTTCCAGCATATTATAATATAAGTCATGCCGGCTGTTATACATAGCGGCAATATACTCTCCCTCAGGCACGACGCCCATGGAAACGGTACCGGTAGTCCCCGGTTCGCATTCCACCTTCACCAGTGCGCCTTCCGCTCCGCTTATTATGTCATTTGCTATTCCAGATATTTCTGAGTCTTTCGCATAGAAGGCAACAACCGTTTGCCCCGATATTCCCTCAGTGTCAAAATGCACGTTCACGTTCTCGCCGGAAAGCCCCGATATCTCTCGCGTTTCTTCGTAGTCACAACCTGTGCATTTCAATTTTTCGACAAATATATTATCGCTGCCCGGCTTGGCCTTTATCTCCACAGTTTTCAGATAATGCGAAAAGTCGATTTTAAGGTTCGGGTAGTCAATGCCCACCGCACTGTGGTCTTTATCTACGGTTTTGCTGCCGGATGCGCTCATCACGCCGGTTCCCCCGGCCTTCAGCCGCTTAAAAGTCATAACTATGAGCCTCTGATCCTCGCTAATTCCCGATGTATTGACAAAGGAAAAGCCCACCGTTCCCTGGTCAATTTTGGGCTTTGTAATAATCAGAGATTCGCCTGCTCCCGGCTGACTGCTTTCGTCTCCGGTGGCAGCGCAAACCGCAACCTCCGTGCAGAGGCTCAAATTTTTATCGTATGCAATCGTAAAATCCCCCGCCGCAAGTCCGCTTTCGCCGTCAATAATTGCCGTCACCCTATAAGTTTCTCCGTGTGACAGCTCTTCATATTCCATTCGAAACGCAGGGTTTTGCACCACGATCTCCTCTCGGTCTATCTTCACGGTGTTAGTAAAACCGCTACTATTCATAGCCCCCAGAGTATCATCAGCGTTTATCTCCTGCAGCTCTCCCGGTCTAAATTCAATCAGGGTCGATGTGGCTTCCGATGTTATCACCTTGAAGGAAAGCTTCACCAGATTTTCTCCGTAGCCTGCGCCGATTGGATTTGTTGCCGCGAAGGAAACCTTCACATACCCTGCGGTATTTCGATTAATGCTCGTTGTGCAGTTCGCTGCCACAAGCCTAGGCCCCGCCTCCACGTCCGTAAGCTCCAAATACTCACGGTCGTAGACAAATTCAAAATTTCCTCCCGCAAGGTTCCCCACATTGCTGCTTCGCAGGTAATAGTCAAAGTTCTCACCCTCTTTTGGGCTGTAGTTTGACACGCTCCCATAAAAGTAAGCCGTCGGTATCGTCTGCTCTGCTTGCTTCACCGTCACCCTGCCGTTTCCCTTGATAATGGCAATATCCACAGCATTTCCGTCTTCGCCAAGGGCGCAGGCTTCTTCCACGATAAGCTCAATGGGGTAATCGCCTGCCCCGACTCCATCTTTCACCCTGAAGGAAATGCCTGCCAGCAGGCCGCTTCCGCTTATGCCCTCGGTGGAAATTGCAGACAGCTTAGCAAGTCCGCTGTCACTGCTGTTAATATCCGAAAGGCAGCCGTTTAGCAGCGCGCCCTTTGACACACTGCCGACGGTCATAACCTCCGGATTATATTTTACGCTTATTTTCAGAGCCGTGACCCGCTGAAAATTGCTTCCGTTTACATATATGGTCCCGCTGCTGCCCGCATATATCGTGTTCTCACCGATGGTTATTGTGGGCGAGGCCACGGTTTCCTCAGCATGAGCCGGCACTGCCGGAACTGCCGCGAAAATCACGGCAATTCCCAGAAGCACCGAAAATATTTTTCTTCTTATTAAATTTTCTCGCCATAACTTTTTCGCCATAACATTCACCTTTATACAAGAGTGGTTACGGTTCCGTTTACATACTGTATGATGCGCAGAGCCTCTGCCGCCGACAGAGATTTGTCGTCATCAAGGTCTGCCCTTGCAAATTGCTCCGGATCTAGGTTCAGCCTGTCGTTAGCTGCCATAAGAAGCATCATGGCATCTTTTATCTCAACGACTCCGTTGCCGTCCACATCGCCCTTGGCGCTGCTGTCCACTGCTACCTGTACCGTCACCTCGTAAGGATTCTCCGGGCTGCCTTTGCAAATCTTGTTGCCCTGACCGTCGCCGGCTTCGATGTAGTATTCGATGCCCTTTGTGGTAACTTCCGCTGCGGCGATTGCTGCAGCGTATTTGTCATTGATACTCAGCATCTGCTTCGACTTCCATTCGGTTTCACCTTTCGTGCGATAATACAGTGTTACGGTGTCCACAGCCACGTTGTCTGTAACCGTTGCCGAAATCATCAGCTTGCTGCCGGTAAATGCGTGAACCACCGGGCTGTGATAAATGTTCGGTGCCATGGTGTCGTATGCCTGAACCGTGATCTTGCCGGAAGGTTCGGATTCTGTCATGTCAGACTCAACTACGGTGAAGTTGTAGTAATATCTCTCACCCGGCAGAACCGTGTCGTCAAACCATTCTTTCGTGTCTGCCGCAATGATGGTTTTGTTCAGCTTCGTATAAAGGCCGTCTTCCTTGGTAGCCCGATATACATTGTATCCTGCCATGGTGTCGAACTCGTCCTGATACCAGCTCAGCTTAATTCCTGTTGCGGTGGCTTCTGCCTGCATGATAAGGGCCTGAGCCGCCGTGGTATCGATCTTGAACTGGAATCTGCCCCAGTCTTTGTAGAGCTTCATGGACGTGCCGGCAGCCTTGCCGTTACTGATTGCCCATTTCTGCCAGCCGTTCTCGATTATGGTATTAAGCTCAACTGTGCCTTCCCAGTGGGTCGGCGTCTTATACTCGCCTTCAACTTCATAATCCGCATAAGGATATGAGCTTCCGAAGGTGACATACAGCGGAATCGTGGTGTCCATGCTGCGGTTAAAGTCCACCGCAAAGGTTACCTTTCCGTTACCCACCGTGGTTACCACCTCGCTTTCCACCATCACATATGCATTTGCTACGAACGGCCAAACATTCGCCGGAGCCTCAGTGAGGTATTTGCCCTCGTTTATATCCGCAAGGCTCTTATAGTCGTCGTAGTCAAGAATCTGTTTGTTAATCAGGAACTCGTCGGTGGTTCCCCAGTAGTTGCCGCCCAATCCGATTCTCTGGTATTCGCTTGCGCTCGGCGCGGTGATTCTGAGCCACTTCGTAACATCATCGTCAATCAAACGATTAAGGATGGCATTTCCCTTGAAGGTGGTGTTCAGACCGTCCTCCACATATTGCTGCCAAGCCGCTTCTATGTCTTCCTTGGTTGGATAGGTTCTCGCCGCCAGCTTTTCTGCATCGATTACAATCTCGTTTACCACATCGTATGCTGCGTCATCCGGAATAGCCGGTTCGTTAGGATCCGGTTCTGCCGGAGTTTCTTCCGTAATAGGTTCCGTTGCGGCTGGCTCTGCCGGAGTTGTTGCCTCCATCGAGCCGTCTTCCTCAGGAGTTGTATTTTCTTCCGAAACTGACGGTACTTCTGTGGATGGTTCTGTCGTGCTTTCTTCCGTTGGTGTTGCCACCTCTGTCGTGGTGGTGGCCTTCTCCGCAGAATTCTCTCCGGTTTGTTCGCCGGTTGTCTCAGTTGATCCTGCCTCGGACTGTTCTGTCTGCTGCTCCGGTTCCCCGGTTACAGTTTCGCCTTCGGTTTCTGTTGCAGCTTCTCCAGTTGGTTCTGACGCAGGTTCTCCCGCAGGCTCGCCTTCGGCATTCAACGTGGTTTCCTCTGTAGGCGCTGCCGTAGACTCTTCTTCCGGCGCTGTCGTAGATTCTACGGTCGCTTCTTCCGCAGGCTCTGCCTCAGCCTCACCATCATAGGTGAAGCTTATAGTTATGAGCTCATTCTGGTTTTGGAAATAGTCCTGCACCGCACCTGCCGGAACCGTCAGGGTATAGGTCTCGCCCTTGGTCAGCGGCGTCCTTGTGCTTATGTGCAGCTTATCCAGATCTATGGTCTTGTTGAGCATAGATGGATTTCCGGCGGAATCCTTGAGGCTGATGCTGCCGTATGAGGAACTGTTGGTGAGTCCTGCGTTGAAGTCAAGGACGATCTCGTCTTCCACCAAGGTCAGATTCTCCTCAGATTCCGTCGAGTTCCAACCATCAAAAGTCAAAGGAACGCTCAGCTCGTCGATGCCGAAGTTCAGCTTAACCGGGGTGCTGCTGTTCTCAGCAATGCCGTTGCCCAGTTCATATTCCGTGCCCTTGCCGAAAGCGTAGATGCTTCCGTCTTCCGTCTCCACGAAGATATTATTTTTGAAGAAATATACTTCTTTGGCACCATCTATTCCCTGCATGAGATAATATCCGTCCTCATTCGGCAATGAATCACCCTCTCCCAGCTGTCCGTAGGTTTTCCCGTCGCTCGTTAGCGCCTTAATATACACTTTTCCATTTTCAATATACGCGCTGTATCTCCTGTCATATTTTTCAGTCTGATATTTTTTTGTATAGGCATACTTCTCAATGTATTTTATTCCGCTATATCCGAAATTATAATATTTATCCTTGGTTTCTACAGTTAAGTATTCGCTACTGTATGATGCCTTGTCAATATCTTTTGCTCCTTGAAGGAGCAATCTTGGAGTAACAATTTTCTCGTTATCACCACCATATCCAAGGATGTACACATCGCCATTTTCGCAAAGTAGAAGAGCATTCCAACTGGTATTCACTGTTTTTATCACATTACCTGTTATATTTACTTGTGCTGGGGTCCAGTTGTCTGTTGTTGATCCATTTCCAAGCTGTCCATAGTTATTGTCTCCCCAGCTCCATACTCCTCCATCCTGGGTTATGGCATAGCAGGATTCCTCTTTTCTGTACGATATATTTAGCGCGATGATATCTGTCAGCATCGGAGTACTTATACTAGCTTTGCCGTTTGATGAATATTTCCAAACTTCCCCCTCGCTATTCAGTATATATACATAATTGCTACGAATAATGATGTCTTTTATGAAGTCTACTCCATCGAATGTGCACCTTTTTATGGTCTTCGTATTTCCGCCCCATGTCCACAGGGTTCCATCTGTCAGGAGAACATAATATGTGGAGCCTTCGTTGCAAGTCTTTTTTATTCCGACATTGGTCAAGTTATCAGTTATGGCTATCTGAGTCGTTGCGGAATAGTTCGTGCCCTTCAGGGTTGCTTTCAGAGTTGCCACGCCTTCTTTTATCTTCACAAGTTCTCCGCTCTCATTCACATAGCAGATGTCCGGGCTGGCGGACTCCCACTCCAGGTCTATATCCGTGGTTCCCGCCGGACTGAGCTCCGGATAGAAATCATGACCGTCGTCCTTGGTGAGATCCGTCACATACATGCTGTCCCTAAAGTGCAGTCCCGTGGCACTGAGCTCGCAATGTACGGTCATGCTGTCTTTTATATCCCCGTATCCGGTGACGGTAATCACCGCATCTCCTGTGGAAAGTGCAGTGATCATTCCGTCCTCATCCACGGTGGCTACTTCCGGAGCGCTGCTCTCGTATGAGAACTCCCACTTGGTGGCATATCTCGGAGTCAGGGTTGCCTGTGCATAGGCGCTTTCCCCAACCTGCAGACTTATCTCATCCGGAGTCAACTCAATGCTTGTCGGCGGTGTAATGCTTCTGACATTTATGGTCACATAGTTATATATTGCCTTGTCAGGAGAATATACCTTAACCTGTGCCGTGCCTATTGCAACCGGCGTTACCAGTCCGCTGCCATCGACGGTCAATATACTCTCGTCGCTGCTTTCGTATCGGAGATTCGATGGATTTGCATTTGCTGGGATGATTTCAGCCTGAATTTGGTAGGTTGACTCCATGTCGATGTCCACCAGATACCTGCTCATGCTGATATTTTCCATATAAACCGGTATACTAACCTGATACAGCGCCAAATCATCACCGTAATTTTCGTTTCCTAATATATATAATGGTCTATCATCATTTTTATATAAATATGCATTGTTCGACCCTATCTTGGCACTATTTTGCATCCGACCCGCATTTATTATATCTCCTGAAATCTTTTCGCCATTTTTATAATATGCGTTTCCATCTTCATCGAGATTCACGTTTGCAACCAGATAAAATCTATTTGAGTCAAGTAACGGCAGTACTCTATTTAGCTCTTCCCTTGAACTCACTGTAGCTAAGGATAAGCCGGTAGCCATTTCAAATCCATTGAACGAATTTCTATTCCCAACGAGATAAAGAATACCGCTTTCATAGTCATACAAGGAGTCCGATATAGTTAGTTCATCGTTTCCTTTTTGGGCGCTTAGACTGCTTACACTACCACCATCGGTTTCAGCATAGTTATTATTACCATAAAATACGCAATTGTTAAATTGGCTTGCACTCCCACTTACTACGCTATCGACGAAAATACATCCGTAATAAGTACCGTAAATACGGTACTCCCTTCCAGCGTCTAATTTGTAAAATGCACAATTCTTTGCATCTACAATGCCAATCTTTCCCCACTCGAACCAATCTATAACTTCACCACTGTCCAAATATCTGTACCATATTGATTGCCGTTCAAATTTCTGGCTAAACTCGCAGTTATTTGCCACTTCTATCCCTTTACCATATTTCGAATCATACAAATACGGATTAATCACATTCGTATAGTTTAGCTCCGTGTATCCGTTCCCCGCACTGTAGATTTGAACTCCGTATTTTCCCATCCATTCGCTCGGGAACATTTCCACAGGCGCATCTTCTGTACCATTTGTGATAAACTTGCCGTTTACCTGCAGATAGGTTATTGCCGTATCCGCATAGGCATCCTCCGGGTCGCTGCACCAGAACTGAATCTTTGTGCCCGGCTCCACGGTAACTGTTGCGCCCTCTTCGATGATCGTGGCGTTCGGGATAATATAATAATTATCGCTGGTAAGGGTCATATCCTCCGTGATTCTTCCCGGAAGCTCGGTGCCTCGGCGCACGGTAAACAGAGCCTCACCCGTCGTGGTGTAGGTCGTCCTATCTCTTTCGTCCAGCCCGTTTTCACAGGTTACTGTTATGTTCAGCCTTATGCTATATTCGTTCGGACAGTCCTTGCTGACCCGCACATAGAAGGGATTTTCCCAGCCTGTCCATGTGTCTTTGGTATAAATCTTGCCGCTGTCGTTTTCGGAATAGGTCCCGATGCTGCCATAGTCAAGGTCGTTATTCAGGAACTCCACATAAGGATTTTGCATTCCTGCGGAGGTAGAATCCGCATCGATATGCACCTTCGTATTCTTGCTCATCCCCCAGCGATTGCGCAGGGTAAAGCCGATGGCAATTGTCTCTCCGGAGTCAATTATTCCATCTCCGTTATTTATATTTTCACAGCCCGCCGTCAGGTTCTTCTCATCGGCAGAGAATCCCGCCGTATCAAAAATCGTATAATCGCTGATTCCTATATCCGGAGTCGGAATATCGGTAAAAGCCTTGCCGAAGTTGATGGAGCCCGGTATGTTGTGAACAAAGCCTTCCACCGTATGCTTTTTCGGAT
Source organism: Treponemataceae bacterium (assembly GCA_963635625.1). GTDB lineage: Bacteria > Bacteroidota > Bacteroidia > Bacteroidales > UBA932 > Cryptobacteroides. Next base: position 2,835 of record CAVHGF010000060.1, on the reverse strand, counting down.
TTGCGCAGTTTACTCCGTCATTCGTGCCGCTGACGATTTGTCCGTATATGAACTTGGTCGGGTACTGACTTTCGTCCGGAAAATAGCTCCGTAGAAGAGCTGCCTCCGCAGAAACCACCGCCGCCGCCATGGAGGTTCCGCTCATAGCCGCGTAGCGTCCTCCCGGCAGGGTACTTATTATCTGCTCTCCCGGAGCGTAAACTTCGTATTCCACCGAGTTAAACAGGTTTGTATCCCAGTTTGAAAATGCAGATTCGGTGTTGAACTTTCCTACGCTCATAACTCCCAGTACAAAGGAATATGCCGCCGGATAGTTCGGGCTCGGTACCGGATAATAGTCCGCAGATTCGTTCGGCTGTCCGTTATTGCCTGCAGATGCCACCAGCACGCTGCCGGTATATGCTTTTTCCAGCGCGTTCTTTACCGCCACAGAAGCCTGACTGCCGCCGAAGGACATATTGATTACATCTGCGCCGTTTTCATAGGCATACATAATTGCCTTTGCAACATTGTTTTGCAGGAAGTAGCCGGAAGCGTCTCCCGCCTTGATTGCCATGATCTTCGTATTGTATGCAATGCCGACTACGCCTTCTTTGTTGTTGGCTGCCGCAATGATGCCCGCCACATGGGTTCCGTGACCTTCGTCGTCCATTCCCGAACCCTTGCCTGTGGTAATATCCACGCCATAGTAGTCGTCGGTATATCCGTTGCCGTCGTCGTCCCGGTTGTTCCCGGAAGTTTCGTTTTTGTTGACCCACATATTCGCCTTCAGGTCAGGGTGGGTGTAGTCCACGCCGGTATCTATAACCGCAACGATTACGCTGCTGTCACCGCCCGGAGAAATGCCTTTTTTCAGGAGCGCCCACCATGCGTCCTGGATTCCGCTGGATGCCAATACCCACTGTTCGGTAACTCTCTTTTGCCAGTCATACACGCAGTCGATGCACTCCATGCTGCCTGTGCTTTCCGTGGTATCCGCCGTGGCTTCGCTGACAAAATTGTATTCCGCTGTGATTACGTTATCCATAGCACGGACATTTTCCATAGTTTCTGCGAGGTTCGCGGATTTCAGGATGTAGCCGGTGTACCATGCGTAGTCTGCGCCGCCGAATATAAATTCGAGCTTGCCGATGCCGGCTTTTTTCAGATCCGATGTAAGCTTGCCCTTGAAGGACTTGTCGAATTTGATCAGAATCGCATTGTCCGCATATTTGACATCTTCGTCCTCGAAAACCTCCGGATTTATCTCATCGTAAGGTTTGTTCGGGTCGCCGTTTGCATCGTAATTCTCGCTCTCCGTAGCAGTTGAAATATTGCTGACCTCTGCCTTGTCCGAAGCGTTGAGTTTCTCTTCAATCAGAGTCTCGATGATGGAGTCCGTTGCGGTCTTGTCGGCACTTGTCGTCTCGACCTTTGCTGTCTCGTCCTTTGTCTGCTGCGTCTTTGCAGTGCCGGCTTTTTCCGATGAAGTCGATGCTGCCTTTTCGGTCGTTGTGCCGGCTGCGGTTCCATCGCTTTCATCTTTTCCCGCGGTTTCATCGCTACCTACCGCGACAGGCTGCGATGGGTCGCCGGTTACGATTTCGGTGTCAAGCTTAACCTCGCTGTCGTCAACCGTTACCTCCTTTGCGCTTCCGCTGTCTGCGGCCGCAGGAAGCTGCGCTGTCCCCGATGTGCCGCCTGTGCCACAGCTTGTGAAAACCATGACAACGCACAGGAGCATAACAAGAAATACGTTTCGTTTTTTCATTTTCTTTTTTCCCTCCTTCGCCCCGAGCCTTGCGCCGGGTACCGCTCACTTTGTTTTTGTTTTCTAATTTTCTTTTGCTTCTATTTTGTCTCTTTTTCTTTTGGGACTACCCGTTCCGTTTGCTCTGTTTATTTTAACTTGCCTGCGGCTCGGTGGTCACCGGCAGCTACAGCCTGCCGCTTTAGCCTGCAACCTGCAGGGTGTCCTCTGTCACCGGCAGAGTCGCGTAGCCGGTCCAGCCGGCAATGTATCTTTCGATATGGGTGATATCGTTTATGTTTGCCTCGCCGCTATAATCAACGTCTATGGCGAATTTATTGATGTCTTCGTAGCCTTTCCAGTCTGCCAAGTAACGCTTTGCCCAAAGCACATCCGCAAAGTCGACCTTCCCGTTGCCGTCTGCATCGCCGTATAGGAAGGTGTACGGATCATAATTCGGTACGGAGAAATCGTTTGCAAGTCCGATGATACCCTTGCTGTCACCGATTGTAATTTCTTTGCTAAAGTAATTATATGCGTTGTTTCCTGCAACGGCGATATATTCTCCGGTTGGGATTTTGCCCAAGGATATGGTCGCAATCTTGCCCGGTTCACAGATAACCTTGGCAATAGCTTTGCTTGTATCTGTCCGCAAATCCTCGCCAATCTCATCCCATGTCATGTCTTTAGGGTAGATTGCAATATATTTCGAAACTGAAATGCTGCGAGCATCGCAGACCGCATATACTATTTCATAGGAAAGTGCCGGAACCACTTCCTGCGCCAACATAACCGTGCCACAGACTAAGCAGTGCTTGCCTTCGGTCAGACCGGTTTTTTCGCAAGTTGCCTCAACTGCTGCGTCGATCACCTCGGTGTGACCTTTGGCAGGGATCGTCTCTTGTCCTTTCAAAACTTCGTTGCAGGCCGAGCAGTGTTTGCCCTCGGTCAGGCCGGTTTCTGTGCAGGTCGGAGCAACCGCTTTGTCGGTTACTTCGGTGTGACCGGTTGCCTCGATTGTCTCAGCCTCTACTGTTGTTTCAGTTGTTCCATCCGTTTCGAAAACGGCGCTACATTTCGAACATGTCCAATACTCGTTATTTCCG
>CAVHGF010000059.1:0-10697 GCA_963635625.1 Treponemataceae bacterium | reverse complement strand
AGCTGGAATTTGGCAAAGTGCTTTCGGAGACACAGCATGCGTTCCAAAAAATTGCAGAGCGCATCATCCGGGAGGAGCAGGTACAGGCTATCGTGCTGGGTTGCACGGAGCTGCCGCTGATTTTTGGCGGCGTGGAGCTGCCGGTACCCTACATCGACGTGATGAAGGTACATATCGATGCACTTGTTGACTTGATTATGCAGGGTTAAGCGAATCAGCAACTTCCAGTTTGTAATTATCTGACCCAAAACACAACTCCCCCGCACCATGCGTTTACTGGACGCGTGGTGCGGGGGAGTTGTGTTTTCAGGTAGAAGGTTGCAAACCGAAATTTACTCAACTGTAATACTTCAAGGGTAGACGTATTCCGTTTACAGCCGCACCGTGAACACAATGATGTGCCCTTCCTGTCTGGCCGATATGGTCCCGCCGTGGGCCTCCGCTGTGGCTTTGGCGATGGAAAGGCCGATGCCCGTGCCGCTGACGGTGTTGGAGTGGGACTCGTCCGCCCGGTAGAAGCGGTCAAACAGACGGACGGTGTCGATAGGCCGCGCCTCATCCACGGTGTTGGACACGGTGATCTCCGCCTTTTTCCCGCTGCGCCGGGCGGTCAGGGCGATGCTGCCGCCGTCAGGGGAATACTTTAGGGCGTTGTCCAGCAGGATGGACACCATCTGCTGGATGGCCGTCCGGTCGCCGGTCACGGTCAGCCCGTCCGCGATGTCCTGGGTGTAGGCTTTTCCCTTGGCCTGTGCCAAAGACACGAACGGCTCGCCGATCTCCCAGAGGGCGTCGCTGAGAGAGAACTCCGTGCGGACGGGGAACGGGTTTTCCTCGTCCAGCCGGGACAGCGCCACAAGGCTGGTGATAAGTTTGGACAGCCGCCCGGACTGCACCTGAATGTTGCGTACCCACTCGTCCCCCTCGTGTTCCATGGCCAGCACGTCGGCGCTGGTGGAGATGGCGGTCAGGGGTGTTTTCAGCTCGTGGCCGGCGTTGGTGATGAACTGTTTCTGCGCCTCCATGTTTTTCATATACGGTGTGATGGCCCGCCGGGAAAAGAGCACCACAAGTCCGAACACCACCGCAAGGCACGCGGCGGCGATGGCCAGCGTGATCCACAGCAGCGACCGCATGGTCTGTATCTCCCGCTCGGAGTTGAGGAACAGCACCACCGTTTCGTCCTCCGCCGTGCTGACCAGATAGCGGTAGCCGCTCTCGTAGCCGTGGGCCTTCCCGCTCTCCAGCGCCGCGTCCGCGTAGCCCTCAGCGTCGCTTTCGGAGAGGGAAGCGATATAGTCTTGGTTCACCCGCAAGACCGTGCCGTCGGTATCATAGTGGACGGAAAAGAACCGCAGGGAATACTGCACCTCGGTGGAAAAATGCGACCAATCTTCAAAGGACGGCGCGCCCCTGCGGAGAGAGAACGGCATCTGCTGGTCCTCCACCTCCATGAGCCGTGTCAGCGCCTCGTCCTGCTGAGCCGTCACGCTGTGGTAGTTCCACAGATTCACAAAGCACAGCAGCGTCAGGACCACCGCCGTAAACGCTGCCATAGCCGCGCCGATAAAGCGCCAGCGCATCTTTTTCAGCATACCGTTCCCTCCAACGCATAGCCCGCGCCGCGGATGGTACGTATTTCAATATTCGCGCAGATCTGTCTAAGTTTTTTCCGTAAAAATCCTATATATGTCCACACCACATCCATCTCCGCTTCGCTGTCCAGACCCCATATTTTTTCCATCAGATGCTCGGAAGAGAACACCTGCCGGGGGTGGCGGAAGAACAGCTCCGCCAGCTGATATTCCTTGTTGTTCAGCCGCGCTTCTCCGAGATCGGTCTTCAGCAGATACTGGCGGCAGTCCAATGTGGCGTTTCCAACGTGGAGTGCAGACGATGCGTAGGAACTGCTGCGCCGGGTCAGGGCGCGGACGCGGGCCAGGAACTCGCTGGCAGCAAAGGGTTTGGGCAGGTAATCGTCCGCCCCGGCATCCAGCCCGGCCACCCGGTCCGCCACCTCCGCCTTGGCTGTCAGGAACAGGGCCGGTGTGGTGTTTCCCGCCCCGCGGGCGGCTTTCAGGACTTCGACGCCGTCCTTGCCCGGCATCATGATGTCCAGCACCAGTGCGTCGTAGCCCGTCGCCAGTATGTAGTCCAGCGCGTCGTTCCCGTTGTGCACCATATCCACAGTATATCTGTTTTTTTCCAGCATGACCTTCAGCGCCCGGGCAATGGTCACTTCATCTTCCGCGATCAGGATACGCATGGCCGCTCACCTCCATCTGCACCCATTCTCCCACGCCGACCCAAAATGAACCTGAAATTCTCTGCAAATATGCCAAACAGTTTTTCGATTTAGGCCCTGTATTCATGTCAGATGCGGCATTACATACCGTAAATGTGAATTTCACTAAAAAAGGATGTGAGATCCCGTACAAATTGACACCCCATATGTCATTGCTGGGTAAGCAACTGCATGGTAAAATGAAAGATATACCTGAATAGCAGTTTAATGCCTGCTGGAGACTTTGAAAAATAGGGGTTTGTGCTGCCGCAGGCGATAGTTGAGTGCGGAAGAACGCTTGCGGTTGCGTTCAGGCAAATAAGAGTTTATACTTATAAGTGAGTGGTCCACGTCTGCGTATCGTGCTTGTAGAAAGGTATAGTTATTCATTTGGGGGAGTTGGAATGAAAACGAAGGGATCCGGGTTTAAAATACTGCGCGTCCTGTTTTGGGCTGCCCCGTTTTCTGCAGGGCTATACTATGAGGGGCTTTGCGCCATATACTCGGTAGCGTTGCTCCTGTGGCTTGTATTATACAGCAAGAAAGAGCAGATCATTTATCGCAGGAATGCTTCGACCGCGGTGATCGTTGCTCTATTTGTCGGATACCTCATTACGCCCTTGTGGGCGGTAGATCACGGCTTGTCTTTGTGGGGGATCGCAAAGATCCTTCCGCTGGTGTTGTTCGCTGTATGCTTGATGCAATGCAGTATCCAGCAAAGGACCGCCCTGCTCTGCGATTTGCCTGTTTTGGGCAGTATTATGGTCCTTGCCTCGTACATCTTACGCTTCATTCCTGCGCTAACAGATTTTTTCGTTATCAATGGCCGATCAGGGGGCTTTTTCCAATACCCTAATACTTTCGCATCATTTTTGCTGGTGGGAATGGTCGTGGTTTTCTTCGATAAGCAGAAGCGATTGATCGTACGGATGGGCGAAAGCACGATCCTGGCACTGGGATCTATGCAGGCAGGAAGCCGGGCGGTGGTCCTCATTTCCATACCGGTGGTGTTGGTGAGTGTTCTGTGTCAAAAAGAAAAGAGACCTGCAGCTCTGCTTTTGGGGAGTTTGGCGCTTGGTATCGCGGCAGGTATTCTTGCGGCAAAGGCCGGGAACAGTTCTGCGGCCGACCACTTAACAGAGATGTCTGCTAACGCCAGCACCTTTTTGGGACGCCTGCTCTATTGGCGTGATGCGCTGCCTGTGTGCTTAAAGCATCCTTTTGGCCTGGGATATTTGGGGTACTATTTTATGCAGGGGAGCTTTCAAAGCGGCGTATACAGTGTGCGGTGGGTACATAATGATCTGCTGCAGGTCCTGCTGGATGTGGGCTGGATACCAACCGTGCTATGTGTGGTTGCAGCCTGGAAAGCTGTTCGATGTAAATGTAATTCTGCGATGCAGAAAATGGCCCTGGTGGCTTGTCTGGCGCACGCCCTGTGCGATTTCGATCTAGAATATATTTCCATGTTCATGATCATGCTTTTAACACTGGACTGGGAAAGCGGAAGGGCCGTTGCGTTGAAGACGCCTGGTGTTGGGGTAGGAGTTGCGGTTCTGTTGGCTGCTTTTTCCGTCTGGGTAGGAGCCACATCAGCGCTGACGGTCCTACATCGGGATACTGCAGCGGTGCGCGTTTATCCGTGGAATACATTTTCACAGATACGGTTGTTGACTGAGGACACGGACGCAAACGCGCTTGCGGAAAGAAGTGCACAGATCATCCGACAAAATCGTTATTCCGCCGTGGCCTGGAATGCACAGGCACTTGTTGCATGGCAGCGGGGTGATATTTCTGAGATGGTGTACGCGAAACGCAAGGCCATGTCCTGCAATAAATATGATATTGCTGAATATACAGACTATATTGACAAACTGTTAGACGGAGCGGATCGGTATGAGAGAGCCGGACAACATGAAAATGCCTTGCTTTGCATGGAAGAAGCAAAGCAAGTGCCGCAATATCTATCGGATACACGGAGTGGGACCAGTGCGCTTGCGTGGAAGATCGCGGATGTACCACAGTTGGAGCTGCCGCAGGAATACTTAGATAGACTGGCAGCACTGAAAGGATAAAGGGGTGGACAACGATGAAAAAACTGAAACAAGTGATCTGCGGACTGATGGCGTGTCTGATGCTGGCCGACCCTGTCAGCATGTGCAGCACTGCATACGCCGAAGAAAATGAGCCTGCGGAACCGGAAGCCATTCTGCAGATGGCACCGGTAGAGCAGGAGGGCACATCTCTGCTGCAGGAAGCCGAGCAGCAGGAAACCGGTGGATCGGAGCAAGAAGCGACAGGAACAGCCGATACATCCGCACCAGAGCTGGATGTATCCTCGCTGCACATAGAATACGACGCGGAACTTGGCGGCAAAGCCACACTGACATATCGCGTGACGGATGAATCTGAGATCGCAGATGTTAGTTGTCACATAATGGTTTGCGCAAATGGATTAAGAACTGCCAATTATATTGATTATTGTAAGGGAAGTGTCAAAACAGACGGGGTCGTAACGGAGACGTTTAGACTGAATTTCTACGGGAAGTATGAAATTGTCTCCATTTCGATGCGGGATGTGTGGGGAAATGCAACAGCGTATTACAATTCTGCGTATTCTGGATATGAAGGCCAATTGCCTGCAGCGGATCTATCTGTCGCCACGATCTCACTGCCGGCGCCGATGGAAGACAACGATCCCCCGGTTATTGACATTGATTCGATCCGACTGGAAAAAGCTGTTATTGCAAATGGAGAGGACAATGCCATGCAACTATCCGTTGCAGATGCGACCGGGGTTGCTGAATTGTATGCGCAGTTTCGGAATATAGAGAACGGGAAAACCGCCGATGCTATAACTGCTACGGCATTAGGGGGAGGTATATTCTCGCTGCAGATTCATAAACCTTTTCCGGGGGAATGGCAGCTGTTCTTTGTTGATGCTATTGATGTTTGTGGAAACACAGTGCGACTAATTAATGCTAAGCACCCATATTACTCAGGAACTTATGGAGCTGAAAATCTGTGCGACTTGAGCGCAATAGTGTTTGAAGTGGAAGCGGGATCCTTTGCCACGCCGGTGATCGATTTAGCATCTCTCAGTATTGATAAGAATATTTCACGCAACAGAGAGGCGGTAGAAATCTCTGTCAATGTGGAGAATCCGGCTTCTGTGAGACAACTCGACATTACTTATATAGTTCCAACGGATGGCGGGGATGGTGCGCTCGTGAATGCTGGCCCAAAACTGGAGTATTATACATCGGGGCAGTTCAAAGGCAGGTTCTATCCATCCTATTTTGGCAGATACGAAGTGACGTGGATAAGCATACTCGACTATAATGGTGAATGGCAGACCATTCACAACTCGGCGCTTAGCCGCGGGTGGACGTTGCCCGAAGATGCAGTGACGTATGACCTGTCCGTGCTCAATTTTGACAGCATCGATACACAAATTTACACCATGGAAGGCCTGAAGTCGGCTCTTGCAGAAGCGCAGGATGGAGAGAGGCTCCAAATCGCCGCATCTGAAAACTTTATCATTGATGAGGATATTACTATCCCCAAAGGCGTTTACCTGAACATCCAATCCGGCTCCGGCAGTTTCAAGATCGCGGAAGGAGTGACATTCACAACGGAATTTGATTTCACTTGCTATGTGCCGATGACAGTCGAGGGCACATGGCTGAGTCAGTCTGCCAATGTACGTGGGGTGACGGTAAACGGCACTTGGGAAAACCGAGGAAATACATATTGCCAAGAGGAGGTGTATGTAGCTGATACGGCCATCATCCGGCACAGCAAAGGGAATGATTTTTACTGCGGGGGTGGCTTACGCATCGCGGAAGGTGGCCTTGTAGAGAATGACGGATACCTACATATCGATGAAAAATATGAAAACGCTGGAACGCTGACGAACAACGCCGGTGCCACGGCGCGGCTTGTGCTGTCGGTCGAGAATGCCGCCGAGTTGAAAGCGGCACTTGCCTGTGAAAACCCCGGGGAGAAGGAAATAAATTTCTGGGTTTCCGATGCCGTCACACTCACAGAGGACACGGTGATCCCTGAGAATACTCGGCTGTTTGCGTATGATTCTTCCGGCAACGGTAAAGCGACGCTGACAGTGGGCGAAGGAGTAACGCTGACTACTCAGAGTAAATGTTATTGCAATATCCCCCTGACGATTGCGGGTAAATGGGTCAACCATGCTTGGGGAGTTGAACTGAAGAAGGGGCTGACGATCACATCCACCGGCTGCGTTGACAGTACAGAAGGACGCATCGAACTGACTGGCGCATTTGTAAATGATGGCGTTTTGGTGGAAAATTCTAGCATCAGTCAGACCCTAAATATTGACTCGATGGATGAACTTCGATCTGCTGTGCAGAAGGCGACCTCCGGAGGAACGCTGCAGGCGAAATTGAACTCCGATTTGACAATTTCGGAGGATTACACTATCCCCGAAGGCGTTTACCTGAACATCCAATCCGGCTCCGGCAGTTTCAAGATCGCGGAGGGCGTGACATTTACAACAGGATCTCGATTCACTTGCTATGTGCCGATGACGGTGGAGGGCACATGGCTGAATCAGTCTGCCTATGTAGAGGATCTGACGATCTCTGCAAGTGGTCTGATTGAAAACAACAAGGATATGGATGTTCGAAATTTCCGCATAGAAGGCAGCTTGAAAAACAAGGAACAGGCAAGTATGTACTCATGGAACGAGTTTGTATTGACGTCTGCCGGGACCTTGGAGAACTACGGGAGAATCTATCTGGAGGGGAATTTTGCTCTTGACGGAACGGTAACAGAGCATCCTGGAAGCCAAATTTACTACACCTACAAGGCCAAAACACTGGATGAACTGAAGGAGCTGCTCAAACGAGCGAAGGCTGGTGATACTGTTGAGGTCGATCCCGGCAACAGCGCGTTTGTGATCGGCGAGGACGTCAGTGTGCCGGAAGGGGTGCGGTTGAATATTTCCGGCGACCTGGTGATCAATGCCGGTGTGACTTTCTCGACAGCGAACCTCGATGTACATGGGGTGACGGTAAACGGCACTTGGGAAAACCGAGGGAATGCATCTTGCCAAGAGGAGGTGTATGTGGCTGACACGGGTGTCATTCGGCACAGCAACGGGAATGATTTTTACTGCTGGGGTGGCTTACGCATCGCGGAAGGCGGTCTTGTAGAGAATAACGGGTACCTACATATTGGGGGAAAGTATGAAAACCGTGGAACGCTGGTGAATAACACCGGCGCCACGGCGCGGCTTGTACTGTCGGTCTGGAATACCGCCGAGCTGAAAGCGGCGCTCGCATGTGAAAACCCCGGGGAGAAGGAAATAAATTTCTGGGTTTCCGATGCCGTCACGCTCACAGAGGACGTGGTGATTTCGGAAAACACCCGGCTGTTTGTGTATGATTCTTCCGGCAACGGTAAAGCGACGCTGACAGTGGGCGAGGGTGCGACGTTGATTACAGGGGGTCACTTCGATTTTACATGCGATGTACCGCTCACGGTTGCTGGTACGTGGGTCAATCGTACCTGGGGAGTTGAACTGAAAAAGGGGCTGACGATCACATCCACTGGCTGCGTTGACAGTACGGGTGGGAGCATCGATTTGACTGGCGCATTCGTAAATGATGGTGTTTTGGTGAAGGACTCTTATATTCATCAGACACTGATCGCCCGTTCGATGGATGAACTCAGATCCGCGGTGCAGGGTGTGACATCCAGAGGAAAGGTGGAGATACGGGGGAACTCGGACTTTACAATTTCGGAAGATATTACCATCCCCAAGGGCATTACAGTCGAAGTATACGAAGACATTCAGAATCTGCGCCTTGAGGCCGGCGCAAAATTGACCATCGATACCGGCGCGACCCTGCAGAGCTATGCACCTATTGAGGTGGGTGGTACGGTGTACAATTACGGTTCCATCGGTGCGCGACGTGGAATGACTGTCAACGGAACGATACACAACTATGACTATATTCTCGTGGAAGGCGGAGAGTTGGTGAGAAGTGATAATGTTATTACCCATGAGGCAGGAATGCGCGCTATTCGCCAGAATTATTTCGTGGATTCGGAACAGGCATTGGATGAGGTGCTTGCGGAGGTTGATCTTGGAAAGTGGAACTGGAATACTATTACAGTCGACGAGGGATTTACGCTGAACGGAGATGTTACAATTCCGCGAGGGGTATATCTAAAGATTCAATCCGGAACGCTTAAAGTGAGTACGGGAACAAAACTGGTTACCTACGACAATTTAGATGTTGCGGGGAACATGGTTGTTAATGGTCACTGGACAAACAATTATGGCACCGCTATCTCCAGTGTTGCGGGGGAGCTTGTTGTAAATGGAACAGTGGAAAATGGTGGACACTTAGAATTGCACCAATATACAGAGGCTTTCCAGCAGAAACGAATTCAGAATGTAGATAGAGGACGGATCGATTATAGTTTAACGGTGTACTCGCTTGCCGAACTGCGGAATCTCATTGCACGTGGTATTTACTGGCCTATGTCCGTCTATTGGCCAGCAAATGATACCGTGATCTTAGATGATGATTTGTCTATACCGAACAATATGAGCCTGTATATCAACGGGCAAAGGACGACACTTATTATCCCTGAAGGGGTCGTGTTGTGTACTGGGACGGATAAATTTGATGCATCTTATGGTAATGTGATTGTTCAAGGAGTATTACATACAGATGGTAATTGTGGGTTTAACACAATAGAAGTTTCCGGTTTGCTGGAGAATGCGGGGGGATTATCCTTTGACAATATGCTCATCACGGATAGCGGCAAGGTAACAAATGCAGGCGTTATGGTCGGTAAGGTCGATAATCAAGGAGAGTTATGTAACATCGATCGTACAGATGCTGGAAAAGCGTTCGAATTGGAATTACGGCGCAACTGCGATTGGAACGATGTCTTCAGGAATATTCGGCACGGGGATTCTGTCAGGTTTACCAGTTTTGGGGACAATTCGTATATTGTTGTCAGCAAAGACACGACATTGCCAGAAGGAGTGAGCCTTCACTGTGGTAACTTTAAGATAACCGAGGGTGTTACATTAACAACAAAGGGTTCGATGGAAGATGTATCTACTATAAATGTCGACGGAGTGTGGGTCAACAATGGCATAGCAAATGCATACAACATCGCAGGCACAGGAACGATTTGCAACGCCGGAGGCATAGTCGCTTATGAGATTGGTGATGAAGTAAAAATTACAGGAAGACCAATCCAAAAGGAGGAAGACGATTCGGTTATTTACGCATCTCAGTTGAATTTACAAGAGACATTAGATGCGGCAAAGCGGGGACAAATTGTTAGGTGTGTTAGAACTCAGATCTACAGCAGTGGGCAGTGTGGCATAGTATTTAATGAAGATATAACGGTTCCAGAAGGGGTTACCCTGCAGTTTGTGGGGGTAGCTAAGGCATACTTTGCAGCAAACCACATGTTTATTGTCAACGGCACGTTGGTCGCAGCCCAGCCGGTATACATTGCCGGCAGCCTTGTAATAAACGGCGAGGTATCCATTCCTGCGGCGAATGAGATCGATGTGGAGTATCTGCAGTACTTAGGTGTGACCATGGGCGGCATCAACATCGTTGATGGCGGCTCCTGTGAGATCAACGGCAGCATCCGGGTAGGGAAGACCGACTACAACGGGCAGCCTATTACCGACCCGCTTTCTGTTCTTGAGGGTGTGGATACCTCCATGCTGACACAAAGGACCGAGGACGGCTGTTGGTACCTGACAAAGAAAACCGCAGAGGGCAGAGCGGACATTTTCTGCGAATTACCGACGGCGGGATGCAGCCTGCGGCTCATAAGCGCAGACGGCAGTGTGAAGGAACTTGCGCCATCCGGCAAAGGGGCGGCTATCACCAACATTGCGCCGGGACGGTATACGCTGGAAGTTTCCAAGCCCGGATATGTTGCCCATAGCATCAGCGTAGACACAGCGACGATAGCGGATACGCTTGCGGTGGAACTTGTGATGGTCGGCGACGTCAATGGCTGTGCCTCAAAAAGGGGTGATGTGGATGTCACGGACATGGCCTGTCTGTATACATTGTTGTCTACCGGCAGATATGACGGGAAGATCAAGGATGAGGAATACATGAAGCGCGTGGCAGATGTCAACGGTGATAACAGTGTAAATATTCTCGATTATCAAGCCTTGTATATGATGGTGAAGTGAGTTCCTTTATCGAAAGCGGGTGGACGTTCCACTGAGCCGAAAGTGCGCAAAAGGGCCGGAAAGCGTTGGTATACAACGCTTTCCGGCCCTCATCATATCTTCACACGCAGGAGGTCCGGCCTCCCCCCAACCCCAAGCACCACCTGTCGGTGGTGCTTTATTTTTCCCAAAATACAAGGGAAGGGC
>CAVHGF010000058.1:0-10777 GCA_963635625.1 Treponemataceae bacterium | reverse complement strand
CTTTTCGGATGCCCGAGTGATTAGTTTCACCCGGGCATCTTTTTTATTCCTATCTAATCTCAATATCTATCATTTCATAGCATCCTCTCCGTAGCGGATGCACTGTCTGTCTGTATTCTCGGGTTATTCCGTCCAATTCATATTCCAGCACCAGCTCTGTCGCCGGACTCGTGGGTGTCGATGGAACTTCGTGAGGGTATGCGTAAAGCTTTACCCCCGGATATTGTGTATAGACCCCTATATCGTATGGCAGGATTATTGTCTCGCCGTCTTTCTGCTCAGACGGTGCTATGTTTTCCGTACTCAGCAGTCGCGCTTTGGTGCTTCTATTGGCAAGATGCACTCTTGGATTCTCTATCAGGGCGGTATCTGATATCAGCTGCGTCACGCTTCGTATCTCTATGGTGCAGAGTAACGATGTCAGTTCAATCTCGCTCTTGGTTTCACTGCCGGCTTTCACCTTCTTAATCGCTCCCATCATCGGGTATTCCGGATCCTCACCGGACAGGCTCACCTCGAATGCGGCCCACGCATCGTAGTGTTGAAGTGCTTTCTCGTTGAATTCTCCTATTGCATTAGCTACGGACACTATCGTGTACTCCATATCTTTCTCAAGGGTGATATGCAGACTGTCCTGACCGTTTACTCTCCTGTGCAGTACGAGCGTTTTATCATAAACGAATACGTCGAGCCCTGAAAACGCGTGCTCTGGCGAACTGAACCATATCGTTTGGGCTAGTGTGTCTTTTCTGCTTTCAGGCTCTTCTAAGGGCTTTTTCGGGCCTTCAGGAGGCATTATGTCGTCGGAGGTGGATAAAATACAGGCTCCCGCCAGTAGAGATACTGACAGGAGCGCTGCAAAGACAAAAATCTTTGAAGCATTCATAGTTTTGAAGTTTAAGTCTTTCTATTTCAATTAACCTCCGAAGTTATCGTAGAGGATATTCTCGGTAGGTACTCCCAGAGAATCAAGCAGCTGATTTACACAGCCCACCATCATAGGAGGACCGCACATAAAGTATTTGATGTCTTCAGGAGATTCGTGATTCTTAAGGTAGGTCTCGTTCATTACATTGTGTACGAAGCCTGCAGTGTAGGGAACGCCTGCCGCGTCGGCTGCCGGGTCAGGACGGTCGAGAGCAAGGTGGAACTTGAAGTTAGGGAATTCCTTTTCAAGCTCGGCGAAATCTTCAAGATAGAACGCCTCCACAAGGGCGCGCGCTCCGTAGAAGAAATTGACTTTGCGACCCGTCTTGAGAGTCTTGAACAGCTGCATTATGTGTGAACGCAGAGGTGCCATACCTGCACCGCCACCTACGAATATGTATTCGATATCCTCAGGGTCGTTCTCTGGGAGAAGGAACTCTCCGTAAGGGCCGCTGATAGTGACTTTGTCGCCAGGCTTGCGTGTGAACACATAAGATGAAGCTATACCAGGGTTGACAGGAAGAAGCTTGAAGCCCTGCTCGCGTGGAACGCTCCTGTCGAAAGGAGGAGTGGCGATACGCACGTTGAGCTTGATGATTCCTTTCTCTCCAGGGTAAGAGGCCATTGAGTAAGCACGGATGGTGGGAGTGGTGTTGACGCTTTCAAGATTGAAGAAACCGTATTTCTCCCAGTCCTTGCGGTACTCCGGATCCACATCGATATCCTTGAAATACAAGTGATATGCAGGGATGTCAATCTGGATATATTCACCGGATTTGAACTCAAGATTCTCTCCTTCTGGAAGTTTGACCGTGAATTCCTTAATGAATGTAGCCACGTTCTTGTTGGAGATAACCTCACATTCGAGTTTCTTTACGCTCAAGGCGCTCTCCGCAACCTGAATCTTGAGGTTGTCCTTGACCTTGACCTGACATCCGAGTCTCCATCCGTCCTTGATCTGTTTACGGTTGAAGAAACCTTTCTCCGTAGGGAGGATTTCTCCGCCGCCGTCAAACACCTGGACTTTGCACTGGCCGCAATTGGCCTTACCGCCGCAGGCTGAAGGAAGGAAAATCTGGTTGTCGGCGAGAGTGCTCATAAGAGATCCGCCGGGGGTTACGTCCAGTGTCTTCTTGCCGTTGTTGATATCGATTTTGATAGTGCCCTTAGGTGTGATCGCCGTCTTGATGATCAAAAGCACGCCCACCAGAACGATGGTGACGATCACCATAAGCACCACTGCTGAAATTAATGTATTGCTCATATTCTCGTCTCTGCGTTAAAGTGAAATACCCATAAAGGCCATAAATCCTATACCCATAAGACCTACGGTGATGAATGCTATACCTGTACCCTTAAGGCCTGCCGGAACATTGCTGTAGGCCAACTTCTCGCGGATGGCGGCAAATGTTACTATAGCCAGATACCAGCCCAGTCCGCTACCGAGAGCGTAAACCGTGGATTCGCCTACATTGGCAAATTCCTTCTGCTGCATAAAGAGCGCACCTCCGAGGATGGCACAGTTCACAGCGATAAGAGGAAGGTAGATGCCGAGTGAAGAGTAAAGCGAAGGCAGGAACTTCTCCACTATCATCTCCACTATCTGAGTGAAGGCCGCGATGACCGCGATGAAGATGATGTAGCTGAGGAAGCTGAGATCCACTTCGGCGAATTTAGGCCCGAGCCAGGAAAGAGCTCCCGGTTTGAGGACGAACTCGTCAAGCAGATAGTTCAGCGGGAGGGTTACCAGAAGTACGAATACTACGGCAATTCCCAGACCGTTCGCTGTCTTGACATTTTTAGATACTGCCAGGTATGAACACATACCGAGGAAGTATGCAAATATCATATTGTCAACAAAAATTGACTTTACGAATAAACTTAAAAGATCCATAATTCCCAGTTTGTGTTATTGTTATTTTTCCTGGAGTGATTTGTCTATGCTTCTGTGTACCCATACGACACATCCGAGAAGGATAAGCGCCATAGGAGGCAGAATCACAAGACCGTTGTTAGTATAACCGAGGGCTTTGAGCACCGGAATTCCGAAGAGAGTGCCGCTGCCGAAAAGTTCACGGAAGAAAGCCACCACGATAAGGATCATCGCGTAGCCAAGTCCGTTGGCAGCACCGTCAAGCAGTGACGGGATAGGTTTGTTCCCCAGAGCGAAGGCCTCGATACGTCCCATCACGATACAGTTCGTGATGATAAGTCCGATGTAAACGGAAAGCTGCTTCGATACAGAGAAGGCGTATGCTTTAAGCACCTGGTCCACAACGATTACCATAAGTGAAACCACAACCAGCTGCACGATGATACGCGCACGGTTAGGAATGGTCTTTCTTATGATGGAGCAGACGAAACTGCTTATGGCGGTCACTATCGTAACTGACAGACCCATTATCAGGGCGCCCTTGAGTTCGACCGTAACGGCAAGCGAAGAGCATATACCGAGGATAAGGACGGTTATAGGGTTGCCCTTGAATATCGGATTAAGGATAGTTTCTTTCAAATTGCTCATTTTTATTCCTCCTTAGCTGCTTTGATATAGTTTCTATATGCGTCGAGCCAATCGTTGATGGCCGCATTGAGACCCTTGCAAGTCATAGTGGCTCCGGAGATGGCATCGATGGCATTGGTCTTGCCCTTTGGCGCACCGCCCTTGACGATTTCGAAGATCTGCTCTTCCTCCACGGCCAATGTCTTTCCGGCGAATGAACCGCGGAATGAAGGATCATCCTTGATTTTTCCGCCAAGACCAGGGGTCTCGGAAGCGTGGTCGAAATAAGCTCCTACGACATTGGTAAGGGAAGAGTCCGTAGCGACATAGCCCCAGACAGGTCCCCAAAGACCTGCTCCGTATATAGGGAACACGTGAACTCCGTTTTTGAAAACATATACAGGAAGGGAATAGGTGCCGTCTTCGAAATGGTAACCCTGAGCTTTGAGATCAGATGTTCCATATACCTGCGCGCTGGCTTTGTCAAGTGTTCCTGTCTTCTCTCCTTTGGCGTTGATGGTGCAGGCATAGTCAAGTTCGTCCTTGAACATCTTGATTACTGCCTGGTTGCCTTTCTGGCTGAGTTCGGCTTTGTCTCCGAACTGTGCGGCACAAAGTATCTGGCTGATGGTCTCCGCTTTCTCGTTATCCTCCTGAAGAGGTTTGAGAGTCTGTGAGACGAAGGCCAATATGGCTGCTACAAGCACACAGATCACTGTGGTGTAGACGATTGTATATACATTACTGTTAGTGTTCATACGATAGCCTCCTTTTATTCAGCAAAAACTTTTTTAGCCTTGTTCTTAAGGTGTATGCTTATCACTATATGGTCGATAAGCGGTGCGAAGATGTTCCCCAGGAATATGGCGAGCATCATACCCTCGGCGTATCCAGGGTTGAAGAGCCTGATGATTACGCACAGGGCGCCGATTAGGAATCCGTAGATCCATTTGCCTGCGTTGGTCTGTGCCGATGTGACAGGGTCTGTCGCCATAAATACCGCACCGAATGCGAATCCGCCCATCACCAGATGATAGTAGCAAGGGATGTCCGATGCTCCGGTAAGATTGGCGATTCCGGCTACGAAGAGAGCTCCGAGAACACTGCTGCACATTACCTTCCAGCTTGCCACGCCCGTCCAGATGAGAACGATGGCGCCCAGAAGGATGGCGATGACTGAAGTCTCACCAACTGATCCCGGGATGCCGCCCCAGAACATCGTCCAGAAGCTCGTGCTGTACTGAAGATGAGCATTTGACAGAGCGTCCATTCCGTTCGCTGCAAGAGCGAGAGGGGTGGCGCCGCTGAATCCGTCCACTACATCGCTTCCGGCTGATATCCAGCAGTTCTCTCCGGACATATTGCTCGGATAGGAGAAGAAGAGGAATGCACGTGTGAGGATGGCGGGGTTGACTATGTTCATACCGGTTCCTCCGAAAACTTCCTTACCGAAGATGACTGCGAAAGCCACGGCTACCGCGAGCATCCAGAGAGGAACGTCCACAGGAACGATGAGAGGGATGAAAAATCCCGTGACGAGGTAACCTTCATTGACTTCCTCGCCTCTGATCTGTGCGGACGCGAATTCTATCGCAAGTCCCACGATGTAAGAAACCAGATAGAGAGGGAGAACTTTCAGGAAACCGAACCAGAATGCCTGGAGTACGTTGAGTGATACTCCTGTGGCGAGAGAATGCTGATATCCGACGTTCCACATACCGAAGATGGCAGCCGGAACGGCAGCTATGACAGCTATGATCATAATACGCTTGATATCCACCGCGTCACGCACGTGAGCTCCCTTGCGGGCGACCGTACCCGGAACGTGAAGGAATGTCTCGAAAGCGTCGACTGTAGAGTGCAGCCAATAAAGTTTGCCGCCTTTTTCGAAAATCTTATTCATACGCTTAAGCCATTTCTTTGAGCATCAGGTCGATACCTTTTGCGATTATTTCTTGAATGTTGTTCTTTGAAGGATCCGTGAATTCGCATACGGCGAGATCCTCCGGAAGCACTTCATAGATGCCGAACTCTTCCATTTTCTCTATATCACCTGCCAGACAGGCTTTTATGAGATAAAGAGGGTAGATGTCCATAGGGAGATGCTTGGCATAGTAGGTGTCAGGCATCACGAATGCACGCGGACCTCCGTGAAGGTTGGTGTCCATATCGTATTTCTTCTTCGGAGTGAGCCATCCGAGGCACCAGTTGAAGTATGAATGGTCTGCGCTGAACCTGTTGAGACGCAGCGGTCTGGCCCATCCGAGAAGTTCCTGCTCGGTACCTTCCTTGATGAGTGTGACGGTGTTGTCGAAAAATCCGAGATAACCGTCTTTTCCTACGCTCTTTCCTGTCATTATGTCTCCGCTGACTACGCGCACCGTTTCTTCGTTGGTGCTGTAGAATGCCTTGAGGCAGTTCATAGGGGTGCCCGGAACCGCGCAGATGTAGCAAGGTTCGATGGCCATAGGTCCGCTGACGGCCACTCTTCGGCGAACATCATAGACGCCCTTGTTGAAGAGCTTGCCAATCGCGGCAAGTCCCAGAAGGGAAATGGTCCAGACGGTTTCGCCTTTTTTGATCGGGCTGATGTGTGAGATCTGCACACCTACGTTACCCATAGGGTATTTGCCTTTGAAAAGGTGTGTCTTGCATCCTGCGAGCTTGTTCAGAGGAGAAGTCTTGTAGCTCTTTTCGTCAAAGCTTACGTGGACTCCGCCTTCGCTGAGCTTGCTTAGTGCGTTGATACCTGTCTGAATGTCAGATACTTCGCTCTCAAAAGCGAAATCAGGACAGGCTGCGTTTACGCAGGAGCAGATGGCAGATGTGAAAATAGCTTTCGGCTTCGCTGTGGGGTCAGCGATGACACCATAGGGACGCTGAATGAAAAAAGGCCAAAGACCCGCTTCCAGAAGAGCTTTCGTAATCTGCTCAGCGTTAAGGTCTTCGACTTTTTTCTTACCGAAATCCACTGATTCCGTCTTCGCGTCGGTCTGAATTAGAACTGCGAGGAGTTTTCTTTTCTCGCCCCTGACTATTTCCTTGATGGTACCGCTAACCGGTGCAGCAATTATAATGTCAGGATTTTTCTTGTCTGAGAGAACAGGTGAGCCCGCAAGAACCCTATCGCCTTCCTTGACCAGAAGACGTGGAAGAAGTCCCTTGAAGTCGGTAGGCTGTATGGCCACCACCTCGCTGTATACTGTTTTGCTCAGGCGCTTCTCGCTCATCCCTGAAACAGGAATGTCGAGACCCTTTTTCAAAACGATGGTTTTGGACATTTTATTTAAGATTTATAGTAATATCAAAAAGCGGTGCGAAGATAATAATTTTTTGCGTACTTTCGTAATCTTTATTGCCTGAACTTTTACAGACGCGGCGCGCCTGTTTCCGGGCTTTTTGAGGTATTATATGGACAATAAGAAAAGTGTGATTTTAGAAGGCTTGAACGATGCCCAGAGGCAGGCGGTTGAGGCGATGGAAGGTCCGGTTCTCATAGTGGCCGGGGCCGGTTCCGGAAAGACAAGAGTATTGACAAGCAGGGTGGCGTATATGCTCGCCTCGTGGGTGGATCCGTCCAGGATATTGGCCCTGACGTTCACCAAGAAAGCCGCTACGGAGATGAAGGAGAGGATAGAGGCTCTGGTGGGAGGACGTAGCGCGCGCCGCGTGGTGATGGGAACTTTTCACGCCGTGTTCGTGCGTTTTCTGCGCAGATATGCCTCGGAACTCGGCTATCCCGAGCAGTTCACCATCTATGATACGTCCGACTCCGCATCTGCTATGAAAAACTGCATCAAGGAACTTGGCCTGGATACCAATGTCTATAAATATAAGGAGGTGCTTTCACGCATCTCGAGCGCGAAGAACAGCCTGGTGACTCCGGACGTTTATGCCACACGTCAGGACCTTCTGCAGGCCGACCTGCGGGCGCGCAAGCCGAGAATCTGCGATTTGTACAAACTGTATCAGAGAAAGCTCAAAGACGCGGGCGTGATGGATTTCGACGACATTCTGGTCAATATGAACATCCTTCTGCGCGACTGCCCCGAGGCGCTTCATACGCTCGGATCGAGCTTCTCCTATATAATGGTGGACGAGTACCAGGACACGAACTTCGCCCAGTACAATATCATACGCAAACTCACTTTCCTGCATCACAACATCTGCGTGGTGGGGGATGATTCGCAGTCCATCTATGCGTTCCGCGGGGCCAGGGTGCAGAATATCATCAACTTCAAAAGCGATTTCCCGAACTGCCGTATCATCCGCCTGGAGAAGAATTACCGCTCAACCCAGGTCATAGTGAACGCCGCGAACAGCGTGATAGAGCATAATGCCAATCGCATCCCGAAGCAGTGCTACTCCGAGGCCGAACCGGGCGAGAAGATCAGGGTGGTGGAATGTTATTCGGAGGAGGATGAGGCAGCCCGCATCGTCTCCGAGATTACCTCCAGGGCACAGGCCAATGGCGCCGGCTACGGCGATTTCGCCGTTCTCTACAGAACCAACGGCCAATCGCGCGCCATAGAAGAGGCCCTTCGTCGCCGCAACATACCGTATATGATATATTCCGGCAATTCCTTTTTCGAAAGAAAGGAGATCAAGAATATGATGGCCTATTTCAAGCTCGTGATCAATGTCCACGACGATCAGAGTTTCCTGCGCATCGTGAATGTCCCGGCCAGAGGCATAGGCGACACTTCGCTGGAGGCGCTGGGAAAGGCCGCACGAGCACATCAGACCTCGCTCTTCAAGGCCATCTGGCTTGATGACCTGTCGCAGTTCGGCCTCAAGGGACCCGCCATATCGCGCCTTGCCGCCTTCGGCCAGATGATAAGCGCTCTTGCCGCCAGGGCGGGGCAGTGTGACGCTTTCGAATTGGCATCGATGATAAGGGAGGAGACGGGATATTACGCTTCCGTCAAGGGTGATCTTTCGCAGGACGGGGTCAATGCCCTGTCCAATCTGGACGAACTTTTCAACTCTGTTGCCGTGTATGTGCAGGACCGCAGGCAGGAGGCTCAGGAGAACGGAGACGAGGGGGAGGCTCTCGAAATTTCGCTTCCTGACTATATCGAGAACGTGTCGCTTCTTTCCAACGCCGACACGGACGACGGCGTGGACGAAAAGGAGAAAGTCTCGCTTATGACCGTGCATTCCGCCAAGGGGTTGGAGTATCCTTTTGTAATAATTGCCGGAATGGAGAACAATCTTTTTCCGTCGCTGAATTCAATGGGATCTTCCGCCGACGTGGAGGAGGAACGCCGGCTTTTCTACGTGGCTCTTACGCGTGCGAAGAAGAGCGTGGTCATAACACACTGCGAGTCCAGAATGCGTAACGGGAAGACGGAGACCAACGATATCTCTATGTTTGTAAAGGAGATAGATCCGAAATATCTGGAAAGTCCACTGATGGCGGCCTCTCCGTCCTTCGGCTCTTTTTACGGAAAAAATTCGCCGGCGTATCGCGACCGGACATCCCGTCCGGCATTCGGCACGTCGACCCGCCCTGCATCCCGTCCAGAGTATCGATCAAGCACGCCGCGCTTCGGCGAGCCATCCGACGTGCAGCGTTTCGGGAATACGGCCTTGCGGCGTCCCGCAGGTCCGGCTGGTTTCGCGGCGAAGCCTTCAGCCACGCCTCCTGCAGCGGATCCGAATTTCAAGGCGGATGATATGAACGTCTTCCGCGTGGGACAGAGGATAGAGCATAACAGGTTCGGTGCGGGAAGGATACTTTCCCTTTCGGGGGTCGCTCCGGAGATTCGCGCCGAAGTGGAGTTCGATGCCTACGGCAGAAAGACTCTGCTTCTCAAATACGCGAAGATGCGCCTGTTGAAGGCTTAGGCCCGGGACTTTCGGAATTATCTGAATTCCACCTCCAGGATATGATCCACGCTCCGAGGTGCCTCTTTAAGACAGAGCGTGACCTCTCCAGTGCTGCGGTCCTGGCGGTAGCGGATTTTCTTTCCGGTTCCGAATTCTTTGACTGAGAGTACTTTATGCGTGCCGAATGATAATTTCAGTTCGCTCCCTTCCGCATTCAGTATATGGACATAGAGATGGTTCCCTTTCTGCGTGGTGACGCCCCACGGTTGCGGAGTTATGAATCCTCCTCTCGTGCCGTAGATGCTCTCCCCGTTTTCGCTCAGCCATTCGCCTATGTCTTTCAGACGGTCGAGTGCCAGATCGGGCAGCGTCCCGTCGGGGCGGGGGCCTATGTTCAGAAGGAAATTGGCATTCATTCCGGCCGTGCGTACCAGGTAGGCGATGAGTTCGTCGCTGCTCTTGTAGTCAAGGTCCGTTATGCGGTAGCCCCAGGAGCCGTTCATCGTCTGGCAGGTCTCCAGCGGAAGGGAGCTGATCTCCGATTTGCCCGACAGCCCGGCTTCGTTCTGACCCGGGAGGTCGCGTTCGAAAAGCTGAATGTCCTCACCTTCGAAAGGGTCGATGTGGTGGTTGTTTCCCACGAGACAGGCCGGTTGGATACTATGTATCAGAGAGTAAAGTCCGTACAGGTCCCAGATGGCAGGCTGCTGCCCGCGGGGGAATTCCTCCTTGTCCCAGATGCCGTCGAACCAGATGCAGCCTATCTCCCCGTATGAGGTCAGCAGTTCGCGGAGCTGTCCTTTCATAAAATCCAGATACCCGCTCCACTCTCCGTGCCTTTCCCTGCCTGATGCGTGCCCCGTCTGTCCCAAAGGCCAATAATCTTCTCTGTACCAGTCCACAAGAGAATAATACAGGTGGAGGTCAAGCCCGTTTTTGTGACATTCCTCTGCCAATTCTCCCACCACGTCGCGCCCGAACGGAGTGGCGTCCACTACATTATAATCGCTCTGAGCGGTTTTGAACATAGAGAAGCCCTCGTGGTGGCGTGAAGTGAGAGTGATGTACTTCGCTCCGGATCCTTTTATCGCCTCGACCCACTGCGCGGCGTCGAATTCGGACGGATAGAAGGCTCGGGCGAGCTTTTCATATTCGTCCGCCTTGATTCCGTTCACCTGCATATTCCATTCTCCGTCGCCAAGCAGCGAGTAAAGTCCCCAATGTATGAATATCCCGAACTTCTCGTCCCGGAATCTCTCGCGCGCGGCCAAGTTCTCCTCGCTTGGGACGTACCCGATCTGCGCGAAAAGCGCGATGCCCGGCACGCATATAAGAGCAAGCAGTAAAGTGGCAAGCTTTTTCATAAACTGATAATGTGGTTTTTCCAAATGTAGTGAATTTCTGTCAAAGAAAAGCATCTGTTTTTTATGAGGTTTACCTGATAGAATTATTAAGTTCATCTAACTCAAGTTTCGCAAGTAATATGCTTTAAGTTTTCCCCGCACACGCTTCGCTTTG
>CAVHGF010000057.1:0-11510 GCA_963635625.1 Treponemataceae bacterium | reverse complement strand
GCGAAGAATCTTCTGAACAAAGGTCTGGACATATCTTTTATCAGTGAAGTTACAGGTATATCTGAGAACGAGATACAGGGCTTGTGAAATCGCGAAACTGTGGCAATTTGTCAGTGCATTCCTTTCATCTTTCACGTACTCAAACACCTCGGCGAAACAGCGCTGGAGGGTAAGCGTTTCCGCGATTACGTTTTAGCAACTGTAAACGTCCATTATACCACGATTCATTCAAAGTAAGGTAAGCCCAATGAGCTGCATTGGTATGGACATAAAAACGCCTCCTACAATCGTAGAAGGCATTTTAAAGCGGTGCGGAAGGGACTCGAACCCTCGACCTCCGGCGTGACAGGCCGGCATTCTAACCAGCTGAACTACCGCACCATTGCTGGTTGCTTCCCGAGAGAAGCGGATGCAAATATACTGCAAAAATCCGTATCCGCAAACTTTTTTATCAAAAAATTTAAAAAGGTTCGTGAATTATTCCACGAACCTTATCTTTCCCAGATCACGCACTCTGGCATCAGGACTTTCATCAGGATAACCTACAGCTATCATATACAACAGTTCATAGCCTTCGCTGAACTGCATACGCGAAAGGAAACCCGCACATTCAGGATTGGCTTTCAGGAAAGCGACAGGTCCGCCCAAGGTGCAAGTGCCAAGCCCGAGGGACTGCGCCGCGAGGATTATGTTCTCCCCCAGCATTCCGCAGTTGATCCCGCTGAAATCCCCAGCCGGAGCGCCGATGGCTATCACGGCCGGCGCATTACGGAACATATTCTTGAAATTCGGGTCACGCTGCGCCGCAGCAGGATTGGCCTTGACAAAAACGGAAGTCATCTCGTCGATGAAAGGCTTGCTGTCTATGATGCGCACCTCCCACTCCTGCCTGTTCATTCCGTTCGGAGCATTGACGCCGCACTCGGCTATCTTCTGAAGCTTTTCCTTCTCCACAGGCGTGTCCTTGTAAACACGGATGCTCCTGCGGTTCATTATGGTGCGGATGACCTCATTGTCCATCCCTGCCGACGAACGCCCGGTGCAAGAAGCAAGCAAGGCGAGAGGCAGAATAACTGAAAAGAATGCCCTGATTTTCATATCAAATAAAAGTTATAGCCTGAGGCGAATCGCAATCCACCTCAGGCAGTTCATTATTCAACGACAAATTTCGAAGTGAAGAAATCTCCCTGAGGATTGCCCTTTTCATCAACGGCTACAGCCCAGGCGATGAACTCTTCTCCCTGGGTCAGACCTCTGAAATTCTCACTGTCAGCGCCCTCCTCATCAGAAGAAGTGTATCCGCTCCAGCGTCCGAGAGACTCCACAGCCTGCTGGCGAAGAACCATATAGTCCTCCATCTGCTGCTCGATTCCTCCGTTGAGAATGTAAGCGAGGGTCGCATCGTCTGTCTTGTAAGTCTCCTTATACTCATTGAATTTGGTCATATCCAATATGTTCCAGATATACACCACCTTTTTGTCAGAAGGGACCACTTTCACAGTCACCTTCCCGTCAGCCTGCGTAACACCGAAAGTGAACGTGCAGGAAGCAGGATCGCCGCCTTCCGTGCGGAACTCCTTCTTGAAAAGCTTGGTGGTAGCCTCGCCGGAATTGGTGTCATAACCGAAAGCCACGACATAATACTCTCTTCCCGGCTGCCAAACCTTACCGTCGACCTCGTTGACGAAATCGAACTTGCCTGACGTGGTCAGTGAAAACATAAGGAAAGAATTGTACTCTATGAAGTAGCTGATGGTCTTGCCGTCACCCAGCTCGTCCACCATACTCTTGCTCCAGATATCCACGGCGTAAGTGTCGGCCTCCACAGACGGATTCACCGTATAATCGGCGCCATCGGCATAGATATCGCCAAGCACGATGTCAAGTACATTGGCAGAAGGATTCACGGCCTGAGTCGAGAAGGTCTCATACTGCAGGGCGCCGCCCACCTTACCCTCGGCATCCACGGCGAAAGCTATCAGGTAATAATCCGTAAGAGCGGTGAGAGACGTGAAATTGAAGGTCTGCACACCCACAGAGAGCATTTTTTCTATCACCTCGGTCTCAGTAAGAGAATACGCGTCCACCCTTCTTTTCACTTCGGCGTCAAAATATGCCTGAACGTCATCAAAGTCAACGGTATCGAAAGCTTCCTTCCGCAGAACGTCATAATAATAAGTAGCATCAGTAATAGAAGGAGTAACCGTAACGCTTGCGGAAACGGCGGCAACATTCTCCACTTCCAGTTTGAAAGTGAGAACAGGATCTTCCTTCGAGCCCTTCTTGTCGCAAGAGCTGACCGCGATTACACCGGCGAAGGCAACAAATGCCAATGCCAACAGATTCTTTTTCATAATTTGATTTGGATTAAAACAATAATGTACTACCATTTAAAATGTCTGCAAATATAACGATATTCCCCTCAATTCCAATAATCACCCCTCGAAGCGGAAACCTTCCACCTTTCCGGCCAATTCCGCCGGCCGCCCGTCCACACGCCAATCCGGTCCACGCCAATCACCTGCCACCCCGCCGGCCCGGTCATCAGTCCCGACACTCGCCACGCGCAGCAAGCCACAGTCGATTTCCGACGAAAAATAGTGCGCAAAAGCCATAAAATAATCCAAAAAAAGGTGCAATATTTGCACGTTGAAAAGGCTATAGCTGAACAACAATAAATCATATTACTTGCAAAACTTGAGTATGAGAAAAGGAATACAAACGATTGGCATTCTTACATCCGGAGGTGACGCTCCCGGAATGAATGCGTGCATACGCGCCGTAACCCGTAGCGCCATCTACAACGGGATGAAAGTTATGGGAATTTACCGCGGTTACGAAGGTCTTATCCACGGCGACATCAAGGAACTCACCACAGAAAGCGTGAGCAACACCATACAACGCGGAGGAACCTTCCTCAAGACCGCCAGGAGTCAGGAATTTATGACCCCGGAAGGCAGAAAGAAAGCCTTTGACAACATACAGAAATTCGACATCGACGCACTCATAATCATCGGAGGCAACGGCTCGCTCGCAGGCGCCCAAGTATTGGCCCAGGAATATGACTTTCCGGTAATCGGGCTCCCGGGCACCATAGACAACGACCTCTACGGCACAGACAGCACCATAGGCTACGACACCGCGCTGAACACCATCGTGGAATGCGTGGACAAGGTGCGCGACACTGCCACCTCACACGACCGCATATTCTTCGTGGAAGTGATGGGACGCGACGCAGGATTTCTCGCACAAAACAGCGCCATCGCATCAGGTGCCGAGGCTGCCATCATTCCAGAAGATCAGACGGACGTGGACCAGCTGGAACAGTTCATCAGCCGCGGATTCCGTAAAAGCAAGAACAGCAGCATAGTGATAGTATCCGAAAGCCACAAGAACGGCGGTGCTATGTATTATGCCGACCGTGTGCGCAAGGAATACCCTCAGTACGACGTGCGCGTCACCATTCTGGGACACCTTCAGAGAGGAGGCACGCCAAGCGCATTCGACAGAATCCTGGCCAGCCGTCTGGGTTACGCCAGCATAGAAGCTCTCAAGGAAGGACAGAGGAACATTATGGTCGGCATACACGACGACGAGATCGTCTACATTCCTATCGACAGGGCCATCAAAAAGGACAAGCCTATCAATCACGACCTCATCAACGTACTTGCGGTCCTTTCGATCTGACACTCAAGTCTTCTCGAAAGAACCGCAAAGCACGCGGAAAACAGCAGACTATGCGCCGTAGATGGCAGTATTCACCAATACTATGCCCTGCACCGGTGTACCAGCCTGAATCACAGCCGTCTCTCCGCTGATGATAAATCCAATCAAGGTGAAAAGACCGCAAACCACAGCGAGCGCCGTATTATTGGCTCCCTCATCATAGACAGAGGCCCCCGTAAGAGGCACATACGTACCGTCAGAAGCATAGACGCCGTCTATCGACACGCCCAGTCTTCCAGGTATGCCAAGCACGGTGGCACGGCTGACATCGTAAACCGTACCCTTGACAATGGTTCCCGAAGGGATCACCACGACTCCTCCTGCCTGAATATCGTTGCTTACTATAAAATTCACCGACGAACCAAGCGAACACGAGTTGGAAGTGAGTCTCTGCGCAGTCACCATATTGACAGGAGTTCCCGCCTTGAGAATAACAGGTTCGCTATTGCTCTGAGCCATTGCAGACAGGCAGAAAGCGAAAGCCGCACAGACTAATGATAAAAATCTCTTTGACATAATTTAATTTATATAAGGATTTAACTTTTCCAGTTGATTCACGCTCCTCTCCAGGATTCTCTCATTATACCGGGACGCGCACGAAGTCGCGCCGAACGAATTCCCCACATAGAAAGACAAGGTAAGAGCGCCAAGTATCACGCCCACACCCGTATTCCCGCTGTTGAAAGAAGTATATGTGGCATAACCCAAAAGGCAATTGACCAACAGTGAAGTGAGAGCGTTGGACGGAGCTCCCGCATAAAGATACCCCGCACCCGGGATGATGCTGAGCGCCTGTGCCAATGCCGAACTCTTTCGGGACGCATCCCTCGCCTCGCACACAACCCTTTGGCTTTGAACAAGAGACGGATAATTCTCCTCCACCGCAGCCCTTTTCTCGATCATCTGCAAAGACTGCTCGTAATCCCCCTTGCGAAGATAAAGAACGGACAGGCGTCCATAAGGCGAAACAGTGTGAAGACTGACATCGAAAGCGCCCGCACATTCTTTATAAAGATCGATTGCGCCGTCCCAGTCTGAAGTGAGTTCCAACAGATGAGAAGCGGCGAGGCTTATTCTATAATCCGACCTTAAAACCGACGGAAAAGAATAATAAAGGCCCAATCCCGCGGAATATTTTCCCAGACCCTCATAGCATTTAAGGTGTGACAGCCCGATCTGCGGATTCAAAGAAAAATCATTAGGGAAATAGTACAGCAAGCGATCTATTTCCGTCATCGCACCCCAATAATTCCCCTTATTAATCAGTCTGTTGATAAAAACGATGGACGAATCGGCCACGCTTTTCGGCGCAACAGTCTCCGCCGCCACCGATATCTTTCCGGATTGGCCAAGACCGGCAGGGACCTCCACCCCTTTCGGAAAATCCACAGCGTAAAGGCGTCCGCCTATCACGGCATTCGGATACAGCTGCGTATCGTGTCCGCAACGCGTCAGGCGGTCAGCCGTCATAGCCATAGCCTCGGCAAAAGAATTGTGCGAAAAAGCAAGCTTGGCATAAGCGCTGCAGGAAGGATACATACGGCAATGCGTATTCTTCAAAGGGCTCAGATACTTCTGATAGACAGTGATATAGTCTCCTGCTGCAGACCCGGAAGCCCCGGAAGCGTCCCGCCCGTTCTCAGAACCCTGAGCCGAAGCGATAAAGCAGCACAACACGGAGGCCAGCACTGCAAAATATCTGGAAAACCCGACAATCATCGCACAAATATAGTCAAAAAAAAGGCCGACACCCAAGCGCCGGCCCAAATAAGAGAATGTTTGTATAAAAACTTACTCTAAAGGTTTAAGGGTTGTGTACACGTTTGTTACATCTTCATCGTCCTCAAGCAGGCCGGTGAGTTTGTCAAGTGTGGCCCTCTGCTCCGGCGTGACATCCTTGAGATCCGTAGTAGGAATCCTCTCGAATCCACCGGATACAAGCTCGAATCCGTGATCCTCTATGTATTTCTGAATCTGACCGTAAGAAGTGTAATCTCCATAGATCACCACCACCTTGGTCTCGTTATCATCCTTGTCGACCTCTATCTCCTCGAACAGCTCGTCCACTCCGCAGTCTATCATCTCAAGTTCAAGCTCCTCAAGATCCATCCCCTCCGTCTCCTTGATACGGAACACGCACTTGTGGTCGAACATAAATGACACTGACCCGCTCGTTCCCAGAGTACCGCCGCACTTGGTGAAATAAGAACGCACGTTAGCCACCGTACGTGTAGTGTTGTCAGTAGCCGTCTCCACGAGGTATGCTATGCCGAAAGGACCGTAACCTTCGTAAACAACTTCCTTGAAATCACCCTGTTTGCTCTCGACCGCCTTCTTGATGGCACGCTCGATGTTCTCCTTTGGCATCTGCTCGGTGCGTGCGGTGGCGATCAAGGCGCGAAGACGAGGGTTACCGGTCACATCCGGACCGCCCTGCTTTACTGCAATGGTAATTTCCTTTCCAAGCTTAGTGAAGGTGCGGGCCATATGACCCCATCTCTTGAGTTTACGCTCCTTACGAAATTCAAAAGCTCTTCCCATATGTTATTCTGAAACCTCGTTAATGTATTTATCTATAAGAGAATACTCTATGCTCATCTGATATTTCTGCTTAACTGTCTTGTACGCCTCGAGAGCCTTGTCCTTCTGGCCAAGAGCCTCATAAGCCTTTCCGGCCTTCACCAGATACTCGGCGGCGAACGGATTATCAGCCTTCTGTGCAGCTTTCACATAATAAGCGGCAGCCTGTGCATTGTCTGCAAGCGCAGAATAGCAGTCCCCCTGAAGAGCAAGCGAACGTGCTGCGAGGATTGGCTCGGTACCCTTATATTTCTTAAGGTAAGAAAGCGCTTCCTCCCACTGTCCCAACTGTGCGCAACAGATTCCGGCATAAAGATATACAGCCTTTCCAGCCTTGGCGCCGTACTCGCTGCAGACCTGTGCGAAACCCTTGTTCACACCGTCTCCGTTCAGTGCCAATTCAAACTCTCCCTGCTGGAAATTAAGCTCTGCGACATAGCTATCTTCCTGTGCCTGAGCCACTGAAGGAGCATAAACCCACTTGCTGTAACCCATAATGCCAAGCCCTACGACCACCACTGCAACCAATGCGATTATAAGGCGCTTCCTGTTCTGGATAAAAAAATTCTCTGTAGCGGAAACTGTGGATTTCACATTCTCCTCACGAAT
This sequence comes from Treponemataceae bacterium, assembly GCA_963635625.1. Taxonomy (GTDB): domain Bacteria; phylum Bacteroidota; class Bacteroidia; order Bacteroidales; family UBA932; genus Cryptobacteroides. The sequence goes on along the minus strand of CAVHGF010000057.1, from coordinate 4,595 downwards.
TTCTTCCGTTTTCTTGTTATTTGCCATTTTATTTAAATTTTATTTGTTTTTCAACCTTCACTTCCCACCTGAACCGGATGGCCGGCAAACGAAAAGCCTACAAAAATACGGATATTTACGAAAATATGCAAAACCAAAATCCCCCTCCACAAGCAGATCACTTTTTCCCCTTCTGCAGACGCGATCGCAGCGGAGCATCGTAAAAACGCAGACAGACAAGAGCTATCAGCAGACACGACACATAGACCGCTATCGACTGCCACCACGTGAGAGCGAAAGTGTGCCTTCCGCTTTGCATCATCCACCAGTAGAAAAGGTACATCACCGGATAGTGCGTAATATATAGAGGATACGACAAGTCCCCCAGAAACGAGTACAGCCGTCCGCTTCGCGACTCACCGGGGGCGGAATGTCCTTCACTTGCGGCCAACCACAGCAAAGCGGGGAAAATCAGCATTATGCATACGCTCTCGTAAATCCCGTTAAGACAAATGCTTGCATCACTCCTCTCCCCTATGAAAGGTACGGCAAACAGCAGCACGAGCGCCACGGAGCATATAGGGAACGCCCCCTTCATCCTAATTGGCCTGAAGATACGCGAAATCAGCATACCCATAGTGAACGGAAAGAGCATCCGCAGCAGCCCGCCGCAGAAATTCACCCTGTCCAGAGTCCAACCCACGCCCAGACTTCCGTAACCGGACACATCCCCCACCGTGAACACGCACAAGGCCACACCCAGCACCGCGCTCAGACAGGCCAATGCCCAAGTAGGAAGCCGACGGAGGAACAACGCATAAAGGATATTGCCAATATACTCAAAGAAAAGCGACCAGGCCGGGCCGTTCAGCGGAAACATCTCCCCGTTGCCACGGATTTCATACACCCCGCCCGGCACCGCCGGTACCATACATATCGCACATACAAACGCCAATAGAACCGACGGCAACGCCACTCCGGAGCCGTCCCACCGCACACTTCCCTGAAGCAGAAACGCCGCCACCCCTATGAGGGCTCCCATAATGACCATCGGGTGCAGCCTGACCAGTCTTCTCCTGAAAAAATCCTTGATCGTAAAGCCTTTATGCCAACGATCATCGTAAGCGTAACCAAGAACGAAACCCGAAAGCAGAAAGAAGAAATCCACTGCGAGATAACCGTGGTTCAACGTGCGTATGACAGCATCCCCTCCTGCAAACGCATAACCCTCGCAGATGTGATAAAGCACCACCATCAGCGCCGCGACGCCACGCAGGGCGTCCAGAATCCCATAATGCGGTTTCGTTCCTTGTTTACCCGAAAAGCTCATCCAATGTCACCTCGCTCTGAACAATATCGTTGTAAAAATTGTGCTTAGTAATGATGAAAAAATAAGTTGGTAAAATTTTTTAGGAATTACTTAATTCCATTTGTAGTGATAAATGTCAAGCACAGCGCCAAGATAACACATTTGCAGGCATTGAGCAAGTCATCGGGCGATTTTCCGCTCAAGTTTTTGTCCGGTTGGAACCGGCCACGTGCGGACAAAACATATACGGAACTTCGGGCAGAAATACATACGAGTTATTATAAAATAACTACATTTGCGTTTATGGATGCCAATACATACGAAAACATAAAGGGTCTTCTATATCGGGAGGTGAAGCCTGCGCTCGGTTGCACCGAGCCGGTGTCGGTGGCGCTTTGCGTGGCACGTGCCGTGGACGCTTATTACAGCACCTCTGCCATAAATCGCACAGATCGCGTAAAAAGATCAAAGCCCGTTGAAACCGGAACCACAGAAAATGCCGGAGATAATCCGTCATACTGCCAGGCAGAAGATTCCGACCGTCCGGACACCATAAAAAAGATAACCGTGTATGTCTGCGAGGGGATTCTGAAAAACGCTATGGGCGTGGGGATTCCGGGAACGGGCCAGAGAGGGCTTTCCATAGCCGTTGCAATGGCTGCCGTGTGCGGAAATTGGCATTACGGGCTGGAAGTGCTGAAAGATTCGGACTGCGAGGCCATATCGAAAGCCAAGGAAATGGTGGCGCAGGGAAAGGTGTGTATCAAGGCGGAAAAGACCGATAAAATCCTGTATTCCAGGGCAGAATGTGAATTTGAGGGCGGAGGGGCGAGCGTATGCGTGATAGAAGACGAACACGACAACATCACCTATCTTTCTTCTTGCGGACGGGTGCTTCTGGACAAAAGACAAGAAAGCACACAGGAATGCGGCAATCCTGACGGCAAGTTCCTCAGCCTGGAGATAATATATGAATTCGCCTGTAACGCGGCGCTTCCCGACCTTGGGATAATAAAAGAGCAGATAGAGATGAACACGGCTCTCAGCGACGAAGGTCTGCGCGGTAATTACGGCCTGCGTGTAGGGAAGACCATAGCCGACCCGGATAACGCTAAAGTGTTCGGAGGCTCGCTCAACTCGCAATGTATGTCCCGTACGGCGGCGGCTTCAGATGCGCGTATGTCCGGCTGCACGCTCCCGGCGATGAGCAATTCGGGAAGCGGTAATCAGGGACTTACGGTCTCACTTCCGGTGATAACCACAGCCGGTTATCTGCACTCGGACGAAGAACAGCTCATAAGGGCGCTCACCCTGAGCAATCTGGTAGCCATACACATAAAGTCCTATCTTGGAAGGCTTTCCGCCTTGTGCGGATGCGTGGTGGCATCGACCGGAGCAGCGTGCGGAATAGTGATGCTGAAAGGCGGCGGAGTGGAGGAGATGTCATCCGCCATAAAGAATATGGTAGGCAACATAACGGGGATGATTTGCGACGGGGCGAAGGAAGGATGCGCACTGAAGGTGGCAAGCGGCGTGTCCTGCGCTATTCAAAGCGCGGTATTGGCTCTCAGAGGGATATGCGCGCAGCCGACGGACGGAATAATAGACTCAGACATAGAGAAGACCATAAGGAACCTCGGGAACATAGGATCAGGCGGGATGAAGCAGGCCAATTGCCTCATTTTGGATATAATGTTGTGCAAATAGGGAAATTTTCAAAGAATAACCTGCACATCATTGAAACATTTTTCATACATTTGACAGATAAAAACCTCTCGGTGAGAGCAACCACGATGAAATTGGCAAGCATCATAAGAAAAATATCGATTGTACTTGGGCTTCTGTTAACTTTGACAGTGTCAGAGAATCTGCTCAAGCCGTGCTTTGCCACATCGACGACTTCCGAAGTCAAATCCGCGATTTGCGCCATCAGATGCGAGCTCGAATGCTCGGACATAAACATCCCCGCGACAAATTATCAGGTCAACTCTCCTCTTTCGCAATGCCTGAAAAACTTTCAGAAAAGCAGCTTCAAATCAGCGTCTTCCTTCGATGGCGAGCGGAAAAGCTTCGACAAAAAGCTCTCCTGCCTCGAATTGACAGACTATAATTATAGGGGCCAATTCTGCTCCGCCAATTTACTCCACGCCATCTGCCATCTGCTGATTTAGCGTATCCCTTTCCTATCCACTATTTTATAAATAGTCCCTCGCTTTCGGGACTCTGCCGTGAGCACGGCATTACTCGCCGTCTCAATGCATCGACAGTCCTTCGGGATCATTCAATAATCGTTGCTACACATTACGACTGCACTTCCGCAGTCAAGGCGGCGTATTTCTCAGGCAGTATTCAGTGGATGGGCAGATGTTATCAGTAAGGCAACAGCGGCTTTGGGCGTCTATCTGCATTCAGTATAAGTCGCAAATATTTGTGAAGTTTTTTTGAAAGCCGCTGTTTCTTACTGTCATATTACTTGCGAAACTTGAGTTGGATTAACGGTTTTGTCACCAAATCGGGGCATTCAAAACATCAAAAGATGATTCTGTCCACAGATGCGTGATTCCGTTCAGGCCAAGCAAACCATTTTAATAATGAAGAAAAAATAAGTTGGTAAAATTTTGTAAAGGCCATCAAAAGTACCAAGTTATTTTTTAGGAATTACTTAATTAAAATCATTATGGAAACAAATATCAAAAAAGTACATACAGTTAAAGACTTGACAATATCATTCGCTCTGATAGCGATAGGCGCAGGGCTGTTCTTCGTGAACAAGGGTTGCGGCTTCTGCATCGCAGCACTGGGACTGCTTCTGTTCTTCCTCTACAGGACCGGATACAAGATCGGTGATGATCACAAGACATACCACAAAAAGTCTCTTGACCTCTGCCGAGGATGCAAAGAGCCGCTGGTGAACTTTCTGGAAGGAAAGACTGCCGATCTCGACATCAAAGAAGGTTCTGAAGGAGGATGTATCAGGGTGGACTTTTACTTCTGCGCCCCGGACCAGCCTTCATACATTCAGGTTTTCGATTTCCGCGGCTACGAATACCAGAAGGACGGAGAACTGCGCGAGGCTGATGCCAAACAAACCAAGACACTGCTGAACAAACTATAATAAAGAACGAGGGTGACTAAAAAGTCGAAAGACAAATTAGTCACCCTCATCTTTACTGTTACATCTCTAAATCGCCGTCTCGCAACATACAATACAGATGCGCAAAAGACCCGTTTTTAGAAAAATTGACAAAAAGTGATATGGTCAGGAAAGGGACTGTATTTCACTTTCTGACAAGCCGGTGACTTTACA
>CAVHGF010000056.1:0-11540 GCA_963635625.1 Treponemataceae bacterium | reverse complement strand
CTAGAAGGGCCTACAGGGCATATTGCCGATCCTATGCCCCCTTTCGGAACGAGGCTAAAGAGCACGGATATGCCCTACACCACACTCAGTAGCACATCCGTGATCTTCCGTTTTTCGAAAGATGCTCTATCACTGCATTCGAGCACCGCGCAGAAACGGATCTTCGTATTCAACAATATCGCCCGCCTGGAGACTGTTCCGGAAGGCTGCGGAACTGATTACAAATCGAGAAAGGTTGCTCCGAAGCGTCGTGGCCGCCCTGCAAAGGCCAAGGCGGTCAAGCTGGAGGGTTAATTATACAAAACGGCGTTAAACTCACAATTTTTACTATCTTCGTAAAAATACGTCAAGACTGCTCACTCCCATACCCCAAAAAGACATATGATATTTACGATGAAGACAAAAATACACATCCCGGCGGTACTGTCCGGATTATTATTCATTTGGCTTTCAACACTTGCGCTTGCAGCTCAAGGAAATGCAGACTGGGCCGGAACATACAGATATGCAGAAGCCAATGCACAAATGACTTCCTCCCCCAAAGCCGTCCTTTTCGGAGACTCGATAACCGAAGGATGGGCCAGTAACGATCCGGATTTTTTCAAGGAAAACAATTTTGTAGGACGAGGGATAGGAGGACAGACGACATCACAGATTCTGGTCCGTATGAGAAACGATGTGATTGACATTCACCCCGAATATGTGGTCATACAGGCGGGAATAAATGACATCGCCCTTAATGACGGGCACGCCATAGATATAGAAAGCGCTGTCGGGAGCATCAAATCAATGTGCGAGATTGCATTGGCAAACGGCATCGAACCCATAGTATGCTCTCTGCTGTGCTCCACACGGTTCTATTGGCGGCCAGAGGTGACCGATGCTTATGAACAGATTCAGAGATTCAACTCTCTGTTAAAGGATTACGCCACCGCGAATCATATAAAATACGTCGATTACTTCCACCTGCTTGCCGGAAGCGACGGGCGAATACTTCCTGAATATTCAACGGATACGGTTCACCCGACATTACAAGGCTACAAAAAGATGGAAGAGTACCTCCTTACATTCATCGAACGATAAATAATCCTAAAAAAGAAACGTGGCGGGCAAAAAATTGTCCGCCACGTCCCCCACTATCCGATCATAATCACTACTAACACTGAAAAGGAAAACATTTTAATCGGATAGTTCGGGAATAAAACTTATCGCCTGTCCTCCGCCGGGAGCAAGACGTATGGTAAGAGTATCAGATGAATCCACTATGCGCTCAGTAATCTGATATGCGCAAGGGTTGGTTTTCCAGTCGGCATCCGGGGCGTCTGCATATATGGTGGCACGATACTTAACTCCGGGTGAGAGAAAATCAAGGCTTTGTGTGAGCGTACGCGCGTTCTCATCTGTGGTTGCGGCATAGAAATACCTGTCGGATGCTCTGCGATAAAGCGCTATATACTCCCCTACCTCGCCCTGCAAAGCCCTGGAGACATCGCAATCCGCATCGAAGTCCTTGAAGAATCGGAATGCCGGATGTCCCTTATAATTCTCTATCAGGTCACACGCCATCTGCATAGGCGAATACAAGATGACCCAATTGGCAATCTGCTTGCAAAGAGTGGTATGCACCCTGCAATTCGTCCCGGGCTGTCCCCATTCGCGCACCTGAGGTTTGCCTTTGATATTTTCATACAAGATATCAAAAACACCTGGCGTATAGTCAACAGGACCTCCGAGAAGGCGCGTATATGGAAGTATCTCGTGATGCGAAGGCGGATTTCCGCTGCTCCAACCATTATATTCCATACCTCTCACACACTCACGCGTCATATAATTGGGCCAAGTCCGCTGCAGCCCCGTAGGCTTTTCCACCTCGTGCCCGTCGACCATTATCTGCCTTGACGCCGCCTCGCGGACCACTCTGTGAAAATGGTTTATCCCCGTCTGACTATGTCTCGGAACACCTCCGACAAGTCCACCTCCGGCATATCCCGTCTTGAGTGCGTGTATCCCGTTGCTCTGATCCCAGTCCAGAGCCGCGCAAAGCTGTTCGTCGAAACGGGTGTAATTCCCGCCAGTCTCATTATGCGTGATAAAGTCCACACCTTTCTTCCGGGCATACGAAAGCACTTTCTGAATATCGAAGTCCGGTGCCGCCTTGGTAAAATCGAAATCCGCGAGTGCAGCCGAACCTCGCCAAGCATCGTTCCAGCCTTCGAAAAGCACACCCTGGATATTGTTTTCCGCCGCGAAATCTATATACTCCATCGCCCTTCGCGTAGTGGCTCCGTGATACTTTCCCTGCCAATTCTCTATGCCAAGATGCATCCCCCACCACACTCCTATGTACTTCATCGGCTTTATCCACGAAGTATCCTCTATCTTGCAAGGATCATTGAGATTGAGTATCATAGACGAATTGACCAATCCTACGGCGTCGCGGGAAACCTGCAGCGTGCGCCACGGTGTCTTGAACCCGGACGAAACGCGCGCCTTAAGCACTTCTCCCTTTTTCAACGGAGACAGATCCGCTTTGAAGCAAAGAGCAGAGTCGCGCCTCAGCACCATCTCCGGGAAATCCACCAAAGCGGCCTCGTGCACACTCAGATGCAGTCCGTCGGGACGCACGAGGGTAAAAGGCGTATTGGCATTCTCCACTTCGGAAAGGTTCATCTTCCTATACAGGTACTCGTAAGTGTCAAAACTTGCCGGAATGGACCACGACACGGCATCTTCCGTAAAACGAAACTCAGTAAGTTCATCCGTCACCTCCACGGTATCCACAGAAGGGACATCGTAAATATAACGGAACGCCACACCGTCGTCAAAGGCACGGAATTCAAGAGCCAGGCATACGCCCTCCCTGTTCTCAAGGTCCACTATAAGAGAATTGTGCTTGTCGCGTATCCTTTTATTCTCACCCCAAGGCTGGCTCCATTGCTCATCCACACTTGAGCGTCTGCTGCCTTTAACGCGGAATCCGTCGGCAAGATTGGCCCCCTTCGCACATAATCCCATAGGGGAAGGAGATATGACGTTTTTTCCGTCTACTGACACGCTGTACTCAGCCCGGCCGTCGCGAATCCTGAGCGAAGCGACTATGCTACCGTCAGGCGAACTGACGTCCGTTTTCTGCGCACAAGACGCCAAGGCCAAAACGGCCAGAGACAACAACCACTTTTTCATCACTGCCAAGTCCAGATTTTACAACCATATCCGGAAAGCGTCACCTCGGAAGGCAGCGAAGAATTCACCTCAGGAAGACCTGCGGTTGCAGATGAAGCATCTACATTCACCGCAACAAGACCGTTAGGATATGAAACGAAAATGACCCTGCCGTTATACCAGGCCGTCATCTTTCCGCTGCGGTCAAGTCCGGAAAGAGCAGAAAGAGCCTGATTATACGCATTATGAATATCACTTCCGGCACTCCAGTCAAAAGTAAATGTCTGGAAAAAATTGATGGTCTTCGAATACCCCGTCTCCTGCGAACCGTAAACCATAGACGAGCCGTTGAGCGAACTCATCAGCACAAAAGCCGCCAGACCGCCCTGCGAACTTGAGAATTGGCCTGCAGGATAATTCTCCGTGGCGTCGTCGTGATTGGTTATGAAGAAAAGTTTCGTCTTAGGGGCAGGTGTCTTGGCCAGATCGGACTTATACCAATTGAAGAAATCCGCCACCTTGCCGCCCTTGAAAAGCGAAATCATATGACTTTTCATAGCCCTGTCGAAAATGATGTCGAATCCGTCATCGAACATACGCTCATAATCGGACTCGGCGAGCATAATCAGATCAGGGTATTGCGCTTTAAGCTTTGAGATGGCATCCTTCCAGAAGGCATCCCTCACTCCGTGCGCGTAATCACACCTGTAACCGTCTATGCCAAGCTCCTTGACCCAATATGTCAGAGCATCTTCCATAGCAGACCACAATTCGGTATTCGAGTAATTGAGCAGAGCCACATCGGTCCAGGTACCATCCTTTGTGGGATAAACGATATTGCCTTGTGCGTCTTTTTCATACCACTCAGGGTGCTCGCTTATCCAGGCGTTATCCCAAGCAGTGTGATTGGCCACCCAGTCGAACATCACCTTCATCCCCTTTGAATGGGCGGCGTCAACGAGTGAACGGAGCTCCTGCATAGTGCCATAATTGGCATTCAACGCCTTATAATCCTTGATACAGTACGGTGAGCCCACGGACTTCACCTTTCCTTCCTCATAGACAGGCATAAGATAGAGAATCTCGGTTCCAAGGGCCTTAATCTCGTCCAGACGAGCCTCTATCTTACCATAAACCCCGCCCGTGCCGTAAAGTTTGGGATTCACCTGGTATATCTGCCAATTGTCTCTCTTCGTTCCATCCAGCGAAAGCACTTCCTCGGTCTTTCCTCCTTCAGGTCCTATGATTATCTTCCTGCCGTCAGAAGGCTTGGAGCACGAAAGAAACAGCGTGGACAGAAAACACGCCAAAGAAACAACCGTCATCATATTCCTTTTCATTCTTTTAATTTTTGAATTTTGCAGGCAGAAGTCCGATCAAGGGCTCCTGCCCAATTTTAACTAATATGCACTAACAATATGAAAGTCAGTTAACTGGCATCCGGATTCTCCGGATCTACCGGCGTAACTCCCTTGGCAGTCACGGTGAAGAAGTAATCCGGCACACCGTCCTCGAAAGTGAGCGCGTAGTCAGCGAGCTGGGTACCGCCGCCGTTGTTGTTGAAGATGAGGTTCTGCTTCAATCCGTAAGCCTCCTGGCCATACTCGAAATAGACGTAATCCACACCGTTGATGGTCAGCGTTCCGGCCACCTGTGCTCCCGGCCAACCGCCACCTAAGTCATTGACATCTCCCCACTGGTAAAGAGCTATGGCATCCCAACCCGTCTGGTCATTGGCATAGATGCGCACACCTTCGTGCTCCGGGATAAGCGGCTCGGAATCAGGGTTTTCAGCCTCTGACACACTTTTAGCCGTAACGAGAAGGAAGTAATCTGTCACACCTTCGGTGAATGTCAGTGCAAAGTCAGAAAGCTGTATACCGCCACCGTTGTTATTGAAGATCAGGTTCTGGTTAAGCCCGTATACTTCATCGGTGTAGTCGAAGTACTTATAAGTGACATTGTTCTTCTTATATGTGAACGTACCTGCCACCTGTGCTCCCGGCCAACCGCCGCCGAGGTTGTTGACATCGCCCCACTGGTAAAGAGCTATGGCATCCCAACCTGTCTCGTCTATGATATAGATACGCACTCCGTCGTGCTCAGGGAAGCCTTCTTCGTCTTCATCTTCGTCCGGAACGACAAAACGGGACTTCCAACTGGCCACGTACACATTATAGCTATGGCCTGTCTGTGCTGAAAGCGTATGTACGGTCTCCTCTCCCTTGCCAGAGCGTTCACGTCCTTCCTTATAGGATACGAACCAAAATCCGTCCTGCAGAGTCTTGCCGTCCTTGAAATCGGCCGGGTCAAGATATACACCCCATTTCTGGGATATTACGGTGCTGTGGGCAAGCTTGTATGAAGAATTGCCCCACACCGCCAAGGAATCACCACCGGCGAAAGGACCGGCGATATAGATCTCGTCATCTTCCGTCGTGGTCGTAGGAAGTATGGCTTCGATGAGAATCTTTCCGTCCTGAATGTCGAATCCTGGCTTTTCGTGGTCGAATACGATCTCCGACTTGTTGCAGGACAGTGCAAGCAACGCAAGCGGAAGAGTCATCAAATATTTAAATATCTTTTTCATTTTCTCTGAAGATTAATAGTTAGGGTTCTGCTCAAGTCCGGAATTGGTCTGGAACACTGAAGAAGGAAGCGGGAACCACTCATATTTACGGTCACGCGTAGCCGGGATAAGACTTCCCGCTGCATCTTTTCCTCGACCCATAAACCACCATTGGCCCTGAGTGAATTTGTCGAAGCGGCGAAGGTCTGTACGACGTCTGCGTCCCTCACCGAGGAACTCTTTACCCCACTCGGACAGCATCCAGTCCTTGTCGAAGGCCGTGAAGCCCGGACCCGGGATTGAAAGAGCCGAAGCTTTGTCCGATGCGGAGAAATACCTTCCGCGCACGGCATCCACCATATCCTTAGCCCCTTCGCTGTCGCCCTTACGGACAAGACATTCAGCGACAATATAATACGCCTCAGCCAAGCGGAATTCCACTTCGTCTATGCTGCGGTAGTCGCCTGCTCCGTCAGGATATGCGGGATACTTCACGAATCGATAACCGGAGTTATCCTCCCCATAGTAAGAAGACATCACGTCCTCCACACTTGCGGCGTTCTTGAATGTAGCCACCTGATCCACGTAGTAAAGCGGTGAACCGGCATACTCGCAGGAAGCGTCTGCCTCCACAGGGTCGGTAGTACCATATTTGTACTGATAACCCATAGCAAAATTACCTTTCCAGTTGCCTGAAAGATCGCAGGTGAACGGCTGACGTCTGATGTCACGGGTATCGAACCTGTCCACTACGGCACCCAGCTTATCGTTATATGGCGCCTCCAGGAAGCTCTTGCCTCCGGTATCCGTTCCCTTGCCATATACTATGGTTCCGGAGTTGTCGTGAGAAGGGACTATTATCATACAGTTCCATCCGGTATTGGAAATGCTCGGGCATCCGAACACGTCCTTGAAAGCGTAACCGAAGAACGGTGTGTTGCGCATATTGGCCTGGGAACCTGAGCTCTGCCCGAATTCACAGGCGAATCCCATAATAAGCTCGTGGCTTTTGGTACGGTTGTCCGTGCTGTAAAGCGTGCGATAATCGTCATCGATGGAATAAGAGCCGTAGTCCCCGTTTATTATCTCGCGGGCGATACGCTCCGCCGTGTCGTAGTCGGCAGTTCCAGTAAAGAGTTCGGTATTAAGCGCCAAGCGTGCACGAAGAAGACGGTTGGCAGCCTGGTTCATACGGTTTACCTCCCCTACAGGAAGATTCTCGAGAGTCTCGTCCAGTTCGTTTGATATGAACTCAACTACTGAAGCACAGCCCTTCTCGAAAGAACCGAGTCTGCGGGATTCGCTCTGAGGAAGTGTCGTGGAAGCCACACCCGTGTAAAGAGGAATGGCGCCACCCCATATCTCGAATATATTATAGTACGCCCACGCACGCAAAGTACGGACTTCCGCCTCGTAAGAAGCGATTGTCTTCTCGTCTATGTTCAGATCCGCAGGGTTGAGCGACTGCATATCGGCGAGAATATTGTTGCAGAGTCCCACGGTAGTCCAGGCCTTCTGCCAAGTGGAAAGGATGATCTTGGACTCTGAATTCCAGTGCTGTATGGACAAGACGTATTTTTCGCCCTCATCATAGCCCCAGTTGGTGTTCCACACTCTCCATGCTATCTGATCTGCGGAAAGTTCCTGCAGATAGTAGAACCACTCCGAATAGCTTTCCTGAGCCTCGTGATAGATGGAGGCAACGGCAGCCTGAAGACTGGCTTCATCCTTATAATAGACATTCTTGTCTACCTTGTTATATACGTGCTCATCCAGGTTGGTGCAGCAGACTGCAGAAAACGCAAGCACCGGGAGAGCCAGATATTTTATGATATTCTTTTTCATAACGTTCCTTGTTTTAGAAGATTGCGGTTACACCGAGAGTTATCTGAGCCGCTGCCGGATATGCTCCGTTCGTATCGATGCCAGGGGTCAGACCGTTGGATGTCACGAGCGAAGGATCGGAACCATTATATTTGGTGAGAGTATACAGGTTCTTTCCTGCAAGATAAATGCGCAGACTGTCGACAACCTTCCAATTATCAGTCTTGAAAGTGTATCCGAGAGTAGCTGTCTGGAGCTTGAAGTAACTTCCGTCATAAAGGAAGAAGTCAGATATCACGCCGCCGCCCGTGCGTATATATGAATAATCTGTATATGCGTCGCGGTAAACATTGGCACTGCCGCTTCCCTTGAGACCCATACCGTATTGGCGCATATTGAAGATCTTGTGTCCGAAGGCTCCTGTGAAGAAGAGATTCAGATCCCAGTTGCCGTAGCGGAGGGTATTGTTCCAAGAGAGGAAAAGTTTAGGAACGGTAGATCCTATATAGCGCTTCCACGAAGGATCCGCATTGGAAACATCCTGAGGATTGCCTTCATTGTCCTCGATCTGCATATTGCCATTGGCATCCACGCCAAGATAGTGATAGCCATAGATATTGCCAATCTCCTCGCCCTCGTTGACGCGGAAGAAGTATTCACTCGTTCCCACACCCGGCTTCTGATAAAGCTCGAGATAAGAGGCATCGTCCGAGAGCTTGGTGAGAACAGTCTTGCCAACTGACGCAGTAATGCCTGTTGTCCAATTGAATGCATTCTTGTTCTTGAATACATCGTAGTCCACGGAGAGTTCTATACCCTTGTTGTCCGATGAAGCCACGTTCTTGAAGATGGTTGAATAGACGTAAGGCGGCTGAGGGGCCGATGTGGTGTAGAGAAGGTCACGGTTGCGACGGTCGTAAGCATCCACGCTGGCACGAAGCCTTCCGTCGAACGCCTCCACATCGAGACCTATGTTCAAACTTTCAAGATACTCCCAGGCCAAATCCGGATTAGGATTGGATGAAGGCGCGAAACCTGTCATCCACACGCCGTTGATGTAATATTTTCCGCGTGTCCCGTAAGTGGTGAGACTGTTGTATGCGCCGAAGCCGGAACGTCCGGTGACACCGTAACTGATACGAGGCTTGAGGCTCTGAATATCAATTCCTTCCATAAACGGCATATTGGCGATTTCCACAGCCAATGACGCACCTGGGAAATTACCCCACTTGTGATTGGCGCCGAACTTCGAAGAACCTTCCCTGCGGAATGAAGCGGAAGCGTAGACGAGATCAGCCCAGTTGTAGTTCACACGTGTAAAGAAACCGATAAGTCTGGTAGTCTCCTTGTATGAGCTCATAGAAGCGTGATGGTCGGCATCCGTCAGATAACTTCCCGCACCTATGTTATTATAGGCGAAATCGTACTGGAAGTTATAGTTGTCCGCACTGACACTCTCAGTATTGTATTCCTCGAAAGAGTAACCGGCCACAGCCTGCAGCTTGTGATCTTCAAGAGAAAGGACATAATTCCAAAGCCACTCGGCGTGGTTGGTCTGATATGTTGAAGCAGAGATACTTGCGTGTCCCGCATATCCTCCCCAGTATGATTCGCCGGAATCGGCAGGCACCCAGTAGTTTGACTTATACGAGTTGTAGTCTACCGTAAAGCTTGCCGTCGTGTAGAGCTGATGCGCATCCGTTGTTATGAGATTGGCCCTGGCGGAAGCGGTGCCCACGAAGTAAAGGCGGTGGCCGTCCGCAGTGCGGTTGGTCATAGACTCGACAGGGTTACGTGCGCTGGTAGGAGATGTAGGCTGGAACCAGGTGCCGTCCTCATTCTTTATAGGCATCGTAGGGTTCATCGAAAGCGCGGTGTCGAACATTCCGTCATTACCGTAGACCTCATCGACGCGACGCGTGTTCATATTGAAATTGAGGGTGAAACGGTTCTTGCAGAATTTCTGTTCCACAGCGGCGCGTCCGCCATATTCCGTGCGGGCGTCCACGAGGTCAAGTCCGGTTGAATTCTTATAGAATACGGAAGCGTTGTATGACCCGTTCTCTGATGTACCGTCTATGGCCACATACTGGTTATGATCGTAAGAGAAGTCGTTCAGCAAAGCCCTGTACCAGTCCGTGCTGTAACCGAAGTCAGTTCCTCTCATAGAACGGCGCCATTCGTCGGCCGTAAGAACCTCCGGGATATCCTTGGCGATATTGTATGCGAAATATGAGTCATAAGTCACATTGGCACCAGTCGATTTGGCAGAGCCCTTCTTGGTGGTGATGAGTATGACACCATTGGCACCGCGCGTACCGTAAATGGCTGCGGATGCGGCATCCTTAAGAACTGTCATCGACTCAATGTCCTGAGCGGATACGTTTCTTATGCTTCCGCCAGGCACTCCGTCTATGACCACAAGAGGGTCATTGCCTCCGGAGATAGAGCCTGCACCGCGGACCTGGAAAGAAGAACTTGCGTTAGGATTGGCAGCTTCGGTCGATACTATATTGAGACCTGCCACCTTACCTGTAAGCATCTCCATAGGGTTGTTCATACCGCCCTTGAAGAGGTTCTCCTTGTTAACCTGGACTATGGAGCTGGAGATTTCCTTTTTGGAAAGAGATCCATAGCCTATGACCACGACCTCATCCAGAAAAGTGTTATCTACGCCAAGTACCACTCTTACAGGAACTTGTGAAGCTTTTAAAACTTGTGTGGCGTAACCGATGCAGCTGAATTCCACTTGTGCATCCGCAGATGACACATTAAGAACGAAATTACCGTCCAGGTCAGTGGCGACACCGTTGGAAGTTCCCACTTCCAGCACGCCGGCGCCCACTACAGGACCCTGTTCATCGACCACCACACCTTTAATCTGATATCCGTTCTGGGCGAATACCGATATGGTCCCGATAATAACGGAAACCAAAGTGAAGATAATCTTTTTCATCGTAAATATCGATTGGTTAAAAGTATAATCGTGTACGATGCAAAAATATTATTATCTCCGCTTTAGTCCTTAATAAATTTGAAAAATATAACGCAATATAGTGAATTGTTATGGTCAATTCACTATATTTCAATCAGTTAATTATTAAACCTTAGAGAAAATGTATAACGAAAATATACGGATTCCATGGGGCTATTCGTCCTTCAGCTTGAGATGTATGTCATCTCCGAAAGACCATATCTGAACGGTTCGGCCGTTTTCAAGAGTAATTTCGGCAGGGGTCTCCCTATCTTCGGAGAAAGCCTTGTTGGCGGCGTCATACCAATGCAGAATCTGAGACGAATACCTGTGGAAGACCTCGCCCTTCTCGCTGAGAGACACTTTGCCGCCGGCCCTTTCAAAAAGAGTGGCGCCCAGCTGCTTTTCCAGTTCGGCTATATTGAGGCTTATCGCCGGCTGTGATATGCCAAGCTCCCGCGCCGCCGCAGTAAAGCTCAGCGTACGGCACATAGTTTCAAACACCCTCAAGCGAAAATCATCCAACATTGTTCAAATCAATTAAAAAATTCATCGAAAGTCTTGCTGAATTCTTCCTTAGTTGTAGTGAATACGTGCCCAAGCACACCTACGGACACGATCTGTGTTTTTCCATCATTTCCCTCAACCTGTCCGAGACTGCACACAAAACAATTCTTCACCTCCAAACGGCTGTCGACAATCAGATTTATGATATGCGAGCCAATCGAAGCCCCCAAAAGGCCCAATTCGTCTCCAAGCTCCTCGTCCGCCTGCTTGCTCAGTTTTGAATTGACTACGTTCATAATGGCATCCTTGTGAGCCTGCTTGTCCGGACACGTCATAACACAGACTCCGCCCATAAAGAGAAGAACCAGGAAGAATACAACTGCTTTTTTCATATGAAAAGAATTTCGAGGTTTAACTTGGTAAGTATTACTGTCTTGCCTACTTTTGGGCGGATAGGTTTGAATTCAGGGCATTGACGTCAATCATAGGAAGCGGGTACTTTGC
>CAVHGF010000055.1:0-12645 GCA_963635625.1 Treponemataceae bacterium | reverse complement strand
CCTTCCCGTCGGAAGTGTGACAATAGAGGTCGAAATACACTTTGGCGCTATCCTGTTCAAGGCCAAGTTGTTCGACATTACGGTAGTCGATATCCACTATCCTGTACGTGCCGAGGATATCGTTAAGGAAAGGAATCATAATGTCCTTCTGCTCGAAGGCTTTTTTGAACATAAAGTCACTGCGCAGGTCGGCGAACACGCCCGACCCTGAAGTCTGGTTGAAGTTTAACATAATTTGTTTTTTTAGGTCTTTCCAAAAGTCCCGCGCGCAAGAAATCCTCACCACAAGTCCTTACCAAAAAAGACACGTTTTACTTTACAATGTCAACAAAAAGGTTACAAACTTATTTTGTATCAATTGTTTACCTTGCAAATATATGAATAATCTCCGAACTTCCAACACCTGTCTGCGCATTTTTTTGCCGTAACAGAGCGAGTTTCTTTAAGAGTCGATTCCCCGTCAAACGCACCAAGCTTACCGGCAGCAGTATTATTTCTATAACATATAACATATGTCCTTGGATGAACTTGTTAAGTAATACCTAAAAAGTACCAACTTATTTTTCATCATTACTATATTTATTACAGAGGGAAACATGAGTGACGGACTATTCCATAAATCGGTAGATAGTTATTCAAATTCCCACTATCTTTGCCAATATGAACCCTATCGACAAATATCTTTGCGAGACTGCGATGCTGGACTACCGTTCACCCTCAATTGAGGCTCTGGTGCTGTCCCGGCATTGGCGTGATGAGTCCGAGTTCGGTAGAATACGGTCAATATACAATTATGTCAGGGATGAAATCCTCTTCGGTTATAACACGGGGGATGATATTCCGGCCTCCAAGGTCCTCTCGGACGGCTTCGGGCAGTGCAACACCAAGGGGACTCTTTTTATGGCTCTGCTGCGCAGTTGCGGGATTCCCTGTCGTGTGCACGGTTTCACGATAGACAAGGCACTTCAAAAAGGCGCGATGACGGGTATCGTCTATGCATCCGCACCACGGGAGATTTTCCATTCTTGGGTGGAGGTGCTGCTCGAAAGCGAATGGTATGAGCTTGAGGCGTTCATCCTTGACTCAGGTTATCTTGCCGCCGTGCAGCGAAAGTTTCCTGAATGCCAATCTTTCTGTGGTTATGGCGTGGCTGTCAAGGACTTGAGACGTCCTACTGTCGATTTCGAGCGCAATTCCACATATATCCAGAGCGAGGGCATCGTGCGCGATTTCGGTATCTACCCTTCCCCCGATGAACTGCTGCACGAGCATCACCAGATGTTCTCTCCCCTCAAGGGCTTTCTCTACCGCCATCTGTGCCGTCACCTGATGAACCGCAATGTCCGTCGCCTTCGGGGACTGCAGTCCGTATGAATCTGACGCAATTATTGTCGTAATTCGGTCTCTTATGCCTTAGGGAAGAGTTTTACGTTGTCGAATGACGGGGAGAGTTGACCGTCTTCGATGGCGTGGATGATCTCCACGACCTTGTCGTTGAACGGGGTAGGGACTCCGACTTTGCGTCCGTAGGCGCAGACGCTTCCGTTGATGGCGTCCACCTCGGTCTTCTTGCCGTGTTCAATGTCCTGGAGCATACTGGCCTTCAACAGCGCGTGCTTTTTGATGGCTATAGGGATGATGGCAAATGAGATGGCCTTCTTCACCGGGTTATTGTAGTCCAGAAGTTTGACTACGTCTTTGCCCTGGATAGGCTCTATCTTGATTCCGCCTGCCTTGCACACTTCTATGCATTCCTTTATGATGGCCTGGATTATCTTGCGTGAGCCTTTATGTTTGGCGGCCTGTCCGAAAGTGCTTCCGCATACGGCGCTCATCCCGGAGAAAGAAGAATTGATGAGCAGTTTGCTCCACCTGGTGCCTATAAAATTGTTCTCCACTTCCACAGGACCCATCTTCTCCAGAAGCGCCTTCGCCTCGTCGAAATGATGTCCCGGCTTGTCTCCGATATAACCCAGAGAAAAGGTGAGACTGTCAGGAGCGCTGGTAAGTTCGCTCACTCCCGGCTCCGTCATAGTCGCTCCCCAGGCCACCGTACATCCGAGAACCCTGTCTTCGCCCACTATCTCGCTGATTTGCAGCTCGGGAAGTCCGTTCTGCAAAGTCACGATCACACCGTCTTCGTTCAGGAAATCTTTAAGGTAATTCACCACCTCGGCGTTATGCTGCTGCTTTGTCATCAGAAAGAAGACATCGTACTTTCCGCTCATCTCCTCCGGCGTGTAGACGATGACTTTCTGCACGAAATCAACTGTCCCCGTCACGTGGGCTCCGTGCTCTCTAAGCGCCTGTACGTGCTTGATATTGCGGTTGATAAGTTCTATCTGTCCGCCTTCGCGTGTGATGAAGGCTCCCAGTATGGTGCCAAGCGAACCGGCCCCGTAAATCGC
The DNA here is from genome assembly GCA_963635625.1 of Treponemataceae bacterium. GTDB lineage: Bacteria > Bacteroidota > Bacteroidia > Bacteroidales > UBA932 > Cryptobacteroides. Next base: position 10,237 of record CAVHGF010000055.1, on the reverse strand, counting down.
TGCTCTCATATCGATTAATTTTGATTTCTTGGCAAAAGTAATACAAAAAACACACATTCTTGTGCAATACTGCGGCACAAGTTCAGGTTATAGGTATTCGAGCAATAGTTTTGGCGTTTGTAGACTGTAATATGGATTTGGTCCAGATTGCAATAGAAAAACGAACCACGGCAAGGTGCTTGTGACAGATTGTCACTTTTGGCGATTGGAATGTAATTTGGGTTAAATTGGCGGTAAAGGAGATAAAAATATGGTGAATAAATACGAAAATCTTGAAAAATTTGCGATAAACCTTAATCAGAGGGCGCTTCAAGGCAAGCTTGACCCTGTGATCGGGCGAGACGAGGAGATACGCCGTGTCCTTCAGATCCTGAGCCGAAGAACCAAGAACAATCCTATTCTGGTAGGTGAACCGGGCGTAGGTAAGACCGCCATATCCGAAGGCATAGCCCAGAAGATAGTGGACGGCAATGTTCCGGAAAACCTTAAGAACAAGATAATTTATTCCCTCGACCTGGGCGCCATAATAGCCGGTGCCAAGTATCAGGGCGAATTCGAGGAGAGGCTCAAGGCCGTGGTCAAGGAAGTCACGGATTCCGACGGGCAGATAATCCTGTTCATAGATGAGATACATACGCTCGTGGGGGCGGGCCGAAGCTCCGGAGCTATGGACGCCTCGAACATACTTAAGCCTGCATTGGCAAGGGGAGAACTGAGAACCATAGGTTCGACCACGCTGGACGAATATCAGAAATATTTCGAGACCGACAAGGCGCTTGAAAGGCGTTTCCAGATGGTGATGGTCGATGAGCCGACGCCGTCCGAGAGCATATCCATACTTCGAGGACTTAAGGAGAAGTACGAGAACCATCATAAAGTGAAGATAGAGGACGACGCGCTGATCGCGGCAGTGGAACTGTCTTCGCGCTACATCACTTCGCGTTTCCTTCCGGACAAGGCGATAGACCTCGTGGACGAAGCGGCTTCCAAACTGCGTCTGGAGATGAACTCCGTGCCTGAACCTATCGCGGAACTTGATAGCAAGATAAAGCAGCTCGAGATAGAAAAGCAGGCCGTCAAACGCGAAGGAGTATCCCTCAAACTGGACAAGATAGAAGAGGAACTCGCGCAGGCGCGCACGCAGCACGACGCCCTTCAGAAGCGCTGGGACGACGAGAAAGGGATACTGTCCAAGATACAGGCGGATCGCACCGAACTTGAAGACCTCAAGCTTCAGGCTGCCAATGCCGAGCGCAGCGGAGACTACGGACGAGTGGCTGAACTTCGGTACGGCAAGATGGCTACCATTCAGAAGGATATCGAGGCGCTCACCGCCAAGAAGGCTGCCATCAAGGATCCTATTCTCAATGAAGCTGTTACGCCTAACGATATAGCGGAGATAGTGGCGCGCTGGACGGGTATCCCTGTGAACAAGATGCTTGAAAGTGAAAAGACCAAACTTCTGCGTATGGAAGACGAACTGCACAAGAGGGTGGTGGGTCAGGATGCTGCCATAAAGGCGGTCAGCGACGCCGTGAGACGCAGCCGTGCCGGTCTTCAGAACGAAAAGAGGCCTATAGGATCTTTTATGTTCCTGGGTACGACGGGTGTGGGCAAGACTGAATTGGCCAAGGCTCTCGCGGAGTTCTTGTTCAATGACGAGAATATGATCACCCGTATCGATATGTCCGAATATCAGGAACGGCACTCAGTGAGCCGTCTTGTAGGTGCGCCTCCGGGATATGTGGGATACGATGAAGGCGGTCAGCTTACCGAGGCCGTGAGAAGAAAACCTTATTCGGTGATACTTCTCGACGAGATAGAAAAGGCTCACCCGGACGTGTTCAACATCCTGCTGCAGGTGCTCGATGACGGCCGTCTTACTGACAATAAGGGCAGAACCGTCGACTTCAAGAACACGATTCTGATTATGACCTCCAACGCCACCTATGAGCAGTTGCGCTCCACGATGCGTCCGGAGTTCCTGAACCGTATCGACGAGATAATCACCTTCTCCCAGCTTACCAAGGAGGATATACGTGCCATTCTTCATCTTCAGATGAACCTCCTGCGAGACAAACTCTCCGACAGCGGAGTGCAGATAGTTTTCAGCGAGAACTTCGAGAACTATATGACGGAGGAAGGCTACGACCCGGCTTATGGTGCGCGTCCTATAAAGCGGCTTATGCAGCGTGAACTTGTCAACTTGATAGCGACCAAGATTCTGGAAGGAAATGTCCAGAAAGGCAGCACCGTCAAAGTGGATGTTAAGGACGGACAGGTGGCAGTGGATGTGGTTCAGTAAACAACTGAGTGACAGTTTTTGTTTTTTCCAAGAATTTTATATATTTACGCCGGATTATGCGTAAATGGTATAAGATATTCTTGGCCATCGTGGCTTTTTTAAGTTTGACGTCAGGTGCACGTGCTGCATCTGCAGAAGAGGGAGTATCTTCCAGAAAGCGTGAAGAATTCTTAATCCACTATCGCTTCGACAAGATTAATGTAGATTCCACCTATCTGGATAATAAAAAATCTCTGGCGCAGATCCGTTATTTCTTAAGAAATTCCCACCGCGTGGACAGCATCACCATCTATGCGTGGGCGTCGCCGGAAGGTGGATATCCGCATAACAAATGGCTTGCTCAGAAGCGTGCCGAATCCGCCAAACGGCTCCTTCTTTCTCTGGCAGGGGAGAACGGTTCGCTCAGTGCGGACAAGATACTTATAAGCCCTCTTGCCGAGAACTGGGAAGGACTCACGCGAATGGTTGAGCAGAATTATACCCGCTCGAACAGGGAAGCCCTTCTTAAAATCCTATATGCAGACGGCATAGGAGAGGAGACGCGCAAATGGCGAATCAAACATCTGGATAACGGTGTCACGTGGAATTACTTGAAGCGCAATTATATGAAGAGGCTTCGCGCCGCTACTTGGGTGTGCGTATGGGCGGACGATTTTCTCATTGTCCCTATATTCGCCCCTGAGGATACGCTTCTTGCCCCTGTACCGACCATATCCAGAGAGGTGTACAAGCCGTTGCAGCAGGAGACGCCGGACAGTCTTGGCGAAAAGCTTGTGCTTGAGATAAAGACCAATCTCCTCTACGATGCGGTAACCGCGCTTAACATAGGCGTGGAAGTGCCTATAGGTGAGCACTTCAGCGTAGGAGCTTATTACCTTAACCCTTGGTGGGCGTGGGGACCTAACGATAAGAAATACGCCTTCCAGATTCAGGAACTCGGCTTCGAAGGCAGATGGTATCCTTCTCTGGTGGATGACAGACGCCTTACCGGATGGTATGCAGGGCTATATGCCAAGTCGGCACAGTACGATTTCCAGAACGATAAGAAATACTGCTACCAGGGAGAATATTGGAGTGTGGGTGCTACTGCAGGTTATGTGTTCCATATAAAGAAGTATATGCGTCTGGAGCTTGGTCTTCAGGTGGGATACCTGCAGTCGGACTACAGACACTATCAGCCGGATGCGGCTTATGAACATCTGTACCGCGACCCTGACAAGGTGGGAAGGTATTATCTCTTCGGTCCTACAAGCGTGAGCGCTACGCTTACAGTTCCTCTGTATGTGAAATACAAAAAATAAAAAACTCCCGATCAGTTCGGGAGTTTTTTATTTTTAAAGTGATTCTATCAGTTCCAGAACTCTTTGTCTGTTCTCCTCTATGGTGGAGGCATCTGCAGACACCTCGTGGTATTTGCCCTGGGATTTGTAAAAATCTATGAGGGGTTCCGTCTGGCTGTGATAAGTTTTGATGCGGTTGTTGATGGTCTCTTCCGATGCGTCATCGGCGCGCCCTTCGATGGCTGCACGGTGTGCGATGCGTTGCTTCACCAATTCGTCCGATATCATAAGTGAGATTACGGCATCCACTTTTTGTCCTCTTTCGGAGAGTATCTTGTCAAGGTCTTCAGCCTGGTTCAGAGTGCGTGGAAAACCGTCCAGAAGAAAACCGTTCACCCCGGTGACGGTGTCGAATTTGGAAGCTATCATACCTTCCACCACCTCGTCGGGTACCAGTAGACCTTTGTCGATAAGTGCTTTGGCCTGCTTGCCAAGTTCTGTACCGGCAGAAATCTCAGCTCTGAGAAGTTCTCCCGTGGAGATGTGGCAGAGATTGTATTTCTCGCGCACTGCGACTGCGTGTGTGCCTTTTCCCGCTCCCGGAGGACCGAATAAAATGTAGTACTTCATATTATATGGATTTATTTTAACACATAAATGTCTTTGAGGTTGCGTCCCAGTTCGTCATAGTCAAGGCCGAAGCCTACGATGAATCGCGGAGGAATCTCCATAGCGGCGTAGTCTATCTTGATGTCTTCCTTATATATGTCCGGTTTGAAAAGCATAGTGCAGATTTCTATCTTGTCCGCACCTTTTTCTTTAAGATGATTCCGCAGGAACTTGATGGTCGCGCCCGTGTCTATTATATCTTCACATATGATGACGTCCCTTCCCCTTATGTCCGAAGCTATGTCGTAGACTATGTTGATGTGTCCCGTGCTTGAGGTGCCGCTGTAGGAAGACAGCTTGATGGTCATCAGCTCGCATTGGAAGTCGAGCCTTTTCATCAGTTCCGCGGTGTACATTATGGCTCCGTTAAGCACGCAGAGCAGTATGGGAGGTTTCTTGTCTTCGCGGTGGGCGGCGTTGAGTCTTTCTGAGACCTTGTCTGTGGCCGCCATAAGATCGCTGTACGAAATGAAAGGGACAAATGTCTTGTCGTGAAGAGTTATACTGTTCATCTTTATGATTGTAAACTTCAAATATAGGAATTTTATCCCGTCTTTGCTATATTGCACTCCTAAATTATAAACTTGCTATGAGAACTTTGATTGTCGCTCTTGCCGTGTTGTGGCAGGCCAACGGCGCTGATGTGGTCTTTACGGACTATCTGGAGGCCGCCGCGTATCTGGAGGGGGCTCAAAGCCCGGAGAACCTTTCGGAGGAAGATTACGAAAAATACTGTGACCTTCACATCCATCCTTTGAGATTGAACTCGTCTTCCGCTTCAGATCTTGCTTCAATGGGATTCTTCACACCTTTTCAGGTGTCTTCGCTGTTGGACTATATCTCGCGTAACGGAGATATTCTTTCTCCCGCGGAGCTATCCTGCGTCAGCGGAATTGGGAGGGAGATGGCTTCGGCCCTTTCTTTTTTCGTTTCTTTTGAAAGCGGAAGGCTCCCTTCGCAGCGGCGACACGCAGGCAAAGAGGCAGATATCAGCGCGAGTATGTGCAACAGCGTCAAAAATACCGGCATCTCGTCCCGATTCAAATCCACTTTGACTGCCTCAAAGGGATGGAACGGAGGTTTGTGCTATACCGATGCTCTCCAGTCGGCGTATCTGAAAAGGAGTGGTGCGAAGGCAGATGTGCTTGCGGGTAGTTTTAACGCCCGTTTCGGACAGGGACTTACTTTTTCCGGTGGTTTTTCAATGAGCGGTGTACAGAGCATATCTTCTCTGTCGCGTAACCCGTCGGGGATAACGCCAAGCACCACTTCCAATTCTGTCTATGCTTTTAGTGGAGCGGCCGCTGTCTTCCGCCTCGGAAGAGTGACGCTTCAGAGCCTGAGTACATTCGATCTCAGTACGCAGGCGATCAATCTCGCCTGTTTTACCAACCGTTCGACCGGTTCACTTACTTTTTCCCGTTCAGACGGGTCTTATTCGCTTGGGGCGGACTTCAAATCCACAGTCGGCTGTTTTACATTATGGGGAGAGGCCTCCGCCAGCGTTAAAGATAAGACTCTGGGCAGTGCGGCTCTTGCCGGAGCGTATTACAACATAGCATACAAACGGCGTCTGGCTCTTATGTTCAGAGCCTACAGCCCCTTTTATGCCAATCCTTACGCCTCTGCGGTGCACAGCACTTCGAAGTGCTGTGACCAGATGGCATTGGATCTGGGTGTGGAGTATGATAATTTCTCCGCGCTGCTGGATATCTACAGAAAAACAAGTACGGGGGATAGTCAGGCAAGAATGATTTCTGTTTATCATTATGGCGGTATCGAATGTCGTCTTGATTCCAGGTTCATAGGAGTAAACCGTCATTCCGTCCGTGTTACAGGAACGTCAGTCAAAGAAGATTTGAGTTTCTCGGCCAGAATTCAGGTTCAAAGGGGGGAGTCCTGGGCAGGACTTGCATACTTTCAGGCGGGATGGAAAAGCCCGGACCCCTCGTGCAAAACTGCCGCCACCCTTAAAATCACCTGGTTTCACGCACCTGTATGGAATGACCGCTTGTATGGTTATTCTCCTGATGTGCCCGGCTTCTTTTCAGTAAAGACTTATTACGGCAGGGGATTGGAGTACGCCATCTATTTGAGAGTGAAAGAATTGGCCCTGAAGATAGGTAGGACGGATTATTTTGACGGCAAGCCTTCGAAGTACGAGGTCAGGCTGCTGGTGTCGTTCAGAAATTCAGTCTCAATCCCACGCCCAAAGCGGTAGAGGAATTGGCCGATGCGTAGGTGTTCCCTATGGCGTAGTTCGGGCTTATCAGGGTAGGGCTGATGCTCATAGAGATGTCGTCGGAGATTTCGAAATCGTGCATATAGGCGAAGACATTGGCATCTATGACCTGAAGCAGGTAGCCGGCGAAGGTGACGAGAAGGGCGTAGTCGCGATAGCGCCTGTAGAGGTCTTTATAGTATTTGGCCGTCTCCGTGGAGATGTAGGTGGTGTCTCCGGAGTTGTAGATGGCTCGAAAACGTTCGAAGTTAGCTTTGAATTTGAAGTAGTAGCTCAGGCTGCCGCCCATCACGCCCCAGTATATGGGCAGCTTCCACAGTTCGTGGTTGTAGATCTGTCCCAATCCCGGCAGAAGCATCGAGTAGATGGTGGCTTTCTGCGGATTAGGCCAATCGCCAGGTTTGTAACAGATTACGCCGTCCATAAAGGACCCCCAGTACATCAGCGCGGCCCCGGCGTAGCAGAGCGTGGAGGCGGTGGAATTGCCTGACTTGTCATAGTAGATGCCTCCGCCTATTCCGGCCGCTATGCCGCCGTAGACTATAGGGAGTTTCCAGTAGTCTTTGTTGTATATCTGCATTCCGCCTACGCACAGAAGGGATCCTTCGAACGCGGTGGACACGTCCATAGTGGTTCTGTGGCCCAGGGCGCTGAAGTATTTCTTGACGTCGAATATCTTGTCGCCTGACGTGGTGTCCGCGACGTTCGAGTCGTTATAGTTCTGGGAAAACGCCTCGTCCTTGAACTGCGCCTTGCAGTCAAGCGAGGCCGTCAGAAGCAGCAGCCCGCAGAGCAGAACGCCCGCTTTAGTTGTTCTTGAGAGCATCCAGAAAGCGGTTTATTTCCTCGTCCGAACGGAAGTTGACGGTGAGTGTTCCTTTGCCGTCCTCGTTTCTTTTGAGACTTATCTTGCCTTTGAAAAAGCGGGCCATCTCCTTGCACAGGTCCTTGTGAAGCGCCGGCACTTCCACTGCTTTCGCAGCGGGCCTTTCGGTTTCGCCGTCACGTGCCTCGGCTTTGCTCAGAATGGCTTTAACCTTTTCTTCAAGCTGGCGCACGTTGAGAGAGTTCTTGATGGTGAAGTCGCACAGAGTGGTCTGCAGGTCAGGATCATCCACGCTTAGAAGCACTTTGGCGTGGCCTACGCTTATCTGTCCCACCTTGATGTCGTGCTGTATCTTGACAGGGAGCTTGAGAAGCCGTATCTGATTGGCTATGCTTGAACGGCTCTTGCCGAGTCTGGCCGCCATCTGTTCCTGCGTGAGCGAACATTCGTCCAGAAGCCTTTCGTAGCTGAGCGCCACCTCTATAGGGTCGAGGTTCTCCCTTTGGATGTTCTCCACTATGGCCATTTCCAACATACCCTGGTCATCGGTCTGTCTGACGTATGCCGGAACTTCTTCGAGCCCGGCCATCTGGCAGGCGCGGTAACGTCTCTCTCCGCTTATTATCTGATATCTGCCCTCGCCCGTCTTTCTAAGGGTTATGGGGGTGATAAGGCCAAGCGTCCTTATGGATGCGGCCAATCCTTCCAACTGCTCGGCATCGAAGGATGTGCGCGGCTGGTAAGGGTTAGGTTCTATGCATCTGACTGGCACTCTGAGTATGTCCGCCGAAGAGTCCGTGGCGGAAACGGTGTTCTTCTGCAGGTAGGTGACCGGTTTGCGGAGATCGTCCACTTCGCCTATGTTTCCCAATATTGCGCCCAGGCCACGTCCCAGACCTCTTGGTGGTTGACTCATATCTTTTCGTTGTTTCTTTCCAGAACCTCTTTAGCCAGATTCAGGTAGTTGTTGGTACCGTTGCTGTTCACATCGTAAAGCACGATGGGCTTACCGTATGAAGGGGCTTCGGAAAGCCTTATGTTACGCTGGATTATGGTATTGAATACCATAGACTTGAAGTATTCTTTAAGCTGGCCCACCACTTGGGCGTGCACTTTGGTCCGTCCGTCGAACATAGTCACCACGAAGCCTTCTATGTTGAGGGAAGGGTTGCTGCCGTTCTGGACCAGACGTATGGTCTGCAGGAGCTTGCCTATACCTTCGAGAGCGAAGAATTCCGGCTGTACGGGAATTATCACCGAGTCCGCCGCCGACAGACAGTTGATGGTGATGAGTCCGAGCGACGGTGCACAGTCCATAATGATGTAGTCGTAGTCATCTTTGACGGGTGCGAGCGCCTTGCGCAGAATGTGATCTCTGTCCGGAAGGTCTATGATTTCTATCTCGGCGCCTACCAGGTTGATATGCGACGGGATAATCTTCAGGTAATCCATCTCGGTGGGAAGAATTGTGTCTTCAGCCTTGACCGCTCCTATCATAATCTCATAAAGGGTGCGACCTTCGGTGGATTCGGGCGAATAGTTCAGTCCCGAAGTGGTGTTAGCCTGAGGGTCCGCATCTATTATGAGAACTTTCTTTTCGAGAATGGCCAATGATGCCGCCAAGTTGATGGCGGTGGTGGTTTTCCCCACTCCGCCCTTCTGGTTTGCTATTGCTATAATCTTACCCATAGAAAGACAAATTTAACAAAATTATTTGACTTCGCCCGTGCGTCCGTATGGCTTTTGGGATGAAAAATTGGATTATAAGGAGAGTCCGTGCTTACGGAAAACGGTTACAGATTGCTCAGAACGTTGATTTTATGTGGCAGAAGTTCCACGGTGGCCGGAATCCGCCCGACTATCTCTCCGTCCAGTTCCACTATATCTTCCGACAGGGCGTCTTTCGGGACAATTCTGAAACTCTTGCCTCTTGCATAGATGATTTTCTTCGATTTGTCCAGGTTTTTCCTGTATATGCGCGGCAGGTCCGGCAACAGGGTGACGACAGGGATTTTTGGAACTATTATGGCGTCCAGGATTCCGTCCGTCGGGTCGGCAAGACAGCACTGCTGCATACCTCCGCCACAGTATGACCCGTTGCCGAAAGCTATGTCGAGCACCTCTCCGGAGTAAATGAGCTTGTCATCGCAGTAGAAATCTATGTCTATCGGTTTGATATGGAACAGGTTGTGAAGAAGTGCACGGAGATAGATGCGTGCCTTTCGCTTGCCGTGCTCCTTACTGTGGTTCACCTGCTGACACACGTGCGAATCGAACACTATCCCGCCGATATTGGCCATATATGACACTCGTCCTTCGCCCAGACTCACCTTCACTACGTCCTCCTTTACGAATTTGCCTCGCGCAAGTACCTCGGTCATCTTGATGGTGTCGTGCGGTATCTTGAAGGCTTTTATCCAGTCATTGCCACTGCCAATCGGCGCGAGCGCGAGATAAAACTCCTCAGGGTTTATGCCTGACTGTTCGCACCAGGACAGCACCCCTTCGAACACCTCGTGTATGCTGCCGTCGCCTCCAACGGTGAGTATTTTTCTGTATCCCATTCTGGCAGCCGCCGCAGCCAATTCCTCAGCGTGGTGTCTGTGCGTGGTGTATGCTATATGAAGAGGTACTCCTAATTTCTTAAGATTACGTTCTGCCGGCACCCATTTGGACATAGTCTTGCCTGAGCCGGCGTGCGGATTAATTATGGTGTACCATTCTTTTCTTGAATTTGTCATCGGCCTCTAAAATAAGGAGCGCAAATTTAGCAAAAAAAAGGTTCACTTGAAATTCTCCGGCGTAAATGCCGTGATTTCACAAGGACTGTATCTCGGTTTCTGACAGGCCTGTGACTTTGCAGATGATGTCTATCGGCACCCCTTCCTTCAGGAATCCCTTCGCCGTCTCGCGCT
>CAVHGF010000054.1:0-13093 GCA_963635625.1 Treponemataceae bacterium | reverse complement strand
CCTAGATTCTGCACACCCTGCCGGAACATCACTCAATGATGTCTTTTACACGCGGTTTTGGTCATATCGTGAGTTTATTGATCAAGGATATGATCTTTCCCGTAATTACAAAAACACCAGGTATCATTTAAAATCGGACAAAATACAGCCCGAATGGCTTTCAGTAATTGATGCTGCGCTCGGAATCTACTTTTATTTCGATGCAAAATACACAAAAGAAATAACAACTTCCACTCATAATCTTACATTTTCATTCACTTATACCGACGGAACAGTTATGTCCAACAGCATAGAATACACTTTTCAATAAAACAGAGCCATACGTTTAGATTGTTAGTAATATTATCTCCATTTGCCCTATGAAAGCCAATTATTTGCCTATTTTGCTTCTTCTTTGCTTTTGCTTCATTTTGTCAAGTTGCGGCAAGGGCACTTATTTCAGGTCATTTATCGGGGCTTATTATTTAACTCCCTCTATCAAATTATCCATAAACAAAAAAGATAATGCAATAAAATGTGAATTCGGATTCAACCCTGAAAAAAAAGTGGTATTCTGCAGCCTTTTCGAAAACACAGAGGAATATGACAAGGTTTGCGAAATAAACCACGATATGAACTATAAACGACATTTATACTTCGCTCCAGGTTATCCATATTCCATTTATCCCGACATCAGTTCTATTTATATCACGAGTGATAATGACCTAGATTCTGCACACCCTGCCGGAACATTACTCAATGATGTCTTTGACATTATTTTTAGTTCATACCGTGAGTTTATCGATCAGAATTATTCTCTTTCCAGCCATGGTAAAGCTACCAGATATCATTTAAAATCGGATAAAATACAGCCCGAATGGCTTTCAGTAATTGATGCGACGCACGGCATTTATTTCGACTTTGATAAAAAACGCGTAAAAGAAATAACAACCTCCACTCATAATCTTACATTTTCATTCACTTATACCGACGGAACAGTTATGTCCGACAGCATAGAGTACACTTTTCAATAAAACAGAACCATACGTTTAGGTTTATTGGTTTTTTTGAAGTACCTTTGCCGTCCTTTAACATACGAGGACAGATTTGCCTGCTTGCAACCTCGTACAAAAAATGCTAAAAAAGATGAACTACCTCTTTACATCGGAGTCCGTCTCCGAAGGGCACCCGGATAAGGTTGCCGACCAGATTTCAGACGCCATACTGGACGAATTCCTGCGCCAGGACCCAGAAGCGAAAGTCGCTTGCGAGACCTTCTGCACGTCAGGACTTGTAGTCGTAGGCGGTGAAGTGCTTTCACACAATGCGTATGTGGACATACAGGATACCGTGCGCCGTGTCATACGCAAAATAGGCTACACGAAGTCGGAATACGGATTTGACGCCGACTCGTGCGGAATCATCTCCACAATTCACGAACAAAGCGCCGACATCAACCGCGGAGTAGTCCGCAAAGACCCTGAAGACCAAGGAGCAGGAGACCAGGGTATGATGTTCGGATACGCCTGCAAGGACACGAAGGAATATATGCCTCTGGCACTGTCCCTTTCACACGCGCTTCTGCGTATACTTTCAGACATCAGAAAGGAACCTGACAGCCCTATGCCTTACCTCCGCCCGGATGCAAAAAGCCAATTCACCGTACAGTTCTCCGCCAAGCACAAGCCGCTCAGGGTGCACACGATAGTGCTTTCCACCCAACACGACGAGTTCGACACGGACGAAGCGATGCACGCGAGAATCGAAAAAGACGTGCGCGACATCGTACTTCCACGTCTCATAGCGAGCCTTCCGGAAGAAACGGCCGCACTGTTCAAGGGTGACCATAAGCTTCTGGTCAATCCTACCGGAAAATTCGTAATAGGCGGACCTGCCGGAGACACCGGACTTACAGGAAGAAAAATCATAGTGGACACTTACGGCGGACGCGGCGCGCACGGCGGCGGAGCATTCTCCGGAAAAGACCCTTCCAAAGTGGACCGTTCAGCGGCCTATGCGGCACGGCATATCGCGAAGAATCTCGTGGCCGCAGGCGTAGCGGATGAAGTTCTGGTTCAATTGGCCTATGCCATAGGGGTGGCAGAACCGGTGAGCGTGTTCATCGACAGCTATGGCAGCGCGCATATTGACAAGGGCAGCCAGGAACAGACCGACGCATACATCGCAGAGATGGTGCGCAGAATTTTCGACCTGAGACCGGCCTCCATAGTGGAACGCTTCCATCTTAAAGCTCCGATCTACGAACCTACAGCGGCCTACGGACATATGGGACGCGATCCTTACGTTAAAGACGGGCTGCAGTTTTTCGGCTGGGAACGGCTTGATATGGTCGATAAGATAAAAGAGGCGTTTAAAATCTGATTCTTTTTTTATCTTTGCATTTTGATTTGACATTGCAAATACGCCAATTCAAAAAAACAAAGATATATGGAAGTAATCAACCTTGGAGAGACGAGTTCCGTTCTCAACTCCTTTGTCGCTCAACTCAGAGACAAAAACATCCAGAAAGACAGCCTCAGATTCAGGACAAACCTCGAAAGACTCGGTCAGATTTTCGGCTACGAAATCAGCAAGACCCTGAAAAGCGAAACGCGTGAAGTCACGACTCCACTCGGAATAGCGCACCTCGAGGTCCCAAGCGACAAAGTGGTCGTATCAACTATCCTCAGAGCAGGTCTCCCTCTTCACAACGGCGTATTGAGCTGCTTCGACAACGCAGAAAACGCTTTCGTAGCCGCTTACAGAAAATACGACAACGAGAACACCTTCCATATACATACGGAATATTGCACCGGTCCGGAAATTGCAGGCAAAGTCCTCATCATCGCAGATACTATGCTCGCCACGGGTTCATCCATACAGGTGGCCTATGAAGTGCTTTGCCACGAAGGCGGAGTTCCTTCCAAGCTTCATCTCGTATGCCCTTTCGCAAGCGTGCAAGCCGTTGAAAATCTGAAAAAATGGCTTCCGGAAAACACTACCCTGTGGGTGGCGGCGATAGATCCTGAGCTGACAAGCCACTCCTACATAGTTCCCGGACTGGGAGATGCCGGAGACCTCTGCTACGGACCTAAACTTTAGAGTTCCTTACGCAGACGGGCAAGCGGAATGCCCAACTGATCACGATATTTCGCGATCGTTCTGCGCGCCACGTTATACCCTTTCTTTGAAAGTTCACTCACAAGCTGCTCATCCGTGAGCGGCTTGTGTTTGTCTTCAGCGTCCACTATCTGCTGAAGCACAGTTTTGAGTTCGCGGGTGGATATCTCCTCTCCCGCCTGATTGATAAGGCCTTCCGAAAAGAAGTACTTGAGAGGATATATTTTGTACGGGGTCTCTATATACTTGCTGTTCACCACTCTGGATATGGTGGAAATATCGAATCCGGTGACATTGGCAATATCCTCGAGGATCATAGGCTTGAGCTTGGTCTCGTCTCCGCTTTCAAAGAACGGATACTGGAAATCGATTATGGCCTGCATAGTCTTGGAGAGAGTGTTCTGCCTCTGCTTGAGAGCTTCGATGAACCATTTGGCCGAATCCATCTTCTCCTTTACGAAATTGACCGCATCCTTCTGCTGCTTGTCGGTCCCTCCCCGCGCCTGTTCAAGCATACCCACATATTTCTTGTTGATGCGGATCTCCGGAATATTGAAACGCGGCATAGTGAAAGATATCCTGCCTTCTTCCTCCTTCAGCACGAAATCCGGAACTATCTGTTCCGCCACGTCCTCGTAAGAATTGCTGATGGACCCTCCCGGCGATGGATTAAGACGAAGTATGACCTTCAGTACAGCCTTCAGGGACTGCTCATCCATTCCCCTGCTCTGCATTATCTTAGCGTAATGCTTTCCGGCGAAGGCATCGAAATCCTTCTCCAGAATATCCGTCGCGCGCTTGACGTTTTCGCTTTGAGGTGCAGCCTTAAGCTGAAGAAGAAGACACTCTCTCAGGTCTCTGGCGCCCACGCCGGCAGGGTCAAGGGACTGAACGACTTTCAGCATCTCCTCCACTTCCTCACGCGTACACTCTATACCGGCGCGAAATGCCAAATCATCCACTACAGAGTCCAAATCGCGGCGCAGATACCCGTCTTCGTCCAGCGAACCGACGATAAACACGGCTATATCTCTCTGTTTGTCCGTCAGATTACGGAAAGAAAGCTGCTCATAGAGATTCTGGAAAGAACTTTCCTTTACAGAAAAAGTATTGTACTCCGGGCGGGCATCCTTTCCCCAGTTGGACACCTTTGTCTTATAATCCGGAATGTAATCGTCCTGAGCCTGTATGTCATCAAGCGACACCTCCTTCGATTCTTCCTGATCCGAAGACGGAGTGTCGTCCAGAACAGGATTCTCTTCCAGCTCCCTCCGCACCCTCTGCTCAAGATCCTGAATAGGAAGTTCAATCAGCTTTATGGTCTGAATCTGAAGGGGCGAGAGCTTCTGGGTCTGCGTCTGCGCTATGGATAATCCTTGTTTCACCATTATTTGATATCTTCGGAAAGAGGGTCTGCGACTACCACAGGTACAAGCACCTTGACAGTATCTACGGTATATGGAGAATCAAGTGATATCTCCGGGAATTTCATCCTTTCCTTGACGACAAAGGCGCTCGGAAAATATCTGGATACCTCCTTGAGAGCTATCTGTGCATCCGCCTTAGTCCGGAAATCCCCTATCGTGACTTTGAAATTAGGGTAGATGAATGTCCTGTACGTCATATAACCGGGGAATATCTTTCTTGACAATTTCTCGGCCTGCGCTGAAGCCTCGCGCGAGTCCTGTCTGTTATCAAAGAATATGCGTATGCGGTATCCTTCCGTCTCCAGAGTGTTTTCAAAATTGGCAGTTATCTGACGCTCGGCGGCTTGAGAAAGAGCACGACTCTGATTGACGGTGACGCTTTGCGGCATAACCTCAAGAATGCTTCTGCCTTTCAGAGAGTCGGTATAACGCGGCACAGGAACATATACCAGAGAATCCACATATTCATATCCTTCCGGAGCCACCAGAGACGAATCAATCTGCTGCGCTCTGAGTGCCGTAAAAGCGGAAAATATGCATATAAGCAGGACCGTTATTTTTCTAATCATAATACCGACAAATCTTTTTTCTCTTTAACATGTTTTATGCCAAGCGGATCGCGCGCGGTAACCGACACGTCCACCTTCACGTCCTCCGGATTGGAGGTCTGTATGATACGCATCACGCTGCGCAGACCGAACCCGCTCCGAAGCGACGCCGAAAGATCCAGATGATAAACCTGGGTGCTGTGTCCCTTCAGCGTGAAAGGTTCAAGCGTAAAATCAAGCGCTTCCTCACCCGACAACTTCACCACTCCGCTGATATCGGTGATTTTCAAGGTGACCGTAGGATTCTCGATCTCCACGGCAACGGTCGCGCCAAGCGGAGCGCCGATCAAAGAGACCTTTTCCAGCTGCATCGAGTTAACCTTTATGTCTTTATAGCCGGTGCACGAAACGATGCACAAAAAAGCCGAAAGCAGAGCAATAAATTTTTTCATCGCCCAAAGATACAAACTTTCTTCGTATCTTTGAGCCCAAATGAAAAACGTATATATCGAGACATATGGCTGCCAGATGAATGTGGCAGACACGGAAGTCATCTTCTCAATACTCTCCGGCCACGGCTACAACAGATGCGAAAGCATAGATGAAGCCGATGTGATAATGGCCAACACCTGCTCGGTAAGAGACAACGCAGAACAGCGCATACTCGGCCGCATAGACCAGTTTGTACTTCAAAGAAAAAACCGCCCGGTCATAATAGGGATACTCGGATGTATGGCCGAGAGGATGAAAGAACAGCTTCTGAGCGGAGGGAAAGTGGACATAGTGGCGGGGCCGGATGCCTACCGCAATCTTCCATCCCTTTTGGAGGCGGTTCAGGACGGACACCCGCAGATAGACGTAATTCTCTCAAGAGAAGAGACTTACGCCGACATAGCCCCTGTGAGGATAGATAAGAACGGAGTAAGCGCATTCATCTCCATAATGCGCGGATGCAATAACGTATGTTCCTACTGTGTAGTCCCTTACACCAGAGGGGTGGAGCGCAGCCGAGACCCGCACAGCATAGTGCGCGAAGCCTGCGAATGTCTGCATAAAGGGTACAAGGAAATCACGCTTCTGGGGCAGAACGTGGACTCTTACAAATATGAAGGCACCACTTTCGCCGCACTGCTTGAGATGGTGGCGCAAATAGACCTTTCGCTCAGAGTCCGCTTCTCCACATCCAATCCCCAGGACATCTCAGACGAAGTGATCGCCACGATAGCCAAGTATCCCAACATCTGCCATCACATACATCTTCCGGTACAGTCAGGATCCGACCGCATACTTGAGAAGATGAGAAGACGATACACCAGAGAATGGTATCTCAACCGCGTGGACAAGATTCGCGAAGTCATCCCGGACTGCGCCATCACGACAGATGTCATAGCCGGGTTCTGCTCGGAAACGCTTCAGGACCACGAAGATACACTTTCGCTTTTCCGTGAGGTGGGATTCGATGCGGCATATATGTTCTACTACTCCGAAAGACCGGGCACTCTCGCCGCCAAGAAATATCCTGACGACGTGTCTCTGGAGGAAAAGACCCGGCGTCTCAACGAGATCATCGCGCTGCAGAACACCCTGTCCCTTGAAAGCAACCGAAAAGACATAGGCAAGACCTTCGAAGTGCTTGTGGAAGGCAGCTCGAAAAAAGGCGAAGGCCAGCTCTCGGGACGCACCTCCACCAACAAGGTCTGCGTATGGAACGACTCCGCTCACAAGGCCGGAGATTATGTGAAAGTTAAAGTTAAAGACTGCACGCAGGCCACCCTGCTGTGCGAATTGGCATAGGGAAAATGGATAGAATCAAGTGTCTTATAATAGGAGGAGGGCCGGCTGGATATACGGCGGCCATCTATGCCTGCAGAGCGGGTCTCGAGCCAAGTCTGGTGGAAGGGCCGGAACCTGGCGGGCAGCTTATGACCACCTCAGTGATAGAGAATTACCCCGGATTCGCAGATGGAATCAATGCTCAGATCTTGATGGACAATATGCGCAAGCAAGCCGCCAATCTGGGAACGAAGATCATCAGCGGAACAGTCAAAGGGTGTGACCTACAAAATAAGAGCGCAAGCCTTGAGAATGGCGAAACTCTTACATATCAAACCCTTATCATAGCCACCGGAGCGAGCGCCAAGTATCTTGGCCTGGAGAGCGAGAAAAAATTCAGGGGTATGGGCGTATCCGCCTGCGCCACTTGCGACGGATTCTTCTATCGCGGCCTTACCGTAGCTGTCGTGGGCGGCGGGGATACGGCCTGCGAAGAAGCCCTCTACCTCAGCGGAATCGCTGAAAAGGTGTATCTGATAGTGAGAAAACCATTTCTCAGAGCCTCCGAGGCGATGAAAAAACGGGTTGCGGACCGGCAGAACATAGAGATACTCTTCGGAAGCGTCACGAAAGAGATTCTGGGAGATGCGCTGGGAGTGAAAGGTGCAAGACTGGAAAGGGATGGCGAGGTTTTTGAAATAAAAATCGACGGCTTTTTCCTGGCTATAGGAAGACACCCCAACACCGAGTGGCTGGGCGGTGCGCTTCCGCTCTCGGAAGAAGGATACATCCTTTCAGACGGAGTGAAGACATCCTCTCCGGGCGTGTTCGTGGCGGGAGATGTGAGAAACACCGACTTCAGACAGGCGGTCACAGCGGCCGCAGACGGATGCAGATCAGCACTTGAAGCAGAAAAATACATTAAAAATGAATTATAAAAAATCATCAACGGCAGTCCTTGCGGTCATAATTCTCGCCTTAGGCTGCAAATCACAGTACGAAGAGCTGTTGCAGAGCAACGACACGCAAGCCAAATACAGTGCGGCCTTCGACTATTTCAACAAAGGCAAATACGCCAAATCCGCCCAGCTGTTCGAATCACTCGCGATGCTGACCCAGGGTACGGCCCAGGACGACACGGTCAATTTCTATTGGGCGCTGAGCAACTACAACCAGAAAGATTATTATACTGCGGAGTCCAATCTGGAGCACTTCCTGCAGAACTATCCTTCAAGTCCATTCGCGGAGAACGCGGAATTCCTGATGATAGACTGTCTTTACAGGAGCACGCTCCGCTATGAATTGGACCAGGCCCCTACATATAAAGCCATCAAGGCTATAAGCGAATATAAGATAGCACATATAAACTCGCCTAACGTCGCCATCTGCAACCGTATGCTGGACGAGTTGGAGGAAAGATTGGACAGGAAGGCCTACGAGAACGCCAAGCTATACTACACGATGGAAGACTACAAGGCGGCGAGAGTGGCTCTGAAGAATGTGCTGAAAGACGATGCGGACAACATCTACCGCGAAGACATCCTCTACTACACCACTATGTCTTCTTACAACTACGCCCGTCTGAGCGTACAGGCCAAGCAACAGGAAAGATATCTTGTCTTCGTGGACGACTATCTGAACTTCGTGGAAGAATTTCCGGACTCGAAGTATCGCAAAGAACTGGATTCACTTTACGGTAAAGTAAGGAAGAAATAAATTTTTGAAACTTTCACTTCTTTTCTGTCCGTAAAACAAATAGAACGAAAAATAAAAGCTATGGATATTAAAAAAGTACCTACAAACACCATCACCCGTGACACCCGTGATCTGGTAAAAGAGACGGGCAATCTCTACGAGACCGTCGTAATCCTCTCTAAAAGAGCAAATCAGATCTCTCTCGCGGAGAAAAAGGAAATATCACGCAAGCTTGAGGAATTCAAAAACGAGCGCGACAATATGGACGAAGTATTCGAGAACAAGGAGCAGATAGAAATCTCCAAGTTCTACGAAAGACAGCCGAAACCGGACCTTATCGCCATCTCCGAATACGAAAACGGGGAACTTGTTTTCCGTAAAGCACATACAGACGAGAATTTAAAATAAATTATGCTTCACGCCTTACACGTCGAGAATTACGTGTTGATAGACTCTTTGGATATAACTTTTCCAGAGGGTCTTATCATAATTACGGGGCAGACGGGAGCCGGCAAATCCATCTTGCTGGGGGCTCTTTCTCTGCTGACCGGAGTAAAGGCAGATGCATCACTTATTTCGGAGGGAGCCGAGACACTGATAGTGGAAGGCGAATTCGATGTGGAGCATTCCGCAGAAGGGCTTTCCGCTTACCTCAAGGACCACGAACTGGACAGTGACGACGGGACGCTTCTTATCAGAAGAGTCGTCAGCCGCAGCGGAAGGTCGCGCTGTTTTGTAAATGACTCCCCGGTATCAGCAGGAGTGCTGGAAGAATTGGCATCATATATAATAGATATCCACTCCCAACACCAGAATCTGCTTCTATGCAAATCCTCGTTCCAGCTTTCTCTGCTTGATCATTACGGCGATTACGCTCCGCTTTTGGGCCAATGCGCCAAGAGTTGGGAGAAACTTCGCAAGGCCGGGGAGGAACTCTCCTGCATAAACAAAAAGATAGAGGATGCCCGCTCAAGCCAGGAATACAACCGCGCGCAATGGGATCAATTGGACAAGGCTCATCTGGTGGCCGGAGAATATGAGGAGTTGGAAGAGAAGCAGAAAGAATTGGCAAGTGCGGAAGACATAAAAGAGCTGCTCTCTCAAAGCCTTCAGGCGCAGAGCTGTTGTTCTCTGCTGAAAGAATCGCAGAAAAGTCTGGAGAAGGTAGCCAGGTTCTTCCCTGCGGCAGATGAACTTTCGAAAAGGATGGAAAGCTCAAGGATAGAGCTTGAGGACATATTCTTCGAACTTGACAAGAAAAATTCAGCTTTGGAATTCTCGCAGGAAAAGCTTGACAGCGTGGAGGAAAGACTCTCCCTGCTGCTGTCGCTGATGCGCAGACACCATGCGACAAGCGTAGAAGAACTTATCCGTATAAGGGAGTCCCTGAGCGAGAGCCTGTTCAATCTGGAAGAACTGGAAAGCCAGAAGGAAGATCTGGAAAAGACTGTCCGGAAAGCACAGGAAGATTATGACGGAGTCTGCGCGCTTCTTCACGAAAAACGAATCACGGCGGCACGCGGCCTCTCCGAAGAAATACAGAAAAGCATACGATCACTGGAACTTGACAGGGCCGTTTTCGAAGTGAGTCTGAAAGAAGACGCTCCCTGCGGGAACGGAAAGGACAGGTGCTGTTTTCTTTTCGATGCGAACGGAAACCGTCCGGGCGATCTGGCGAAAAGCGCGTCGGGAGGCGAGATGTCACGCATAATGCTGTGTATCAAAGAAATGACCGCACGATTCAGCCATATGCCGACTATGATTTTTGACGAAATAGACACCGGCGTATCGGGAAGCGTGGCGCACAAGATAGGTCAGATGATCTGCCTTATGGGGCAGAATATGCAGATCTTCGCCATCACTCACCTGCCTCAGGTGGCCGCCAAAGGAAACGCGCATTACGTGGTGAAGAAAAGCGAAAAAAACGGACGCAACACCTCCACCATCTGCCTTCTCTCCCAAGAAGAAAGAGTTCAGGAAATAGCGCGCCTGCTGAGCGGAGAAAGCATCACCGCAGAGGCCCTTGCCAATGCCAAATCATTACTTAAACAATAATCTGCAGTTCCTATAGACAAAACCATTTTTATTATAATCACAATTTAATTTTCAATGAAAAAGTCGCTGCTATGGCTAGGTGCGTCTTTGACGGCACTTTGCTTATCGTCTTGTGCAAAAGAAATCACGGAGACGATCACCAACTTTGAAAGTTCCGACATTCCGGAAGTAATTCCTTACACCGGAGGAACTTACACACTTACTTTAAAACCGGAAATCAAAACCAAGAGCAGGACGGAGAACACGGACATCGCCTGGGCTTACCGTATCAATTACGACGAGGCCGAAGGGGAAGCAGTCATCTTCGACTCCGCCAAAGAGAGCGTGCAGATTACAATCAGCGCCAACAACACTGACTGCATACGCCAGGTCTGCGTGGATTTCTCTTCTGACGGGCAGAAAACTTGGACCCAGATAGCTCAAAGCGAGCAGCAGGCCGACCCGTCGAAGATCAAGGATGTATTTTCAGACTTCGGTATGACCAACCTGCCTGAAAAGATAGGATACAACGGAGGGGACTACTACTTCACCCTGACATTCCGCAAAGAAGATCCTACGCTTAAATCCAAACCTATCACCACTTTCATTCCGTGGTCATACAGAATCAGTTATGACGGCGTAAGCGGAGAAGCCGTCAAGGTGGAGGAAAAAACAGATAAAGTGACTTTCCATATCGACGGAAACTACAACGAAAAGGATGTCAAGGTGACCCTGGAGATCGCGAACAACAAGACGCAGGACAATTGGACCGAGGTGGCCGCCACCACACAGGAAGCAGGTCTGCTGGAATTGGGCGAGGACGGCATATCGTATTTCTATGCCAAGAGCGACCTGACGGTCAAAGACGGCAAGTTCGCATTGGCCGACAGCCCTCAGAGCACGGGATATTTCTTCCGCCACGAAAGCCACTACGGAGTACCGGCGGACGAGTCTTATGCAGGAAAGGCATATAACCCGCTGCCAGTCGAGATGGACATAACCGCCATAGAGGACAAAACAGGGTCGGACCCTTGCACCCTTCTCAGCGAAAAACTCAGGACCCCTTCTTACCAGGAGCTTTATATGCTTTATTATATGGAGGATACGGACAACACCTCCCCAGTCGACGGCGTTCAGGGATGCCACTACAAGGGCTCTGACCTCTTCCTTCCTTTCAACGGATATGTCAACATCCCTGGCGGCAGCCTTATGGGCAAGAATGCGACAGGCGCAAGATGGGGTCTCGGTTCGGACTTCGAAGGCAACGGACTTGTCCTGTCTTCCAATCTGGAATATTCCCTCGCTCCGGCATTTGACTATGTGGGCGAGAATATGGCCTCTGTAAGATGCGTGAAGAACATCAAGCTGCCTTCTCTCATAAAGGTGGAACCTGCGGAACTACAGACCTGCAAGGAAACTGAAATCACCATCACGACTGACCCGGGAGAATTCCAAATCTACGAAGTGTCCCTGCAGGGAAGCGACGGAAGTGTGAAGAAAGCTACGGCCACAAACAACAAGACCAGCGTGACCATCACCCTTCCGGACAGCCCTTATACGGACAGGATAACCGAATGGAAGGTATTCGTCAACGATATCTACGCCGAGTTGTCAATTCAGCAGCCGGCCCTTTCAGATTTCGTATACTTCACCGGATATGCTCCTACGACTACTCAGGATTACACTGCATTCACACTCACCGTCAACATAGAAACTGACCACGAAAGCGTGGAGGTCAAAGCCAAAGGGGACAACGGGCAGGAAGTGATCGGCAAGGCCGGCAAGGATAATGGCAAAGTGGAGCTTTCCATCCCTGAAAATACCGAGAGCGCCCCTGTCGTATGGACCATCTGGATAGATGGAGAAAACACAGGCAAGAGCGTCAGCCAGAAAGGAGCTCCGGCAGCTTCACTTTCAGTAGATTGGAGCACCGGATACCTGACCGTCAAAGACGGGGCGTACTGCTTCGCGGATCCTACTGAACAAGGAGCTTATTTCCCTTGGAGGAGCAAATATGCGATTCTCGAGCCTCCGTTCGCAAAGAAAGCATACGGTCCTGAAGAAACGGACTTCGACAAGATGTCAAGCATTCCTAATTCCGATGTGGATCCTTGCTCTCTCGTAGCTCCCGCAGGAACCTGGAGAATGCCTACGGCAGCGGAATTCGAAGAACTTTTCACGTGCAAATACACAGGAACGCTTAAAGACAACGTGACCTTCACCCTTCCTGACGGAAGCCCTCTCGTATTCAAAAACGGCGGACAAATTATCGGCAGTAGCGGTAAAGGTACTCTTATTGGCGCAAGCGTCGTGATTTGGGTGGACGCAGAAAGCGATACGGATAAAGCAAAAGCTAAATTCACTATGATATCTAACAGCAGTTCCACAGGAACTCCGAAAATAAGTGCCGGAAGTGCTAAAATTAACGGATTCAACGTAAGATGCGTAAAAAGTCATTAATTTTCTGTGCGCTGATAGGATGCGCACTGAGCTTCTCTTGTGGAAAAACAGAGAACC
>CAVHGF010000053.1:0-13142 GCA_963635625.1 Treponemataceae bacterium | reverse complement strand
TGCACACCAGTTTCTACGAGTACGTGAACGGCTGGAGGGTGGAAAAAGCGAAGCAGTTGCTGCTCACTACGGACTTTTCGCTTGCGGTCATCGCCGAAAAGTCCGGTTTCAACTCCCTCAGCAGTTTCCGCCGCTATTTCACGGCCTCCTGCGGCACAACTCCCACCGCCTACAGGAAAAAAGACACAACCGGGCAACTGCGTTCCAATTAGAATCTTTATTGTAAGCCTCCGTGTAGTTTGAGCCTGACGTAGCCCCTTGTTTACACACGAGATGATCTTCACTTACTCACTTCTCAGCGGTCAGTGGAAAAAGTGTATCCACTTCGTATCGGGACAATCCCAGCACCCTGCGGATCTGGCCGTTCGATGAGCGGAACTCAAAACGGAGTTTACGGGCCTCCCTCCTGAAATAACGCCTCGCAATACCTTTCTTTTTCTACGAATGTTCCCATAATCCATCTATTTTTCAATCGATTAAGTGCCGTTTCGGCGGACTGCAGGGCGCCATAAGCAAAAAGCGAGTCAGGCACGATATAACCTAACTCGCTTTGCGGACCCTTCGTCCCGCGGTGTTCAAACTTGTAATAAGTCCGGGAATCTCCCGAGACTATAATTACTTAATACTCTTCCTCGTTGAAGAAAAAGTCGTCTTTGGTAGGATAATCCGGCCAGATATCCTCTATGCTTTCATAGATCTCGCCGTCGTCTTCAAGTTCCTGAAGATTGTCAAGCACATCCTGAGGAGCGCCTGAACGATTGGCATAGTCTATCAATTCGTCTTTTGTTGCCGGCCACGGTGCATCATCAAGATGCCCGGCCAATTCAAGTGTCCAAAACATAACGTTATAGATTTTATGTGTTTACGTTCACTGTGCCCAAGTTTCGCTATATCAATCCATTCGCTTTCACGAAACCGGACCTCCGTTTCTTTTAGGGCGCAAAGATATAAAATTATTCTATCTTTCAATAGTTTTTCCGTAATTTTGCGCTATGTCCTATAAAAGAGTTGATTCCTACGACAGCTCCACGACGGAGCAGATCGCATCACACATAAAAGAAATACTCGCACTCCTGGGAGAAGACCCGGAAAGAGAGGGCCTGCTCAAGACCCCCGAGAGAGTGGCTAAAGCCCTGCAGTACACCACGAAAGGCTACACCGAAGACGGAGTACAGATTATACGCGGAGCCATCTTCGACGAAGAGTATCAGCAGATGGTTCTGGTAAAAGACATAGACCTGTACAGCACCTGCGAACACCATATGATGCCCTTCATAGGCAAATGTCACATCGCCTACATCCCTAACGGACGTATCACAGGACTCAGCAAGATAGCGCGCGTCGTGGAGACATTCGCCAGAAGACTCCAGGTCCAGGAAAGGCTGACCGTCCAAATCAGGGATTGCATCCAGGAGGCTCTGCAGCCGCTCGGAGTCGCCGTAGTCATCGAGGCCCACCACACCTGTATGCAGCTTCGCGGCGTGGAGAAGGCCAATTCCATCACAAGCACCTCGGCTTTCAGCGGAGCGTTTTTGAATTCCGAAAAAACAAGAAACGAATTTTTGAATCTTATCAAATGAGATTAAGTAAAGAAACTAAAACTTTGATAATCCTGCTTACGCCATTCATCCTGGGATTTCTGCTCGGATTGGCAGTGGGAAGCTGCAATAAAGGAAGCGGCGCACAGGAAACTTCAAGGACGGACAATACCGTTAAGACCTCCACCGCACAACCCCCTAAAGACAATGAGGTCAAAAAGCAGCAGAAAGAAATAATCTACCCGCCAAAGAGAAAGAATTACGGCAAACTTTTCGCCGACCTCAACGAAGAACACTTGGCAATGGCGAAAAAAGTCGGTCTGAGCGAGCCTCCTCAGATGAGTGCGGAGATTCCGGGCATTAAAGGGCTTGTCAAAATCGAAAGCAACGACCTCTACACGGTATATTCGCTGAGTCACTCCTCACCTTACCTTACCCGAGGCGCAGCCGACGAACTTAATGCGATAGCACGCGCATTCAAAGACTCGCTTGACCGTAAAGGGCTGTTGGAATACAGGCTGGTGGTATCTTCGATCCTGCGCAGCAAGGATGACGTAAACAAACTCCGCCGCAGCGGCAACCCCAACGCATCTGCCAATTCGGCGCACTGCTACGGGACCACCTTCGACATCGCCTACACTATGTACACCAGGGACAACGACGAAGATTGCGAATCGTTTATGCAGCCTTTCGAGCTCACCAAAGTCCTGGGCGAAGTACTGCTGGAGCGCAAAAAAGCAGGCAAATGTCTGATCAAATACGAAACACAGGAGCATTGTTTCCATATAACAAGCACCCATTGAGATGAAACGAATCAGCATCATAACCCTTTTACTCTGTGCCAATTACCTCTTGGCGCAGCCTCTTGCTGCACAAAACGCGGCAGAATCTGAAAAGCGGACTGCAAGTCTTGAAATAACGCAAGACCCTATCCCCGAAGAAAACCTCAGCTGCACTAGCATAATAGTCGGCAAGGCTGCAAGCGCGGACGGGAGCGTCATCACCTCCCACACCTGCGACGGGAAATACCGCACCTGGCTCAGCATAGAGCCATCCGGGGATCATAACAGGAAGGAACGCCGCGCGGTAATGAAAAACACTATGCACACCTCCTCCAGACTTGACACTACCGGAGTGAAATTGGCCGGCTATATCCCTCAGGCAGCCCACACCTACTCTTATGTGAACACCGCATATCCCTGTCTGAACGAAAAGCAGCTTGGCATAGGCGAGACCACCTGGGGAGGCCCTGACACTCTGCAGAATCCGTCATCGCTGTTTCTTGTCGAAGAGCTGGAGAGATTGGCACTGGAAAGATGTGCGACAGCCCGTCAGGCAGTGCTGCTTATGGGAGAATTGGCAGAAAAATATGGCTACGCCGACAGCGGCGAGTGTCTCACGGTGGCTGACCCGCAGGAAGTTTGGTTTTTCGAGATAATTGGCTGTGGGAAAGATGAAAAAGGTGCCGTATGGGTAGCGAAAAGGCTTCCCGACGAGCACGTGGGGGTCTCTGCCAATGTGCCGAGAATCGGAGTTCTGGAGAATGACCCGAAGAACTTCCTCTGCTCGAAAAACGTGAAGAAAGTGGCGCTGAAATATGGCCTTTGGGACGGCAAAAGCGAATTCAAATTCTGGAAGGCGTATAAGGCGGATTATGCGCGCGGACGTAATTACCGTGAGCGGGACCTCTTCATACTCAGCAGTTTGGCACCGTCTCTCGGATTAAATAAGGATATGGACGAAATTCCGTTCTCGGTAAAGCCTGATTCGCTTGTCAGCGTGAGCGACGTGTTCGCACTGCTGCGCTCCACCTACGAGGGCACGGACCTGGATATGTGCAAAGACATCACCATAAAGGACGGTCAGATAAGCCCTATAGCAAACCCTTGGATGACAGGCAATATGCGCAATACGCTCAATAACCTGCACCCCGGGCTGGTGCCTTTCCAGAGAACCGTTTCCGTGGCCTGGTGCTCGTATTCAACTGTCATTCAGCTGCGTTCCTGGCTGCCGGACTCCGTGGGAGGCGTCCTCTATCTCGCTCTTGACAACCCCGGCCAAAGTCCTCGCATCCCTGTTTTCTGCGGCACCACCGCCCTGCCATCAGCCTACAGTACCTGCGGACAGAACACCTACGACCCTGAAGCGGCACTCTGGCAGTTCAGAAAAGCCAACAAGCTCGCGACTTTGGCTTGGCAGAAGACCAAGACCTTCTTTATGGAAAATGTCGCCACACAGGAAAAGGAAATGCTCGATGCCGTGGAGTGCATCTCCGAAGAGTGCCTTTCACACGGATGCGACGAGGAGAAACTTAACGCCGTGACAGAAAAAATCCATCTCGACGCCGTCAGACGATGGGCTGAGATGGAATCGAAATTCTGGGTCACTTTCGGACTCGGCTTCTGAAACCTAATCTATAAGCGCTGCCAATTCGGTGGCGCTTTTTACTATATGCTCGGCACCGGCCTGAACCAGATCGCTCTCCGGACGGAATCCCCACGTGACACCGGCACACACCACTCCGGCATTCTTGGCAGTCTTGACATCTGTCGCAGAATCACCCACATACAGGCACTCGCTCTTGTCCACTGCGGCCTTTGCCAATATCAGCTCAACCACCTGGGCGCTGGGCTTCAGCGGCAGTCCTTCCTTATTGCCAAGTACGGCGACGAAATCTATCCCCGGGAAGAACTCTCCTATCAGCTTCTCCGCTCCTTCCTGGAATTTGTTTGACGCGACCGCCAATTTTATTCCTCTGTCATTCAAGCTGTTCAGCAATTCTACCATACCGGGATACGGCCTTGTGTGGACATCTATGTGCTCGACATAATATGGAGTGAAATCATCCAGCGCCTTCTGCACCTGCTGCTCGGACGGAGTGACGGAAAGAGACTTTTCAAGTGCGCTGATAAGCATATTCTTCACGCCGTGACCCACCATAAGGGTATATTCCTGCACGCTATGTCCGGAAAGCCCCTGCTTTGAAAGCGCATAATTAGAGGCCTCCGCCAAATCTGCGATAGTATTGATCAATGTACCATCCAGATCAAAAATCACCAATTTTACCATATAAGAACCTGTTTTTTAATGTGTATAAAAACTTTACACGCTGCATTATTCCTGTCAAGCAAGTAACAAAATCTTACCAAAACACTCCGTACCGCTTAAAAAACTGCGCAAAAATACAAAAAAGAGTTATCTTTGGCTAATATGAAACGACTGATTATAACACTTTCTTTAGCGATACTGCCATTATTGTCCTCAGCGCAAGATGACTTCAACCGTTTGAAGATAGATGCGGAAGTGAGAGTGGACCACACCAGCGAACTCGGTTTCACCGGCAACAGCCTCAACCTGGCCATAGAGGGCAGGCTCGCTGATGATCTCACCTTCCATTTCAAACACAGATTCAACAAGGCCAATACACTTAAACGCAACTTTGACGCCACTGACTGGGCGTATCTCGACTTCAAACTGGATGACAGATGGACATTGTCCGCCGGCAAGCAGGTGGTATGTCTCGGAGGTATGGAGTATCACACATCGCCTGTCGATATGTATTTCCATTCCATTTTCTGGAGCGATATGCCCTGCTATAAATTCGGGGCCAGCCTTTCCTACCTGTTCGACTCTGACAAGGACCTTCTCACCTTCCAGGTATGCCAAAGCCCTTACGGCCTGGAGAACAAGACCTACGCCTATAACCTTCTGTTGGAAAGCACCCACGATAAATATATAGGGAAGCACTCCATCGGGGCTATGGAATATGTCCACGGCCAATTCTTCGGAATCCTCGCCACAGGCAATGAATTCAGATCGGATAAATTGGCCATACAGGCGGACGCCACTCTGCGATACGGCAGCGACCATTGCGATTTGGTCAGCGACTTCACGCTCGGAGGGAAAATCTCCTACGAACTTGACCGCGGACTCAATGCTTTCTTAAAGACGGTATACGACAGGAATGGAAGCCTGAGCGACCTGGACACCGTCATCAGACGGGAAACTCAGGTCTTCGCAGAAGGACTTGGCCTGGAGTTCTATCCCGAACGCTTTCACGACAATCTCCGTCTGCACATCGTATTCCACCACAGGCACGGCAGCTACGCCTATGACCTGGGGGATATGCTCCAGACTACAGAACTCAACGAAAATATCTTCAACATAGGTCTCACCTGGAAATTCAATTTCGTCAGATTATAGGAAGTTTAGTAAACGGGAGGTTCAGAATTTGGTAGTTTGAGAAATATTCCATACTTTTGTAGTCCAATTGGTGCTTGGGCCGGGAGGTTAGGCACTGGTCTGCAAAACCAGTTAGAGCGGTTCAATTCCGCTAGGCACCTCAAGCAATGCCTCTGACGCGAGTCAGGGGCTTTTTTTCTACTTACGATTTGGAAGTTAGAAAAAAACTATTTACCTTTGTATTCCAGAATGAAGAACAAAAACATCATATCATTGATTTCTATGCGAATGCAACGCTAAGTTGCATTGTTTCTCCATTACCCGGTGCAAGGTTCTTTCTTGCCAAGGCCCCTTCTGAATCTCAGAAACCAAATTTTAATTACAATTTATAAGTTAGTAGTATGAAAAAACACGTACTTTTCGTGCTTGGATTGGCCATATTGGCATCCTGCACAAAAAAATCGGGAAACATTGAACCCGCAGTAGACCCTTCAGACCTCGACGCCAACGGCACAGCAAACTGCTATATCATTTACAATGAGGGAGATTATCATTTCGACGGAACCGTAAGAGGTAACGGTGTCGTATCTTCCGACATTCCGCTTTCTGCGACCGGCATCGCCACATCTTCTGCCTCCCTGGTCTGGGAATCCGTCAAGGGGCTCGTCACAAATGTGACTTTCGACGGAATAGACGTTAATTTCCACTACGACGGTGCGAAGGGTAACGCCGTAATCGCCGCACTTGACAAAGACGGCAACATAGCCTGGAGCTGGCATATCTGGGCTCCGGAAGAGGAGCTCACAGCAGTCACCGCAAAGAGCGACGTGGAGGTATGCAATCTTAACCTGGGTGCGCTCTGCGCTGAACTTGGCGAGAATGATGACACCAAATGCTATGGACTTCTTTACCAATGGGGCCGTAAGGATCCGTTCCCTTCTTCCCCTACCAGAACGGGCGACACAGGTACGGTCGGATATCCTATCTACAACGCTGACGGCGAGCAGATCTCCATCTCACACTCTTCTTGGTACAGCGTGGAGGACAACACATTGGCATACGCTATCGCTCACCCTACAGAGTGCCTTTCGAATTATGCGCATTACGCTACGGGAGAATCAAGGGATTGGCTGAAAACCGACGAGAAGAACGATCATCTTTGGGCGGAGACCAAAACCATCTTCGACCCTTGCCCTGCGGGATACAAGGTTCCTTCACACGAGGCGTTCAAGTATTTCACCACCACGGGAGGATACACGACGGATTACGCCGGATTTGATGTTGCCGATGCCAATGGAGACGGAACCATCGATGCTGACGATTTCACCTACGGATGGCACTTCAACGTCAAGGAAGGAAGCCTGTTCTTCCCTGCAGCAGCCCGCTACGACGGTTCATATGCTATGCTTTTCGGATCCAAGAGCGGACTGTGGGGCAACTACTGGTCTTGCACCGCTGCCACCGAAAGCACCTCATCATATTATCAGGAGGGCACTGCCAATGTAATCGTGGCATTCAGCCACGAAACCGACTATGACACCGTCTCAGCTATCGCTACGGGAAGCAAGGCAGATGCATATTCTGTAAGATGCGTGAAAGAATAGTATGACATTCTACAAATAATTTTTTATATTTGCAGTCCCTTTTGCGGGTTTCACCCCGAGGGGGCTGCAATTTGCAGACGGGATGTAGCGCAGTTGGTAGCGTACTACGTTCGGGACGTAGGGGTCGGGCGTTCGAGTCGCCTCATCCCGACAAAGACAGGCTGACGGATTCCTCCGCCGGCCTGTTTTTTTACTTTATAAGTTCCCTCAGTTCGTCGAGAGTGATGGCGTGACTTGTGGACGTGCCTTCAAGAATAGCGTCGGACAGGTTCTGTTTGACCTTATGAAGCCTCAATATCTTCTCTTCTATGGTATTCTGCGCCACAAGATGATAGACGGTCACATTCTGCTGCTGTCCTATGCGATAAGCACGGTCAGTGGCCTGCTGCTCTATGGCAGGATTCCACCACGGATCCAGATGGATGACATAATTCGCACCCGTAAGATTGAGCCCCAGACCTCCCGCCTTGAGACTGATAAGAAAAACCGGCTTCTCCGCGTGCTGAAAGCCGCTGACCATCTCCTGTCGCTTCTTTATGGGAGTGGATCCCTGCAGATAGAAGTGCTCTATACCCTCCTTTTCAAGCATTGCCGAAGCCATATCGAGAAAACCGGTGAATTGGCTGAAAATCAATACACTGTTACCTCCGGACACTATTTCGGAGACAAGTTCGCGCAGTGCGGCGAGTTTGCTGGACTCCCCTGTCCACCCGTTCTTGACCAGAGCCATCGCGCAAGCGGCTTCGCGTAACCTTGTTATGGCCGCCAATGCGTTCATATTGACCTTGGTATCCTGTTCCAATTCATTCTTGGCCTCAAGCCGCATAGTCTCGTAAGCCACCTGCTCGGAAGCCGACATAGGCACGCTGCGATATATCTCCGTCTTGTCCGGCAGTTCCTCCACCACTTCGGATTTGGTACGCCGCAGCATAAACGGCTGAATAATGCGTTTGAGCTGCGTCTGTCTGTCTTTGTCCTCGGAATTCTCTATCGGCGCTATGAATTTCTCCCTGAACGACTCGTAACTCCCGAGCAGCCCCGGGTTGAGGAACTGGAAAAGGTTCCACAGCTCACCCAGATAGTTCTGCACCGGCGTTCCGGTAAGAATTATACGTGAGGAAGCCTTCAGTGACATAGCCGCATCTGACATCTTTGTCCCCCTGTTCTTTATGGTATGAGCCTCGTCCAGACACACCACGTTCCAGTTCACTCCTGCCAATGCATCCTTCTCACGGACAAGAAGCCCATAGGTCGTCAGCACCACATCATAGCCTCCAAGTGAGGAAAGCGCCACGCTCCTGTCATCGGATTCGTTGAGGATGATTACGTTAAGAGACGGAGCAAACCTGGCCAATTCTCGCGACCAGTTCATAAGCACCGAAGCCGGCGCCACCACCAGAGAAGCTCCCGCAGAAGCCTTGTACAGCAGAAAGGCTATAGTCTGCACCGTCTTGCCAAGACCCATATCATCTGCCAGGCAGGCACCTGCGCCCCAATGGTCCAGACGCACCATCCAACGGAACCCTATCTCCTGATAATCACGGAGTTCAGCCTTGAGAGCAGCAGGGACTGCAGGATTAAGGGAGGCCGCCTCGTCCACCTTGGCAATCTTCTCCTTATATTCCTTGTCGGTGTGTATATTCAAGTTAGATTTGTGTACGATGTCCGCCAGTATTCCGGTCTGGAAAAGCGAGATGCGCTCACCTCCCCGATAGGACTGGGTTACGCTCTCAAGACGCTTGAGATACTTGGCAAGCGAATCCGAAAGCGACACATACTCGCTCTCCCCGAGTTTGAGATACCCTCCGCCATAACCGCCGGACGATAGCGCCGACATAATCTGCTCCAGGGTAAGCGCCTGTCCGTCAGGGAGCTGTACATCACCTTCCATCTCGAACCACTGCTCTTTCGAACGGATATGAACGTTGATGCTTTGAGGCGTAAGGCTGCCTATGACCTTAAGGCTGCGACCCTCAGGCCATTCGAGCGTACAGATGTCGCCAAGATCGCGGCAGGCATCCAGAATTGGCAGCATATCTTCCGCTGAAAGCTCATATAGCCCGTCTTCGGAGTCATATTCCGCAAGTCCGGTCTTGGCCAGAAAAACGTCGAGGGCCTTGCGCTCGGCGCGGATATCACGTTTAACCTGATAGCGCGAGGTGTCATCCGAATCAAAATACACGGCATCGCCGCTTCCGGGAAAAAACGTGAGCTTTCCTCCGTCAAGCGGACGGGTGAAAAGCAGCGCGTCGAATGCCCCCGATTTAGGAAGGATGCGGAAATACAACATCACGCTTCCCTGCTTTTCCTCCAACGACGAACCGCTTTCGAGCAGAGGTGAATGCACTTCTATCACCTGCGAGAGCTTCTCCACGAATGAACGCAGCGCTTCGGCGGATGTCTCCGGGAACTTGACTCCAGTTTCCTGCAGGATATTCAGAATATGCAGCTGCGTTCTGTTAAGACATATGACAGTATAGTGCAGTTTGTCACGGCACACCACGTTTTCACTCTCATAATCAGTACGATACCTGTCAAGCGGGACATTCGTGGTGAATACGTAATGTCCGTTTTTCGGCTGCACGGAGACATACGGCGCCTCCTGGGCTATCTCTATTCTGTTCGACGGGTCATAAGTGTCACGAAACACGCGGTCGCATCCAGCCAGTACAGGAAATGCCTCATCTACACTTACATAAGTATACCTGTTCAAACGGGACTTCATCTTCTTGTCATACTCGTCGCTTATATCATCATAAAGACCATCGCCGAACGAACTCAAAGCCGCACGCTTTCCCTGCCCCCATTTGCCGCTTTTAAGACGCGTCTGCTCACGAATCTCCACATCGGAATCCCTATAAACTATATAGCAAATCCTTCTGTCTCTCTGCGGCTCGTCTGTCTTATCGGCTGACCCGGCATTCTTGCCAATGGCATCGGAGAGCTTTTCCAGGGCCAATTCCCACGGCTCCTTTTTCTTGATTCTTGCCAATGCCGGCGTACCGCCGTACACTCTCCCGAGCCTTTCCTTTTCTGCCGGATCGCATTGGCCCGCCTCATAACGGACAATGGCATAGGCGGATTTCGGAGCTTTCGACCCGGTTTCATAACCTCTGCTCTTCGCGACTGCGGAAAGAAGGATGTACGAGGTGATCCAGTAATCCTTCATATACGCAGCCCTTATATGCCCTTTTATAAGGGCATCGGAATATCCGAGAGATAACATCGCAAGAAGTCGCGCCGCGCGGTTATTCTCGAGCCAATCTTCATCCAGTTTCTTGTTCATATACTGCGACAGCTTCTTGCGGCTCGTCTCGTTATCGACAAGAATGTACAGCAGAATGGTAAAATAAGAGATAACGGAAGAGTAGAATACATTCTTCGTCTTGACATTCTTGTTACGTATCTTGAATGCCTGCTCGATATGGGCCGTAGCCGCATCGTAATCTCCCTTGTAAAGAGACGATATGGCCTCCACTATATGAGGCCATTCACTTACCTTCACCGCCTTGTTCAAAGACTCGCCGCATTCCCCGTTGAACAGGTAGCGGTTCCCGTCTATCGCGGCAAGCGCCTGCAGCAACATATCTCCCGTCAAGAATTTCCTGGCAAACGCCTCCTCCGCATCCAGTTTTCCGGCGTCCGCCGCATTCGTATGCATAAAAGTATTGAGGTTGATATTGACCACGCCGCGGATGATTTCACCGGGCAAAACCCTGAACAAAGGTTCGAACGCAGGTTCATCATATATGTCAAGCAACATATCATAAATCCCTGACATATTCCACGGATACACCTTGAACTCCTTCACCTCTCCCGTGTCCACCAGGTCCTTGACCGCCTTGAAACGCTCAGATGAACTCAACAATTTCCTCTGTCTCAGAATCTCAATCAAATTCGGATGATAAAGGAGCGCGTTGAGCGCAACACGGAAAAAGATATCATCAGCGACGAAATATCCGATATCCCACGAATAATACGAACTATGGACAAACCCGCGATTTATAAGGAGCCTCAGGTCCTGCGACTGCTGTTTGGTGTCATAGTTGTACACTATTACGGAAAGTTGCGATGTGGTCAGTCTCTCCTTTTCCGAACAGGCCAATGCCGACATCAAGGACTCCTGCAATGCGGTCAGGCCGAACTCCTGCTTCGGGAACAGCAATTTCAACCGCTCCATATTCTTCTCTCTAATCAAATCCTTTGACGTATCTTTCATCTTCACCGTTTTTTTAATGGCCAATGCTTCCTCTCAAATCTTATATCCCGTCTTGTCCGCGGCGGTGATAGCCCTCAGTACACGGCAGGGATTGCCGGCGGCTATCACTCCGGATGGGATATCCCGCGTAACCACGCTCCCGGCACCGATGATGGTGTCATCGCCTATGCTCACACCGGGCGTTACAGTCACATTGCCGCACAGCCACACCCTGTTTCCTATGGTAATCGGCTTGGGGATCAGACCTCCGTCAGCACGTTCCTGAGGATCCGTAGTATGATTGCCGGAAAACAGCCCCACATTCGGGCCAATCAGTGTGTTGTTTCCTATGCGTATCTGTCCGCAATCAAGTATGACACAGCCGAAATTGATGTAGACATCGTCCCCTATGGTGATGTTCTTGCCGAACTCGCAACGGAAATCGGGTTCTATCCAGACGTTCCTGCCGACTGAACGGAACAGACGGCGCATAATCTCGTTACGCCTATCCACCTCGTCATCGGCGAGCCGGTTATACTCTCTGAAAAGTTTCTTGGCCTCGACCCTTCTGTTGAAAAGATCTTCCGCGAAATCGTTATAAATTTCGCCCGCCTGCATTTTTTCCCAATCCGTCATCTGTCTGTATGTTACTCAAGTTTCGCAAGTAATATAATTTATTATTCAGCATTGTGCGACACTTGCAGCCCAAGTATGCCGATGTTTTGCATTTGCGAAAGTCAGCCACAAAGTCTACAGTTCGTTTCCTGTCATACTCCGAGGCTGAAGATTCGCCGGCCCTATTGCCACCACTGCAAATATACTCAGTTCAGCTCCAATATACAAAGCAGTATAGAATAATCATTCCCGGGCGTTCAATCTTTGGATAGCTAATCAACAAGTCTCCACGGACTTTTGGCATTGAGCCGAAATTGGGTTCCATTGATTTTGAAACATTATTTAGAAAAATCGGAAGATCGCCAATCACGCACTGAAGGGCCTGCAGGGCACATTGATGATCCTATGCCCCCTTCCAAAACAGGGCCAAAGAGCACCGATATGCCACTGAGTGCGGTGTGGGGCATATCAGTGATCTTCCGGTTTTCTGAAATGCTGTATGACTATAATTTTTATTATTTACCAAACTTGAGGCAGAGCATTTTTAACAAGTTCCACCAAGGACATATGTTATAGGAATAATACTGCTGCCGGTAAGTTTGGCGTGTTTGACGGAGAAACGACTCTTAAAAACCCTCACAATGTTTTGACAGAATAATTCGCACACAAGTGTTGGAAGTTCAGAGATTCTTCATATATTTGTGAGGTAAATAATTGATACAAAATAAGTTTGTAAACTTTTTGTTGACATTGTAAAGTAAAACGTGTCTTTCTCGGAGAGGGCTTGTGATGAGGATTTCTTGCGCAGGTGGCTTTCGGGAAGACTGCAAATGATAAAAACTACTATGGAAACTTCTGAAAACAGCGCAAAGGCGCCGAAGACCTTCGTCAACCTGCTCAGCGATGCAGGTTTCAAGGCTGTCTACACAGACAAATCGAACAAGTCACTGCTTATCGATCTCATCAACTGCATTCTTCCCGCGTATGCCAGGGTCAAGGACATTG
>CAVHGF010000052.1:0-13186 GCA_963635625.1 Treponemataceae bacterium | reverse complement strand
AGCAGAAAATGAAATACGATTACGAAAACGTTCTGGAATATGTCAAGGAGCAGGCCGAAGAAAAAGGACGCGAAGAAGGTGAGGCTCGAGGTCTTGAGCGCGGACTCGCGGAAGGTGAGGTGAAAGGCGAACTTAAGGGTAAGTTCGAGACGGCGAAAAATATGCTGAGGGAAGGTCTTCCGATAGATATGATCGGCCGGATTACAGGTCTTTCGCCTGAACAGATTCAGAGTTTATAGAGTTCATAAAAAAGGCAGGGCGACCGTAAGGGCCACCCTGCCTGATAAAATATCTTTGCGGACGATTAGAACGATACTGCGATTCCTATGAAGTCCTCAGCCTTCAGAGCTGCGCCTCCGATAAGACCGCCGTCTATATCCTTCTGAGCGAAAAGCTCCTTGGCATTTGACGGCTTGCAAGAACCTCCGTAAAGGATGGAAGTGTCCTCAGCCACCTTATCACCGAACTTCTCAGCGATGGTCTTGCGGATGAACGCGTGTATCTCTTCAGCCTGCTCAGCCGTGGCGGTCTTTCCTGTACCGATAGCCCATACAGGCTCATAAGCCACGATCACGTGAGCCATATCCTCAGCAGTAAAATTATAAAGCACGTTTTTGATCTGGCTTGCGCACACGTCAAAGTGCTTTCCGGCCTCTCTTTCCTCGAGGTTCTCACCTACGCAAAGAATAACGTCAAGACCATTGGCAAGAGCAAGTTTCGTCTTCTCCACGAGCTTCTCATCTGTCTCGCCATAATACTGACGACGCTCTGAGTGTCCGAGGATGGTATATTCGCAACCTACTGAGGCAAGCATTGCGGCAGATACCTCTCCGGTGTATGCTCCCTTCTCCTTATCTGCGCAGTTCTCTGCTGAAAGGCCTACAACTGAACCCTTTACGACCTCAGCTACAGGATAAAGATGTGTAAAAGGAGTGGCGATGATAAGTTTAACATCTGACGGAACTTCAGAAGCGCCCTTAACGACCGCCTTTGCAAGTTCAACACCTTCCGGAACTGTAGTGTTCATCTTCCAGTTGCCGGCTACAATTTTCTTTCTCATAATATTATATATTTACTCAAGTTTCGCAAGTAATATGATTTACTGCCAATATGATAATCACTACCTGACATTCAAAAAACGACCTCGTCCCTCTATTCGGACGCAAATCAAAGGCACCCTTGGGGCCAGTCAATTTTCGCGCTGCAAATTTAACAAAATTCATCGAAAATGAAAGCGCGAGCGAAACACCCACACACGCAGGCGCGGGCAAACGCGACATACTGCCAAGCAGGTTTTTGAACACGCAAGCCACACGCAAGACGCACGCAAGCCGCACGCAGGCGCGGACAAACACACATCTACAACAACAGCAATATCAGCAATTGGCCCGAAATCACGCGCAGGAACATCCCGGCAGGATAGACCGTAGCGTAAGCCACCGACGGCTCGTCGTCATCAACTGTGGAAAGAGCGTAATTGAGCGCGATGGGATTGGCCATAGCACCGCAGATCATACCCATACTGCTTGCGTAATCCACACGGCACAGCTTGATGGACACAAAACCGATCAGAAGCACCGGAACCATAGCGAAAACGAGGCTGACAAGTATCCAGAGCAAGCCTTCCGGACGGAAGACGGTCTCGAAGAATCCCGGACCGGCGGCAAGTCCCAGACAGGCAAGATAAACGGTAAGGCCAAGCTGACGAAGCATCATATTCGCGCTCATAGTCGTATATGTATGCACGTGCAGCCTCGGTCCGAATGCGCCCATCAGGATGCCCATAACAATGGAACCACCGGCAAGTCCCAGCTTGATGGGAGCGCTCATACCCGGAATGAAAAGCGGTATGCTTCCTATGATAAGACCCAACACTATCCCGGCGAATATCGAGAACAGATACGGATTACGCAACTCCTTCTCCTGATTGCCCAAGATGGCGGCCACATTGTCTATAGCCTGCTCGCGACCGACTATGGTCAGTTTGTCTCCTATCTGAAGACGCAGAGTACTTGACGGAAGGATGTCTATACCCGCACGGTTGACCCTGGTGATGTTGACGTCATAGGAATTACGCAGATGAAGATCCGCAAGACGCGCCCCGTTGATGTTGTTCTTCGTTACAAGCACGTGACGAGACACCAGCGTGCCGTCTATATGGTTCCAGTCTATGTCTTTCTTATTCCAGTCTTTCTTGACTATCTCGCCGAAAATGGCCTCCACCTGAGGAACCTCACTCTCCTTTGACATCACGAGCACGTGCTCCCCTTTCTCAAGAACAGTATCACCGTTAGGTATTATCACAGTTCCGCGGTTAGCGTCGTCATCGCGTTTCCCTTTGAACTTCCATACCCTGGAAATCACCAGACGGGTGTGCGAACTGCGCATTATCGTCTTTATGCTCTTTCCGAAAACTTCGGGGTTGGTGATTCTCAGTTCGGTGACGAAAGTGGGATTCTCGTGGACGCCGCCAAGCGTAGCTTCGTCCTTACAGAAAACCGCACGCAGGATTATTATGGCGAGTATCACGCCTATGACACCGAACGGATAACCCAAAGCACAAGCCACCGCCATCTGGTTGGACATATCCACAGATTCGGGACTCATCTCCAGCAAAGTCTGCTGCGCGGCACCGAGCATAGGAGTATTGGTCACCGCACCTGTAAGCAGGCCAATCGACACTCCGAGATCCATCTTCAGGCACACGCACGCGAGCACGGACATAACGGTTCCGAGCAACAGAATCCCTATGGAGAGAAGATTGAGCGCGATTCCACCCTTTCTCAAAGAAGGGAAAAAACTCGGACCCACCTGAAGACCAAGTACATATATAAAAAGTATGAGCCCGAAATTCTGGGCCAGCGAAAGCATCCTCGGATCTATCTCAAGGCCCAGATAACCTGCGACGATTCCGGCAAAAAAAACAAAGGTCACTCCCAGGGAGACACCTTTGAATTTAATGCGCGCCAACAGCAGACCCACCGCACAGATCAGCGACAGGACCACAATGGCCTGAAGAAAAGTCTGCTCTGTAAAAAGGGCTGTAAACCAATCCATAAAAAAATAAAAGGGACGCCCAAATTACTTCGGTCATCCCTTCTAAGCTTTCTCCCAAAGACTAATATCTATCCTCTGAAGAAACAGTCAATTTCTTACGTCCGTGACGACGGCGAGCGTTCAGTACTCTGCGTCCATTAGCTGTAGCCATACGCTCACGGAATCCGTGCTTGTTGACTCTCTTGCGATTTGATGGTTGGAATGTCCTTTTCATATCTATTCTTTTTTATATTTGCATTTTGGGAGGGCAAATATACTATTTTCTGATTTCAATTACAAATTTTTCATTGAAATATTCATCCTCCAGCCAAGCGGATATCGGCCAGACCGTGAATTTATCCGAAGGAATCTTGAACTTGGCCTGAAGTACGGCTATCTCCTCAAGCACGTCCCCTCCTTTCAGATACAGGATGCTCTTCGAATACTTTCCCTTGACCCACGGATAGAAATTATCCAGCGAGGTCACCGCACGCGAGACCACATAATCGAATACTCCGTCCAGAGACTCGGCCCTTGCATTCACACAAGTCACGTTTTTCAGGCCAAGGCCTTCGGCAACCGAACCTGCCACCTTTATCTTCTTTCCTATGGAGTCGCACAATGTAAAGCAACAGGAAGGCATAGTCATAGCCAACGGTATGCCGGGAAATCCGCCTCCGGTGCCCACATCCAGAAAAGAAAGTCCCTCGAGTCTCTCTCCCTTGGCCTTAAGATACTCCAAAATAGAAAGCGAATGGAGTATATGGTGCTCATAAAGAGCGTCGATGTCCTTTCTGGACACTACGTTGATCTTGGCATTCCAATCCCTGTAAAGATCGCAGACCTTGGCGAAATCTTCCTTATTATACCTCTGATTCATCCTTCATCTTTTCTATCATTTCCTTGGCGCGGCGTATCCGTGTACGCACCGTATTCAATTCCATATTCAGTTCCTCGGCTATCTCCTTATACTGCAACCCTTCCACCAGCCTTTTCCTCGCCACCTCACGATAAAGTTCCGGAAGCGCGTCTATGTAGTTTCGCGTCCTGGTTTCATCTTCATCGCGGATAATGGATTCAAGAGGCGTATCTATCTGATCCACTACTGTTTCCACAACGGAACTGGCAGACGGAGAACTGTCCAGAGAGATTCTTTCCTTATTCAGACGATTCTCTCCTTCCAGCACGTCCAGCGTAGTATTCTTGGCTATAGTGATAAGCCAAGTGGAGAACGAGCTTCGCTTCGGGTCATACGAGCCAATCCCCCTGAACGCCTTTTCAAAGCTT
This sequence comes from Treponemataceae bacterium, assembly GCA_963635625.1. Lineage (GTDB taxonomy): Bacteria > Bacteroidota > Bacteroidia > Bacteroidales > UBA932 > Cryptobacteroides. Next base: position 8,863 of record CAVHGF010000052.1, on the reverse strand, counting down.
CTGGAGCATATATCATCTATCAGAAAAGCATCACGCAGATGCATACTGGTGACCAGATACGACTTTAGCGAATCTATGTAAGCGTCCCATAGCGCCGTAAAAGCCATACCGTCGCCTATAATGGCCCTGCGGAGCAGTTCATCAATGGGCTTCGAGCCAATTCTTCCCATAATCACATTCGACCGTAAGCGGGACGGAAAGTCTTACAACATTCTCCATCTGCTTTATTAACAAATCTTTAACTTCTTCTATCTCACTTTGGGGAACTTCCAGCAGCAGTTCATCGTGTATCTGAAGAATCATCTTCGCGCTCAAGCCCCTGACGCCTAATTCCTTATGTACGCCTATCATCGCCAATTTTATAATATCCGCGGCCGTGCCCTGGATAGGAGCGTTGATGGCGTTCCTCTCCGCCACGCTGCGCACATTGCCGTTGGTGGAGTTGACATCCGGGACATAGCGTCTGCGACCGAAAAGAGTCTGGACATAACCATTGGCACGGGCATCCTGCAGCACCTTATCCAGAAAGACTTTGATGCTCGGGAAGGATGCGAAATAATCATTGATGAGTTCGGAAGCCTGTGTGCGTGAAACGTCCAGCCGTTGAGCCAGGCCGAAAGCCGAGATGCCGTACATTATTCCGAAATTGGCAGTCTTCGCCATACGTCTGTCCTGAGCCGTAACTTGGGCCAATTCCTTATGGAAAATCTTGGCAGCCATAGCCGAGTGTACGTCAAGACCGTTTCTGAAAGCCTCTGTCATATGTTCGTCACCGCAACAGTGAGCCATTATGCGAAGTTCTATCTGAGAATAGTCGGCTGACATTATCACGTGTCCCGGCGAAGCGACGAAGGCCCTGCGAATCTGTTGTCCTTCTTCCGTGCGAACGGGGATGTTCTGAAGGTTGGGATTAGAGCTGCTTAGTCTTCCGGTGGACGTAAGCGCCTGATTGAATGTCGTATGCACACGCCCGTCCTTCTGCGAGACATAACCCGGAATAGGCTCTATATATGTCGAAAGGAGCTTTCTCGCCGCCCTGTACTGCAGGATATCCTCTATCACCGGACTCTTGTCATAAAGGGAAGACAAAGTCTCCTCGTCCGTCGGATAACTTCCCCTCTGGGTCTTCTTCATCTTCGGGTCCAGCTTCAATTTCTCGAAAAGAAGCTCTCCCAGCTGCTTGGGTGACGCCACATTAAGATTGGCATTGCCAGCAAGCGTCCTGATGCGGGACTCACATTCGGACATTCTCTCCCTTAGCGAAGATGCGAATTCCCTGAGTTCATTCACGTCTATCTTCACGCCGTCCTTTTCCATCTGCGCAAGCACCTTTATCAGAGGCTCCTCTATGTCGTCATACACGCTGCGCACTTCACCGAGTCTGTCGTAGAGTTTCGGAGCGGCTTCCCATAAGGCCTGAGCGCTTCTGAAAAGAGAATCCGAAGACGGATAATTCTGAGGCTCATCGAACAGTGAAGGAACTTCGCCGGAATCCTTGCTTTCTTCTATCTCCACACCCAGGAACTCCCTTACAATCGCATCCAGATGATGATTCCTCTCAGGATTAAGCACATAGTGCATCAACTGCACATCCAGAAAACGTCCCTCCAGGCCAATTCCCACATCACGCAGATCCTTTATGGACGACTTGATCTCATAGCCAATCTTTTCTATCTGAGCATCGCAGAGGACATCGGCAAACTTCCGCGTCTTGTCGACAGCCACGCATCCATCACAGGCTGCATAGACGTCATCCGAAGAAAGCACGAAAGACATCTTTCCCGTCTTTTTTATCAGAGAACACAGGGCATCGGAAGTCACCTGCTCATAAGTCAGCGTCGCTTCGTCTCTTTTTTCTTCACCCGCTTCAGCCTTGACGGTCCAGATGGACTTTACGACACGCTCAAGTGAAGGCATCTCGTGCTCCTTGATTATGGAAAGAAGACCTACGCTCACCTCGGAAGGGAAGCGAAGCTGTTCTTCGGTAAGATCCACAGGCACCTCTGTGCATATGGTGACAAGCTGTTTACTCAGCGCCATATGATCCTCAGCACTGCGGAAAGCCTCCTGCTGCTTGGCAGTAAGTCCAGAAAGGTGATCATAAATCCCCTCCACTGTACCATATTTTCTCAATAACTTGGACGCGCCGACAGGGCCCACCCCGCTTACTCCGGGTACGTTGTCCGCAGAATCTCCGCAGATGGCAAGCATATCTATGACCTGAGCTGTGGAGTCTATGCCGTATTTTTCACAGACTTCCTTCTGCGAAAGAATCTCACTGTCACCTCCCCCCTTGCCGGGCTTGTACTGGAACACGTGTTCACCGACCAATTGGCCGTAATCCTTGTCGGGAGTTACCATATATACATCCATCCGGGGCGAAGAGAATCTGCGGGCCAGAGTGCCTATCACATCGTCCGCCTCATAGTCGCTCACCATCACCACGCTCACCCCCATAGCCTGCACTATGCGTGTCAGAGGGTCGAGGGCCTGCACTATCAGAGTCGGAGTCTCGGGGCGATTGGCCTTGTAATCAGGATAAAGGCGATTACGAAATGTCCCTCCGGGAGGATCGAAGCAGACAGCCAGATGGGTGGGCTTTTCCTTTTGTATAAGCTCCAGAAGATATTTGGTGAAGCCGAAGATTATGGAAGTGTCCTCGCCCTTGCTGTTGACCATAGGTCTTCCCAGAAAGGCGTAATACATCTTGAAAATCAGGGCGTGTCCGTCTATAAGAAACAGTTTCATCTCTTGGTTTTAAAATAATCCTTTATCATAGAGGAGCATTCGTCCTCCATCACTCCGCTCTCGACCTGCGTCTTGGGATGAAGAAGCGAAGGAGAGAAGCGCCTGTATCCTCTTGCCGGGTCGGAGGCGCCATAGACTATTCTGTCCACCTGCGCCCAGCCCAAAGCCGCCGCACACATAGGACAAGGCTCCAAAGTGACGTACAGGGTGCATCCCTTAAGATATTTCCCGCCAAGCGCAGAAGCGGCCGAAGTGAGGGCTATCATCTCGGCGTGGGCGGTAGGGTCGCACAGCCTCTCGGTCATATTGTGCGCCTTGGCTATGATCCTGCCGTTACACACCACCACGGCACCAATCGGCACTTCATCTTCTGCCAATGCTTCCTGTGCCTGTGCGAAGGCCGCCTTCATAAATAAAGCGTCATCCATCCCTACTCCATCAGCTTGCGGTACTTGAAACGTTTAGGCTCCACGTTCCCGAGCCTTTGCTTCTTGTTTTCTTCATATTCAGAGTAACTTCCCTCGAAGAAATACACCTGCGAATCCCCCTCGAATGCGAGTATGTGCGTGGCGATTCTGTCCAGGAACCATCTGTCGTGGCTTACCACCACGGCGCATCCGGCGAAGGAGTCAAGACCTTCCTCAAGAGCGCGTATAGTATTGACATCCACGTCGTTGGTAGGTTCGTCAAGAAGCAGCACGTTACCTTCATCCTTCAGTGTGAGGGCCAGATGCAGACGGTTTCTCTCACCGCCCGAAAGCACTCCGCAGAGTTTCTCCTGATCCGCTCCGGAGAAATTGAAACGGCTCACCCACGAACGCGCGTTGATATCCTTCCCCCCGAGCCTTATCCATTCGGAATTGTCGGCTATGGTCTCGAACACCGTCTTGTCCGGGTCTATGCTCTTGTGCTGCTGGTCCACATAGGAAATCTTCACCGTCTCCCCTATATCTATGCTTCCCTTGTCCGGAGTGTCCAGACCCATTATCAGACGGAAGAGCGTGGTCTTGCCCGCACCGTTGGGCCCTATCACGCCCACGATTCCGGCAGGAGGAAGTACGAAAGACAGATTCTCGAAAAGAACCTTGTCCCCATAAGCCTTGCTCACGTCGTGGAACTCGATGACCTTGTTCCCGAGATGCGGTCCGTTAGGGATATAGATTTCAAGATTGCTCTCCTTCTCTTTCACATCGGCCGATGCCAATTTTTCATAAGCCCCCAGACGAGCCTTCTGCTTGGCCTGACGGGCCTTTGGCGCCATCCTAACCCATTCGAGCTCGCGCTCAAGGGTCTTGCGGCGCTTGCTTTCCTGCTTCTCCTCCATAGCCAGCCGTTTGCTCTTCTGGTCAAGCCAGCTTGAATAGTTGCCCTTCCACGGGATTCCTTCTCCGCGGTCCAGTTCAAGAATCCAACCGGCCACATTGTCAAGGAAATACCTGTCGTGGGTCACCGCAATCACCGTTCCCTTATACTGCTGGAGGTGGCTTTCGAGCCACTGTATGCTCTCAGTGTCAAGATGGTTGGTAGGCTCGTCAAGAAGCAGCACGTCCGGCTGACGCAGAAGCAGACGGCAGAGCGCCACACGCCTTCTTTCTCCTCCTGAAAGATTCCTTACCAATGCATCGGAAGGCGGACACTGAAGCGCGTCCATAGCCCTCTCAAGCTTGGAATCTATCTCCCATCCGTCACAATGCTCTATTTTCTCGGTAAGTTCGCCCTGCCTTTCTATGAGAGCGTTCATCTGTTCATCAGAAAGAGGCTCGCAGAATTTCATACTTATCTCGTTATACTCCGCAAGTATGTCCATCACCTCCTGCACTCCTTCCTGCACCACTTCGAGGACCGTCTTGTCCGGGTCCATCTGCGGTTCCTGCTCCAGGTATCCTACGGAATAACCGGGAGCCCACACGACTTCGCCCTTGTAGGATTTCTCCACCCCGGCGATAATCTTGAGGAGCGTGGATTTACCCGATCCATTCAGACCTATGATACCTATCTTGGCCCCGTAGAAAAAGGAGAGATAGATATCCTTGAGGATAGTTTTATTATTGTGAGGCAGCACTTTCCCCACCCCGTTCATCGAAAAAATAATCTTTTCGTCTGCCATATATGTTTTTTATTCTAAAGTTAATTTCACCGCTTTTCTCCAGCCTTCCAGTATTTCCTTCCTGCGGACATCCCCCATAGACGGAGAGAACACTTTCCTCTCTCCCGCCATATCCTGCAGCTGCCGGACATCCTTCCACACTCCCACAGCAAGTCCTGCCATATACGCAGCTCCCAGAGCCGTAGTCTCCTTTTCCGAAGGCCGCACCACCGTAGTGGCCAATATATCTGATTGGAACTGAAGCAGAAGATCGTTGTCAGACGCTCCGCCGTCCACTTTCAGTTCACATATAGGCATCCCTGAATCCTTTTCCATAGCATCCACGACATCCTTCACCTGCAGAGCCATACCTTCGATCGTGGCCCTGGCAATATGCGCGGCAGTGGTCGCCCGGGTAAGACCCACTATCGTTCCTCGCGCATCCGCGTCCCAGTAAGGCGCCGCGAGCCCTGTCAGAGCCGGCACGAAATACACGCCCCCGTTATCCTCCACCTGCGATGCCAATTCCTCAACCTGGGCTGAGCTTTTTATTATGCCAAGCCCGTCGCGCAGCCACTGCACAGCGGCACCTGATATGAAAATGCTGCCTTCGAGAGCATAGGTCGTGCTTCCGCCTATCTTCCAAGCTATGGTGGACAGAAGGTTCGAGGTGGAAGATACGGCCTTGTCGCCAGTATTCATCAAAAGGAATCCACCCGTCCCGTAAGTGTTTTTTACAGATCCTTTTTCAAGACACATCTGTGCGAACAGAGCGCTCTGCTGATCGCCTATCACTCCGGCGACAGGGATTGAGCATCCGTCCAGTTGAACCTGTCCGTAGATTTCCGAAGACGATTTCACTTCAGGCAGAATGGAGGCCGGAATGCCCATAAGAGAGAGCAATTCATTATCCCACTGAAGCGTGTGTATATTGAAAAGCATCGTCCTGCTGGCATTGGTCACATCCGTCGTATGAACCTTTCCTCCGGTAAGACGCCACAAAAGGAAAGTATCCACCGTACCGAAGCGCAACTCTCCCCTTTCGGCTTTCTGTCTGGCCGAAGGGACATTGTCCAGGATCCATCTTATCTTGGTGGCGCTGAAATAAGAGTCTATCCTCAGGCCAGTCTTGCTGCGGATCAAGGCCGAATACCCTTTCGATGTCAGGAAATCACAATACCCCGCCGTTCTTCTGTCCTGCCAGACTATGGCGTTGCACACGGGCTCCCCTGTGATCGCATCCCAAAGAACAGTCGTTTCTCTCTGATTGGCAATTCCCAGCGCGATTATGTTCTCCGCTCCGACCTTTTCCACCACGTCCATAAGGACCTCCTTCTGGGATGACCATATCTGCTCCGGATCGTGCTCCACCCAGCCGGGCTTGGGATAAATCTGCGGGAATTCCTTCTGGCTTACAGCCACCTTCCTTCCATTTACATCGAAAGCGATGGCGCGTGAACTGCTGGTGCCCTGATCTAAAGAAACGATTATATTTTTCATATCGCGTAAAATTAGTAAATTTGTCTTGAATCGTCAAAACTCAACATTATGACTACATTAAAACTCACTTCCGATTTCGATAATCTTTCACTTGGAGTCGCCGTCAGCGAATGTCCGGACGCCAAAGCCATCTTCCAGATAGTTCACGGGATGGCCGAGCATAAGGAAAGATATTATCCTTTTATGGAATATCTTTCTCAGCACGGCTTCATCTGCGTAATCCACGACCACAGGGGTCACGGCGAAAGCGTCAAAAGTGAGCAGGATCTGGGCTTTATGTACGACGGGGGCGCATCGGCGCTTGTCGAAGACGTGAAAAAGGTGCAGGATTGGGCCAAATCCCGATACCCCGGACTTCCGGTGTATCTTTTCGGGCACAGTATGGGAAGTATGGTGGTGCGCGCATTCACCAGAAAATACGACGGGTGCATCTCCAAACTGATAGTCTGCGGCTGCCCTTCGGACAATCCGGGGAAGAACGCCGGCATAGCATTGGCCCGAACCATAAGCCGGCTGAAAGGTCCGGGATACAGGAGCGCGCTTCTGAATAAATTGGCATTCGGATCATACGGCGATCTTTTCGAAGAAGGGAATCCCCTCGCCTGGCTCAGCGCCGATCAGGCCAATACGCTCGACTATCACCGCGACCCGCTTTGCGGATTTGTCTTCACTGCCAACGGATTCGAGAACCTCTTCAAGATAATGAAGGTGTGCTATAATTCCAAAGGCTGGAAGATGGCCAATCCGCAGCTGCCCATCAGATTCATCTCCGGCGGGGACGATCCTTGCAGAATCAGTGACAAGGATTTCCGCAAGGCCGTGGATTTCTTAAAAAAACGCGGTTACACCAATGTCAGCGCCACGCTTTATCCTGGCCTGCGCCACGAAATCCTTCTCGAGAAGGAGCCGAAGGTGTGGGAGGATGTTCTGGATTTTCTGTCTGCATAAAATATGGCCAAAGCGAGCGTAGATATCAATTCGGCGTGCACCGCCCTTATAGACGAGATCCGTCGGGGAATTTACAGACCCGTGTACCTTCTTATGGGCGACGAGTCCTACTACCCGGATATGGTATGTAAAGAGATAATCAGCAACTGTATAGACGAGTCGTCAAAGGACTTCAACGAACTCATCTGTTATGGTGCGGACACTAATGTCGATGCAGTCATCAGCGCCGCCAGACAGTTTCCTATGATGTCTGACAGGGTGCTTGTCGTGGTGAAAGAGGCGCAGATGCTTAAAAACATCGAAAACCTGTCGGTTTATTGCGAGAATCCACTCGACAGCACCGTACTTGTCATCCTTATGCACGGGGCCAAGGCAGACAGCCGCAAGGCCCTTTACAAGGCCGTGGCCAAGACAGGGGTCATCATCGACAGTCCGGCCGTCAAGGATTACGAGCTTCCGCGCTGGATAGAACGATACTACGGAAGCAAAGGGCTGTCCCTGGAGCCTGGCGGGGCCAATCTGCTCTCCGAATATATAGGATGCAATCTCAACGCCATCGCCATAGAGACGGACAAATTACTTCAGAATCTGCCGGTTGGGACCACGAGAATCAGTATAGAGGACATAGAAAAGAACGTGGGCATAAGCCGTCAGTTCAACATCTTCGAATTGACCAAGGCACTCTGCCTGAAGAACAGCGAAAGGGCTCTCGTAATAGCCGCGCACGTGGGGACGGCCGCCAAATTCCAGATGCCCCAGGCTGTAAGCGCCATTTACAACACATTTTCAAAAGTGCTCCGCTACGAGGCTATGCTCCTGAGAACCGGCGGCAGAATCTCCCCGGCGGACAAAGCGGCGGCGCTGTCGGGTGTGAATCCGTATTTCTATAAGGATTACGACGTGGCCGTGCAGCAGTACCCGCTTGCCAAAACCACGAAGATAATCTCGCTTCTGTGCGACTACGACTACCTCGGCAAAGGCGGCGACGGAGTCGAAACCTCCCCCGCCGAACTCCTCACCGAACTCGTCGCCAAGATCCTGACGGTGTAAGGGTAAGAGGACGCCGCCAATTCGCCGTAAACGAAATTGCTCCGGGGAATAGGGGTTTGAAGCAATAAAAATTGCGGGGAAATCGGATTTTAAAACATATTTTTTGCGGGGAAATCGGGGTTATAAGGCATATCGTGACTTTTCCTTGTACGGACCGTATTATTTTTATATTTTTGCCTTAAACACTTAAACTTTATGAAATGATGAACTTCAATGACTGGGGAGACAAACCTTTAGATGGGTTTTACGCCCACATTTATTCGAACGGGCATACTGTTCTAAATCTTTTCGATACTGATGAAGATTACGTCTTCGGTATGAACTTGCTTCCCATCACCGCATACTCGTGTGGCGTCACTTTGTTAATGATCCAATTGATGGGAACGCATTTTCATATAATAGCCAATGGCCATCCCGAAGACTGCGCCAGGATGCTGGCCCTGATTGGCAGTTCTTTAATGAGAAGGCTTTCAAAAACCGGAAGAAAAGGATTTGCCGCCAAAGGATTAGATGTCTCAATTGATGAGATTG
>CAVHGF010000051.1:0-14079 GCA_963635625.1 Treponemataceae bacterium | reverse complement strand
GTAATGACCTTCAGCGAGCCGACCGCCTCATACAGCGTGGAAGCCGGCTGCCTGATTTTCTTCGGCACGGTCCCCATTATAACCTGTCCGGTCGTTTGCGTGTTGCCGAAGTCCATCCAGTAAAGCGGTGTCTCGTAATCACGGTAATTCGAGGCGGGCATGGCTTTCAATACGTTCCACAAGTCGAGCCGTGACTTGATGTTGTCGGTACAGGTGACGGTGACATTCGCCATGTCGTCCCGTCTGGCATCTTTCAGCACGGTCGGGAAAATATCCGGTACTGCTTTCCAGTCGTTGCCGAAGAAATTGTTGATTCTCGTTATCAGGCATTGCGCCTTGTTCAATCCCAAGTCCATCGGTCCGAAAAGCTGCCGTCCGGTATTCGCCTCCGTCACGGTGTCGGGATCGTAAAGCGTCACGGACAGTCCCGGATGCCCGAGCGCACGGAGTGTGACGTCCAGCCTTGCCATGCAGGTCAGCACCTGCGAGCCTGTACCACCCGCACCGATAATGTTCACCGTCACCGGATGTTGCGGGTTCATCAGGTAACTGTCTGTGTAATGTACTCTTTTCATTTCAGTATGTCCTTTAGTTTCATTTTATTCAGCGGTTTCAACTCTTCAAGATTGAAAGGCCTGTCCTTCGCCGCTTTCGTGACCAGAACAAGATTTGATTTGGTCGGGTTGCCATGCGCTCCCAGATGAGAGAACTCCGTCAGCCAGAACTTCCTCTCCCAATATTCCAGCAGGTTCGCGTAGGTCAGGTCTTTCGGCTTCTCTATTTTGGCGGAGCCCAGGCAGACGCTCGCCCCGGTTACGTTGAAGAACGGCGCGGCATAAAGTTCCGTTTCCCCTGTCAGTTCCCTGTCCTTGTAGGCATAGACATCCAGGCGGCTTTCCCCCGCCGCGTAGATGATTCCCGGCAGATGGTATTCCGCGTCCTCTATCTTGAGGGCTTCCTTGAAGAACATCATCCGTTTCCGGGGCGGATTGTACCAGATGTATTTTTCGCTGCCCTTGCGCGGGTCGCACCACAGCAGGTTGGAAGGTATCTTTCCGTACGGTGTGGCGCTGTGCCTCTCGGAATAGCCCCGTACCAGTTCGTTCATGAACTCCACCGTCACCGGACGGCCTTCGCCCATCATTCCGCTTTCGTCTATGTCCCTTACTTCGAGGAAACAGGTCTTGTCACAGGCATAGTGCCCGTCATCCTCCCCGGCATAGGCGATCAACGCCGCCCGCGGATGGAGCAGCGTCCTGAGTTTTCTTGTCAATTCATTCGTTTCCAGCATGGCTTAACAGATTATATTGATGAATTCGTCCGCCCATCTGAAAAAGCGTTCCGGGTAGTCGTCCATCCGGAACGGCTCTTCGGTATCGGGCGAGAGGTCGCGGACAGTTACCGGAATAATGTCGTATGTCTCCCGGCTGTAGGAATTGTAATAGTCCACGAGATAGTCGGATACCACGTCATCGATGTCATAGACAATCCTTATCTGCTGTTGCAGGTACATCGGATGGAAATCCGGATTCTCGGAGTAGAAGGCGTCATACCCGTATTGCATGATGCCCCGTTCCGGGGACAGGAACGGCAGTCCCCGTCTCATCACGTCGGTTAGCTGCCGTTCGAACCCGTTTTGGGGATTGTACGATCCGAGGGCTTTCGCCAGGTTCTTGTAATAGGACTTCGATTCCACACTTTTGAGCAGCCTGTTGATCCTGCCGTTCTGATAGGAATCCAGCAATTTCATCCGCTCCCTCAGGTCCTGCGGGTCATCACCCCCGTCCTCCGAGAGCAGCTCGAACATGAACTCCGTGTCATCGTCATCCCGGATGGTGCAGATGCCGTTCGCTTTCATCAGTCTGTTTATGAAGGTGATGGCAATCCTCCTTAAAACGGGGTTGAGCGGTTCCACGAACTTCACGGGGAAATAATACAGCGTGTAGCTTCCCCATTTGTGGCTTTTCCACAAGCGGAAGAAGAGCCGCCCTCCTTCCTGCTCGATATTGACATTCAGGTTGTCCCCGATAAGTTCATTCATTTCGTCGTACAGCCTGGCGATACTTTCCCCGGTGCTGCTGCCGGGTGTGTGCACAGCTTCCTTCCGCAACAGTGTGGCGTACCTGAAAAACGAATCACGCAGGAACTTGTAGTTTTCCCGCGTGATTACATTGGTGCCATTGCACAGGAGGCCGTCGTATGTTTCCACAATAAGGCTTTTCAAGGCAACCGGTACCAGCGCTGTGCTCAGAAAAGAATTACGGCCCCGCTTGGAGCCGCAATCCGTTCTTCCCTGTCCGCACCGTACCGTACATTCCGCCGTGTCTGCCCGATGATGAGCCTTGCCAGCTGTTCCAGCCGGTTTTCGTCCAATGGTACACATGGTTTCCTGTTTTTCTTTTTCCTGTTCTTCCTCATATATCCTATCCTTTGGTTCCGACAGTGGTCTTGAACTCGTACACGGCCTTGTCATCCTTGACGACCGGCCCGTGTACCGTCGCGGTTGTCAGTTCAGGATAAAAGTTGGAGTAATAATTCATGACCATTTCCGGGCTGTCCGACGGGTTCGGATCGTCGAGCGTGACCATTCCGCTGCCTTTCTTAAATGTGAATGAACGTGTCATTCCTGTGATTTCGAGTGCCATAGTCTTAAACTGTTTGATAGGGTGAATACTTGGGTTCTAACATGGATTGGGGAAAATCGGGATATTCCTCGTAATCCTCCGGACGGTAGGCGGGTTCCTCCTGCCCGTATTGCGGGTACGTGTCCTCCTGACGGCATGCCTGTTCCTGCCAATGACCGTCATATTGTTCCCCGTATGCGGGTTGCGGCTGTTGCCGTGGCACCGGCGGACGTGTGCCATATTGCGGCTGCGCGGGAGCCTGCTGTCGTACGGGGCTTTGCAGCGGTTGCCGTGGCGGCCACGTTGTCTGTTGCGGGCCTTGCTGCCCGTTTTGAGGTTGTCCGCCCATCGGCTGCTGCATTTGTGGCTGCGGCGGATATTGCGGTGGTTGCTGCGGTGTTTGCGGTTGCGGCGCAGGATCTTCCATCAGTTCGAACAGGCTGCCTTGGTTCATCGCCTTCTTCTGCTCCTCGATCTTCTCGTCAATTTTCTTCAGGTCTTGCGGCCTGGCATGGAGGCGTGCCTGGGAGAGGGCGGTGACGGCATCCTTGTGTTTCCCGGCCGCGATCAGCTCCTCCGCTTTCTTGAGGTGTTTCTCGTATTTCTCCCGCTTCTCCTTCTCCTCTTTCGTCTCCTTGGCCTTTGCATCCTTCGCCGCCTTGCTTTCGGATGCGGCCTTTTCCGCCTGCGCCTCGAACCGCGCCATGTTGGTGAGCAGTCCTGTCGCTTTCTGCACCGGCCGGGCGATGGCTTGCAGGAATCCTGCATCCAGTTCCTGCGGCAGCCCGCTGACCGTCAGCGGGACAAGGTGGTTTTGGGCTTCGTCCTTCAGCCCGTTTGACTTCGGCAGTGTCGATACCGCCAGCTGTCCGTCCGTTTTGCGGATGACGAGCGTGAGGTCCACGCCTTCGGTCATCATCTGGTGAATTGCTGTGAAAAACATAACTTGAAATATTTAATGATTAGACATTGGTTCATGCGTTCTTGAAGAACTCTGCCAGCAGCCTGTTTCGGTCGGGATGGCGGCATATTTCCAGAATGGGATTCAACAAAGTGGAGATGTGTACCGGCCCGGTCGTTCCGCGAGGCGGTAGTTTGATTGCCGGTTCAGGCTCCACTGTCCTTTTCCTTCTTGTTGCGGGCATCGGCATGCGTATCTGCACCGGTGCCATCGGTGGTCTTGAGATGATTGCTTGATTCATGACTTTGTTGTTTTAATTGTGAATACTCGGGCTTTGGCAGCCCGTTGAACTACAAGGGCTTTACGGCGGACGCTTCCGGTAAGGCAAGGTTTCCGGGAAAAATACCGGAACGCAGTGAGGATGATTTTTTCCGAAACCTGAAAGGCCCGACCTTGCCGTCCGAAAGAAGCGTTTGCCAACTTTGCCCGGTAGTTCTTCGGTCTGTCAATGGCTGTGTTTGCTTTTCTATCCGTGTTCTTGTCGTTGTCATCCCCACTAAGTTCCGGAAACAAAAAGAGCCGCCCGTCAGGACAGCTCCGCTCTGTAAGGATTTACAGAAATCTGTATGGTATATCTGTCTCATATCCATGTATTGTCAGAAGACCAGGTAACTGAGGATGCAGAACAGTATCGCCGCAGCTACCAGCAGGCACGCGATTTTATAGATGAACCTGAAGAATCCCCTGAAACAGACGATGGCGACAGCCGCCCATACCGGTGATATGCCTCTCGAATGGAGATAGCCGAACACGATGAAGGCAACAACAGCTAATGCTATAATTCGTATCCATCTGCTTGTTCTTTCGATACATTCCCTTGTTTTCATGACCTTACATTATTATACAGGTGAAACATGCCATTTCCAATTTCAAGGGCCGGAACGCGTACCGCCTCCACAGGCAAGGTTTCCGGGGAAAATACCGGAGCCGCGCGAGGATGATTTTCCCCGAAACCCGGAGGGCCTGACCTTGCAGGTGGAACATGGCGGTGCGCTACCAATTTGCCCGCAAATTGGAATGACGGTGCTATTTGCCTTTTCCGCTTTTAGGCTTTGGAAATGAGAGTTTAAGGTTAAAGTCCTCGTCAAAGGCGACCGTCGCATCGAAAGAAACCCCTTTCTTACCCTTAAATCCCTTTATCAGCTTGGTAGAGCCTGACGAAAGCAACTGCTCCAGATGCTGGTCGGTCAGCTCCTTGTTCAGGAATTTGCGGAACACCAGCAACCTGCACCCGTCATGGTCGCACTTGGCCACTTTGGGACGGATGATGATTTTCCCGGTCCTGCATTTGGGACAGGTGAAGACTTTGCCGGGTATTGCCTGGAAACTGAGCCGCGGTATCTCGCCGGTCGCCTTGTGGGTGTAGTCACGGATGGAGCGCATGAAAGTTTCCGCATCAAGGGCATGTCCTTCTATCCGCGCCAATGCCTTCTCCCAGCTGCCGGTCAGTTCCACGTCCGCCACACGCATATCCTTCACCGCCTCGTAAAGACACATTCCCTTCTCGGTCGGCACGATACTCTTGCCGGAACGTGCGATATAATCGCGGCTGACCAGCGTGGTGATGATGGCGGCACGGGTAGCCGGGGTACCGATACCGGAATCCTTCATGGCTTCCCTGGCTTTTTCGTCCGTGATGTTCTTTCCGCAGGACTCCATCGCTCCCAACAAAGTGGCTTCCGTATAAAGCGGTTTGGGCAGGGTCTTCTTCTGCGCCAGCCCGTGCCCCGTTACGGGAACGCTCTCACCGCCGGCAAACACCGCACTTCCCCCGTTACCCTCCGGCTCGTCCTTGTCACGGTCCTCTTTCCTGCGGAACACGCCGCGCCAGCCGGGATTGACAATGACGGAAGAACGGGAACGGAAATCCATCCCCTCGCAGGTACATTCCATGAGCAGCGACTCTTTCTCGCAAGGTGGGGAGAAGGATTCCAGCATCCTGCCGGCTATCAGGGCATAGACGGTCATTTCGGCTTCGGACAGGTCTTGCGGCGTAACGCCTGTAATGACAAGGGCGTGGTGGTCGGTCACTTTCGCGTCGTCCACGCTCCGGGTGTTCGGATTGGAAAAGTCAAATGTACTGCCGTATTCCTTGAAATCAGGCATGGCCACGACTTTCTCCAGCAGGTCAGGAATGAGTTTCATGACATCCTTCGGGATATGGCGGCTTCCGGTTCTCGGATAAGAAACCAGTTTCTTCTCGTACAACGACTGGGCGACGGACAGGGTCTTGTCCGCGGTCAGGTCGTAATGGATGTTGCAGTCCTTTTGCAAGGCGGTCAGGTCGTAGAGAAGCGGGGGTTGCTGAAATGCCCTTTTACGTTCCGCCTTGGTTATTGTCGCGACGGATCCGGAGGTGATTTTCCTGTATGCCGCCTCCGCAGTTCCCTTGTCCTTGAACTCTTCCGGGTGGATGAACTGCCGGTGCACCTCTCCCCGTTTCAGGGTGATATGCAGCTGCCAATAGGGAGTGGAAACGAAGTTACGGTTCTCCTTGAAGCGTGCGCATATCATGGCAAGTGTCGGGGTCTGTACACGACCTATGGAGTTGTTGGGAGAGCCTGTGGCTATCGCCAAGGCACGGCTGGCATTCAGGCCCACCAACCAGTCGGCTTTTGCCCGGCAGTCGGCGGCGGCATGGAGGCTGTCGTAATCGCCGCCGTCCCTGAGGTTTGCCATACCCTCGCGGATGGCTTCGTCGGTCAGCGAGGAAATCCACAGGCGTTGGAACGGCTTGGCATAACCCAGATAAGAATAAATCCACCGGAAGATAAGTTCCCCTTCACGGGCGCAGTCGGTCGCCACGATGATGCTGTCACATTGGGAGAACACCCCGTCGATGACTTTCAACTGCCGGGAGGCGGCCATGTCCGGCACTATCCCCCTGTCCGTCCTGACCTGCCTGGAAACCAGGCGGAACGGGTCGGGCATCATCGGGAGGTCTTCGGCAGCAGTCCTCGTGTAGCCGTATGTGTCGGGCAGTGCCAGCGACACGAGGTGTCCCGATGCCCATGTGACCATGTAGCCGTTGCCTGTACAGTAGCCGTCTTTCTTATCGGTAGCCCCGACCACGCGGGCTATGTCCATGCCCACACTCTGTTTTTCTGCTATGATTGCTTTCATGTTCGGATAAAATTTAAGCCGTTTCCCGTGACCGGAACCGGAAAACAGGAAACGGCGGTTATACATTCGGTTTACATATTATGAAGGTGGAGTTACTCTCCAACGGGCTTGATGCCGAGGATTTCGAGCAGCGGTTCTCCGTCCTTGCGCACCAGTTGCAGGGTGGCGTCCATCACCACGTCCACGCCGAGGAGCACGAGGCTGAGCGGCATCACTTTTGTTTTCTCTCCCCTGAGCAGCGTGTCAAGCTCTCCCGACATTTCCAGCTCGTCCTTCAATATGCCGATGCCTGCCAGCTCGTCCCAGTTCACGTCCTCCGCCTTGAAAGGCGTGTTGTTTTCCTTGTTCATTTCCATGTTCTGATTCTTTAGGATTTCACATTCGTTTTACTTTGACCGTCAGGCTATGCCCGCGCCCCTGGATTGGCGGTTTTCCTCTCCCTGCCTTTGCGCGGCGGACACCACGTTGCGCTGCGAGGCGTCGCGTCTGCGGTCGGGATTCTCGTTGTAGAAGTCCAGCCGTCCCTGGTTGAAGTTCGCCTTGACATACTGCGAGATGGTCTTGCCGTCATACCCCTTGATGCCCTCGACCAGTACCGTCTTGCCGCTCTGGAGGTCGGCACGCTGCTTGCGGGTAAGCTCCACGTCCCATACCTTGGCCGGTATCTTGAACTCCTCGCGCTGGTCGAAGCCGTCCGGGGTGCGTGAATAGCTGAGCCGTCCGGTTTCCAGGTCCGCCTTGATGAACGAGGAGAATTCCTCGCCCCTGCGGTTCACCATGCCGTTGAGGAAGATGGGCCGCCCTTCGCGCAGCTCTTTCTGCTCCTCGGGAGTGACTTTCACGCCACCTATCTCGTTCGGGATGTAGATTTCCCGCGCGCCTTCAGGGGAGTCGGGGTTGTAGCGGGTGTAGGACGGGCGACCCGTCGCCTCGTCGAGCTTCACGTAGGAGGAGAACAGTTCCCCGTCCTTGCGCTTCATGCCCTCCACGAAGATGGCCTTGCCCGCATTGAGGTCTTCCACCTGCTTCTTGGTCAGTTCCACGCCTCCCAGGTACTGCCGGTTGAAGAGCTTGTCGTTCTCGAAGATGAACTCCACGCCCCTGCGCTCGGCATTGACCTGGATGTGGGCGTCGAACGGGTTGCCCGATCTGGCCGTCATTCCTTCTATGAATATCTTCTTTCCTTCACGCAGGTCGTTCAGTTCCTGCTCGGTCAGTTTCACCCCGCTGATTTCACGAGGTATGAAGACATTCTCGGCTTTCATCGCCACCACCTCGTTGGTCAGCTTGTCGATGCTGACGAAAGAGGGGACATACTCGCCGTTGCGGTTCTTCAGTTCCACGACGCGTCCCATGTTGCCCGTCTCAAGCAGGTTCTTCTTGTCCTCGTCCGAGAAGATGTGCCCGAAGTAGGGACGGTCGAGGTCGGGTTTCTGCCGGATACCGTGGATGCCCAGCACGATGTCCCCGGAGCGGGACTGCTGGAACGAGAGCCTCGCGTCGGTGCGTAGTACGGCGGAGCCGAAGTTCATGCTGATGGGCACGACCTGGTTGGTCTTGTAGCCCCTGAGCATCTGGTCGAGCAGCCCCCGTTCATGGAGTTCCTCACGGGAGAGCCCGAAGTTCTTCAGCTGTTCCCAGTTGATCATGGACTCGTTGTAGCGGTACTGGGGCTGTTGCTGCGTGCCTCCGTCTTGGGCGGCCTGCCGCTGTGTTTCATTTTCCTTTGCCATTTCTTCTTGATTTTTGGGGTTGATACTTTGGTTTTCCTTGTCGCGGGGGACAATCTCGTATTTCCTGAGAAATTCCTCCACTGCCTTGGTCTGCTTTCCTGCCGCGATGTCTTCGACTGCCTGCCTCACTTCCGGGTTGTCCAGCGTGTCTTCCTTGATGGTAAGGATACCGAAGCGTGTCGGGTCCTTGAGCTGGCTCCAGAAGTTCTTCAGGAAATTCTCGAACATGCTGGCGTAGCGGTCGATTTTCAGAAAGGAGTTTTTGTGCTCCTTGTCTGCCGGAACCGTCCTGTACCTGCCGTCCTTGTCAATTTGGGACACTGCCTGTAAGATCAGTTCCATCTTGTCGAGGATAAGGATGATGTCGCTCATCTGTTCGTTCTCGGCGACTTGCGGTTTGGGGGGATCGTCCCTTCCATTTTTCTTTGCCATAACTTTGTTTTTTTAGGGTTGATAACTATGATTGTCAGTGCAAATATATAGGATGATTTTTGATATATAATTGATTTACAATACGTTGTACTATATGTTTCATCGTTTGTCATCCTGTTTCACCGCGGGAGGAAAAGCGGGAGGCGGAAAAACGGGAAAGTCAGAGGAAAAAGCAGGGAAAAGCACCGGATTAAAAAGGCGGAAAAGGGCGGGCACACACGAATGGCAAGCCCCGGGGCAAGAAAAACGGCAGGAACGCCACGAAACCGACAAGGAGAAAACCGTATTATGCAGAGTTGCGAGCGAGCTGTCTTTAGTCCCCGCTTCCTTGTGCCGCTCTATAGGACAGGAAGAAGATTTTGTATGGGAGATGTGTTGACGGCGTAATCCATTGGGATATCAAGTATCGGCAAAATACCGCCGTCTGCTGTTTTTTGGTTTTGTCCTATGCGTCGTAGGTCGCTTCGCTTGCTAAGTCCCGGCCGTCTCCACAACTCGGACGGCGATACCGGAACGTTTTTTCGGGTGAAAAATTACCGCAGGGAATTTTTTGCCCGAAAACCGGAGGCCCGAACGTGGAAGGTATCGTCCTCCGGGTTATCTTCTTGAAGGGACTTGTCAAGCGAAGCGTGCTTATGATGGATTTTCATGGAGGAATATGGAATAAGAGCTTTTGTATAATATACCTATTATAAATAGAATACGTAACTTATCTACATTTCAAATAAAAATCAGTACCTTTGTAACTGATATGGATAGGACTTACAATATATATTGCGATGAAAGTTGTCACCTTGAACATGATCGTCAAAAAGCGATGGTGTTGGGAGGAATTTGGTGTCCCTACGACAACAGAAAAAAAATTGCCCGACAGCTCAGGGCTTTGAAAATAAAATACCGGTTAAGCCCCAAATTTGAGGTGAAGTGGAATAAGGTTTCCCCCTCGCGTACCGATTTTTATCTTGCACTGGTGGATTTCTTTTTCGATAATCCTGATTTGCATTTCAGAGCATTCATCATACCGGACAAAAGTGAACTGCATCACGAGGCATTCTGTCAGACACACGATGAGTTCTATTACAAATGCTATTTCCGTCTATTGAAGACACTGCTTGAACCCGGAAATTCGTATAATATTTATCTTGACATAAAAGATACCCAAGGAGACTCCAAAGTACATAAACTTCATGAATATCTTTGCAATAGCCATTATGATTTTGACCGCAAGATGATACGGCGAGTTCAACAAGTCCGTTCACATGAACTTGAACTTGTCGCTTTGGCAGACTTGTTCATTGGTGCATTGTCGTATGTCCATAGAGGTTTGCATGACAGTAAAGCCAAAATGGAAGTGATAGAAAGAATACGCCGGCGTTCCGGATACCAGCTCATGCGTAGCACCCTTTACCGGGAAAACAAGTTTAATCTTTTTGTTTGGCATCAGGTGTAATGATAGACAAGGATTTATTACCGGAGAAAATTTGCCTTGAAGATTACGGTGGCAACTACAAGGCTTACATCGATGCTGTCTATGAAGTGTTCGAGCGGGATTTCATCAGGCATAAAGCAACTTTTGGGTCACACAAACTGGCGATGAAATATCATCCGGCCTTTCAGGAAAGGGCTTATACATTCTATCACATGACCCACAAGGGTGAGATTGAATCCGAGCGTGAACCTGATTTACGCCGTTGTGAATGTATGCCGTGGGCACGTCCTACCATCGAGAATACCGGCAAGTGGGACTTGAAATTCTGGAGACAGGCCCGGCAGCGGTCAAACAACCGGGTATGTATCGCGCTTGAAACAGAAGATGAAACCTATTTCGTAATATTGGAAGTAAGGGAAACATACGTACTGCTTTGGACGGCATTCTTGTCGGAATACCGCCATCAATCATTGAAAAAACTTAAAGAGTTTGAGGAGTGGAAACAAGGGGAGGGTGGCAGTATAGGTACTCCCGATGAATTGATTGCACTGATACAGGGGGCCATAAAAAAAGCAAGAGGCTAACCTTTTACGGCCGCCTCCGTAACTCCTTCAACTACATGGTTGATGAGCTTATTCTTTTGCAAAGATAGATCTTTTTTGTGACTCCGACAAATCTTGCGATGAAAATGCAGCAAAAATATTGCCACAGTCGTTCCATTCCCCCTATAAAGCATATTAAAATATGCAAAAAGGCGCAGATCTGTTTCATGTAAATGCGCCCTTTTGCACAAATCAGGCTACAGAATTGAAATAGTCGTTTTAAGTATGTATGCTCCATCCGTGAAACGGGCCTCCAATCATTACGGCAAAGGACTCATCCGGTCTGCCGTGGTAGAGCAGTCCACCTACGATACCGTTCCGCCCGTCCGGCGTCCTTTCCGCAAAGCCGAATGAATACGGCGCAAAATCCCAATACAGTTCAATCTCATACCTGCCGTTGGAGTTTTCCTCCCATTGCTTGAGGCGTTCGATGCAATTCTGAAAGGTCGTGTCACCAATGCTCTTGGCATATTCTGCCACCTTGTCGTAGTGTTCCTGACATCTGATTTTCATATCCGGTCATTTTAAGTTGTTTGTAACAGTTCTTCGTATATCCCGAAACCGAGGCATCCGGCAACGGTAAAATCCTCCCCGCCTTTGTCCGCCAGCGACTTCAAATCGTCCAGGCTGTCGCAGTAGAAGAATATTTCGTCGTCCTTTTCCGTTTCGGAGTCCATAGCCAAAGCAATCCTTGCCTCTTCCGTTTCCAGCGTGTCACGCCATCGGATGACGCAATCCGCGTAATGAGGCTCGCGCCCTTGCCAGCTGTAGAATTTCAGATAGTGCCCGCCTATTTCCTGTCTGACTTCATCCGGCTTTTTCCATGAACTGTCATCCACGATTTCAAAGCCCATTCCTTCAACCAGCAGGCACGTGCCCTTGTCATAGACCATCATGGTACGTTTGCCGATATGCTTTTCGCGTAACTCCGCCCAATCCGGTAAGTCCCAACGTTCCACAGTCCAAATCCCGCGATAGTCTTCCGGGATGGAGTTGTATTCACTCAATGTTATCTTTTTCATATTCATCATCCTTTAGGTGTTATAAAACTGACTTGGTAGGTCTTGCACGGTTTCCCGAAGGCAGGGTGGCTGTCAAACTCCTTGTATGATTCCCAGTCCACACTCATCGTGTACCCGCTCGGGAAGTTTTCGGCAATGAAACCGCTTATCATTTTCAGGTCTTCATCCGTCAGGAACAGTTCCTCCCGGGTGCCGTATTCCAATGCGAAAATCGCCCATTCGGGAATATTGTCCCAAACGAGCGTTGTGTAATTGCTGTCCTTCATAACCGGAATGTTTATTGTGGTGATACCATCAGTTCCCGGATGATTCCGTCAAGTTCCGTTTCCCATTTGTCCGTGCCTTCAAGAAGGGAAGGATAGGTCAGTTGCTGCCACTGCCGGTAATCGAAGAGTTTCATACGCAGCGGATAGTAGTCGAAAAGTTTCCGGCCTTCGGAAAATACTCTCAGGTGGTTTGTCCCGACTTCCATCAGCCTCAGGCCATAACGTCCAATGATTTCGTGGAACCTTTTCATCGGGGTGAAGTTGCTTCTGCTCATATACCTTTTTATTTTTGAGTTAAACATTCGCGGCTCGTCGAGCCGGTATTTTATTTCTTGCCTGCCCCGCTGTTCCGTGCCGGATTGTGCAAGGCTTTCGGGAAAAATACCGCAAGCGCAGCGAGGATGATTTTTCCACGAAACCCGAAGGGCCCGGCCTTGCCCAATCCATAAGGCACGGGACGAACTTTGCAGGCTGAAATAAAACAGCGGTATCCTATTCTTCCTTCTTCCCGTCGTCCTGCGGAATCAGGTGTTTCAAATCCGGATCATTCTTTATTCGAATCATTTCATTTTCAATTATTTGCAGCACGTCTGCCTTGATGCGTGAATAGTTCCGGTCTATCTGCTGCTGCATGATATCGTTGCCGTCCGCATCCTTGAACTCGTTGATGACAGGTATCTTCTTGTATGCTTTGGTTTCTGCTGCAACCTTCTCGTTGTCGACGATGATACGGGCATGGAATATCTTCTGCTCGATTTCCTCTCCGAAGTTGTCCGCCACGCTGCCCACGAATGTGCCCTGCGAGAGATTGGCTATCTTGGAAGCGGGAATAAGGGAATCCAGCTGCGTGTTGATGGAGGTGGATGTGTCCTGCCGGTTGATGGAGATGGACTGCCGTTGCTGGAGAATCTTGCCGAAACGTTCCGAAAGGCTTTTGGCCGTTTCCCCGACCACCTGCCCGGAGAAGATATTCCCGACTGTATTTTGGATCACCTTCGCCTCTTTTTCACCGTAGTCACGGGTCAGCTGAGAAAAGTCCTGGAAGCCGAGACAGACTGCCACCTTGTTGCTTCGTGCGGTGGCTATCAGGTTGTCGATACCGCGAAAATAGATGGTCGGAAGCTCGTCTATGATGATGGAACTCTTGAGTTGCCCCTTCTTGTTCACTAATTTCACGATACGTGAATTGTATAGCCCCAATGCGGCCGAATAGATATTCTGTCTGTCCGGATTATTTCCCACGCAAAGGATCTTCGGGTGTTCCGGGTTGTTAAGGTCAAGTGTAAAATCATCCCCCGTCATGACCCAGTAGAGCTGTGGGGAAATCATCCTTGAAAGCGGGATTTTCGCGCTCGCTATCTGCCCTTGGAGCTGGTCCTGAGCTCCGGATTGCCATGCGTCCATAAAGGGGGAAAGGTAGTTTTCCAATGAGGGATAAGAGGTGAGAATCGTGAAAATGTCGGCATACGGTTTGTTAAGAAATTCTATCGCGTGGGGGAAGGTGCAATACTTGCCGTCCTTGTAAATCCGCAAATACCAGATAATTGCCGCGAGCAGGATGATCGGTGACTCCACGAAGAAATCACCCTGTTTTTGAATCCAGGTTTTGTTCAAATTGAGCATTATCGTGTACGCACTTTCGTAGGCGTCACTGATATCCATCATGAATTTGGGATTGATTGGATTGCACCTGTGCGAGCGTCGGGGGTCATCGAAATTGATGACATAGAACTCCGGCTTCACCTTGTAATGTCCCCTGTGTTTCAGCAGATGATTGTATGCGATTTCGGACAAGTCCGGGTCGGGTAGGTCAGCACCCTTACGGGTGCTTTCCCCCCTAAGAACCGTGCGTGAAAGTTTCCCCTCACACGGCTCAAGCAAACAATA
>CAVHGF010000050.1:0-14500 GCA_963635625.1 Treponemataceae bacterium | reverse complement strand
TTATGTTGACGCTATGTCTTATGAGGAGTGGAAAAAGGCTTATGTTGATACAACTCCGGAGAATGTTATAATAAAGGCAGCAAAAGATAATGGATTGACCGGTGAAGTAAGCATAAAACCGAAACAGATTGACTTAAAGAATTATACATTCGATGATGCGCATATAAATAAGCAAAGAGAACACGGAGTAACAAGAGAGGAAGCAGAGCGATTTATGAGGGATGCTTTGATTTCTATTACGCGCTGGAATGGTCAATTTGTTAATTATTACGGAAAAGATGGTGCTGTGTTTATTGATGTAGACAAGAAAGTCATTAGAACTGCGTTCAAAGCGAGAGAGTATGATAGTAAAATAGAAAAGTTCATGGAAGTGGTGAAAAAATATGACAAACATTGAATGCCCGTTAATTGATGGAATGATTGAAATAGGTGATTGTGTCGTGTGTTCAGATGTTGCAAGAGGTGTATTAAAAGAAACTCTTGTACCTGGTGAACTAAAAAAAAAGGACAACTGGAGAAATGTTTGTTTGAAGTGCAAATATAATGAAATGTAACATGGACATTTCACAATACTTAAGAAAACCACAGGCGGAGTATTATGATTCACTTGGAAAACATAAAAAAAACAGATGATTACGTTTCTGCGAATTATAAATTTGATTATGGGGACAAGTCCGGATCGATGCGATTAAAAATATCCGACGGTACGATAGAGAAAAAAGGCGATTCTGGATATGGGATATCACATGTTGAAAACGCCTTAAATAATTTTTCTAAAATGGAAAACTTACCAAGTGAATATGATATATATTGGTATTGATCAAAGAAAGATTAAAAATTTCTGCAGCTTATAAGGGGACAATATGGAAAGACACTTATTGCGAGAAATTAAATTCAAAAACGGAGAGCTTTATATCTCTAAAGATGGCCGTCGGCATAAGCTATCGGATTGCGAGCCGCTAGTTAGAGTCTACGATTGCAGGACTCAGGTGCCGATTTTAAACAGGGGCATGACTGTAAAACACAAAGAACTCCGGATTGTCTTGTGTGAAGATAATGAGCCAACGACGACCATATCAGAGGACACGTTCAAGGGAGTGACATGCTACGACCTTAGCATGGAATATTGGAGGCCGGACGGCACATACGAAACTATCACACTCAACAACATACTTCCGACAGTCATTGACTTAGATGCAGAATGGGAGTTTGAAGTACCGGATCGCGAGACAGTGAAAAAGCTGTCAGCCTATTAAAAACTAAATTAGCAACACCCAGGGAACCACCGCAGGAAACTGTGGTGGTTTTATTATGCCGTGAATCTGGTGATTTCACTGGATGGTTCGATTCCATCCTGCGGCAATAGCCTGCCGGGCGTAAAGCGGCAAAAACCAACCAATACATGTGAGCGAACACGTAAAAAGCGTAGAGAGGATGGAAGCAATGAACAGAAAGTCACTGGAAGAGATGGGACTGAGCAAGGAACAGGTCGATCAGATCATGAAGGAGAACGGCGAGAGCATCGAGAGCGCGAAGGCGTCGATGCAGGCCCAGATCGACGAGATTACGAAAGACCGCGACGGACTCAAGACTCAGATCGCTGAAAGCACAAAGCAGCTGCAGGAGCTCTCCAAGAGCGCCAAGGACAACGAGGAACTGACAGCAAAGATTGCAGAACTGCAGGAGGCCGCAAAGACTGCCGCAGAGACGCACAAGGCGGAAATGAAAGAGCTGAGAATCAACACCGCAGTCGACAAGGCACTGGCGGAAGCAGGAGCCAAGAACGGCAAGGCGGTTCGGGCACTCCTGAACCTCACGAAGGCAGAGCTTGCCGAAGATGGAACGGTAAAGGGACTGTCTGATCAGATCAAGGCACTGCAGAAGGCCGAGGATTCCAAGTTTCTGTTCAACAGCAACAAGATCACTATAAAAGGCGCACAGCCTGGGCAATCACAGGATGGCGTGCCGGACGGAGCAAAAGGACTCACGCCGAACGCAATAGCAAAGATGAGCTACAAGGAGCTCGTTGCTATGCAGGAGGCAGATCCAGAAGGCTTCGCAGCAGCAACCTCCGGAGAGACCGGAGAGTAAACAAAGAAAGGAAATATCATGGCAACCACGAAGCTTGCTAACCTTTTTAACCCGGAAGTAGTAGCCGCAATGATCAGCGCAAAGCTGCCGAAGGCTATTCGCTTCTCCCCATTCGCAACTATTGATAACACACTGGCAGGTCAGCCGGGTGACACCATCACCGTTCCTAAGTTTGCCTACATCGGCGATGCCGAGGATGTGGCAGAGGGCGAGGATATCCCGCTGGCTGCACTTACTCACACCACTCAGAAGATCACCGTAAAGAAGGCAGGAAAGGGTGTTGAGCTGACCGACGAGGCAGTTCTCTCCGGCTATGGCGATCCCCAGGGCGAGGCGATTAATCAGCTGGTGCTCTCTATCGCATCCAAGGTGGATGCAGACTGCGCGTCTGTACTCCAGACCGGCACCAAGACCAAGGCTGCCAGCGCCGCAATCTCCTACAACGGAATTATTGACGCCGTGGACCTCTTCGAAGAGGAGACTCCGGACCCGTTCTCCAAGGTGATGTTCATCAACTCCAAGCAGATGACTACACTCCGCAAGGACGCAAACTTCCTGTCTCTCGATAAGTACCCGGCACCTAAGGGAGCGGTTGTACTGGCTGGCTGCATCGGCTCTATTGCCGGTGTGCAGATCGTAGTCTCTAACCGGATCGCAGAGGCCGAAAGCACCTTCAAAAACCCCATCGTGCAGCTTGATGTGGATTCCGAGACCGGCATTGCACTTCCTGCTCTCACAATCTACATGAAGAGAGGCGTGCAGGTAGAGACTGACCGCGACATTGTGGCCAAGAAGACGGTTCTGACCGCTGATCAGCACTATGCGGCAGCACTGACCAACGATGCGAGAGTTGTAGTCGCATCCTTCAACGCATAAGGAGTAAATCATGGGAATGCTGCTGAGACGCAAGCGCCTGCGGAAGGAGCAGGAGGCCACTAAGGCCCCCGCTCCCAAGAGAGTGGAGAAAAAGCCCGCAAAGGCGAAGGAGAAGTGATGGACAAGGATGAACTGATTTCACTCATGAAAAGAACGCTGAAGGCCAAGGGCTTTGCGGATGACGGCGAGGCCGAAACTACGGAGCTTCTGGAGGATGCACTTGCACGGGCAGATCAGTTCATCCGCAACTTCTGCCACATCTCCGAGGTTCCGGACGGTCTCGTGTACGCGCTCGCGGACATCGCTTGCGGGTACTTCCTCCGGGATGCATACAACACCGGAAAGCTCGACGATATGTATGGCATCTCCGGGGCGGTGTCTTCGCTGAAGATCGGCGATACGCAAGTGAACTACACGGACGGAACGACGAGCGCAAACGCGCGAGTACTGGCCATTATTGACGAACTGGTAGGTGGAAAGGTGGGTGAGCTGCTACGTTATCGGAAGCTGTGTTGGTAGCACAACGGAAAGCAATTGAATCATTGTTCGAGGACAACTGCAGCGTTTACGAGCAGACCGAATACGTGGATGGCGGAAGAACGCGGAAAACACTTGCGTGTATTTATCGGTGTGTTCCGTGCCGTCTGTCATTCTCCAGCATCTCCGCCTCTGTGGCAGGAGACGGCGCGGACAAGATTAGCCAGAGCGCCAAGCTCTTCGTCTTACCGGACTGCGAAATCAAGGCCGGCAGCAGGGTTCACATTGTCAGAGCCTCCGGAGCAGAGAGCGACTGGAGTATGACCGGAGAACCTGCCACATACCAGACGCATCTCGAATACGTGTTGACACCACTGAAGAGGTACGCATGAGCGCAAGCGGGGTTGATTATGGCGATCTAAAGAAACTGCAGAAACAGCTGCGAGAGCTGTCAGGCGACAGCGTCACGCTGGAGAGATTTTACGAATCCTGCGCAAAAGAACTGGCCGCCAGACTTCTGGCGAAGGTCATCAAGCGGACTCCGGTCGGCGTATATCCGAAGAGCTCTGGGAAGCAGGGCGGAACACTCCGCAGGGGATGGACGGCTGGCAAGAAGGACGCGAATGCGGTGTCATATGCCAACTCGCTCCATGTGAGGAAGGAAGGCACCACATACGTGATCGAGATTACCAACCCGGTCAAATATGCGCCTTATGTGGAATATGGTCACAGAACAGCGAACCACAAGGGGTGGGTAGAAGGCCAGTTCATGCTTACCATTTCCGAAAATGAGCTGCAGGGCCAGATGGCTGGGATCTTAGAAAAGAAGATTGCAAACTTCTTAAAGGAGCATCTGACATGACAACGGAACAACTAATAGATGGCATCGTCGGTGCTATTCATGAGGAATTCGGAGCATCGTATCCGATCCGGACAGAAAACAACGAGCAAGGGTTTACTGGACCGTGTTTTTACGTGAAGTGCATTCGACCCGTTTGCAATCGATTCTTCTGGCGGCGATATCTTCGAACGTGGCAGATGGCCGTGTACTACTTCCCAAAAGAGCACGAGATTGCGGAGGCCTATGAGCCAAACATCGAGCGCAATGAGGTAGCAGAAAGGCTGTTTGAATGCTTGGAGATGTTCCCGGTTGGAGATGCCAAAGTGATGACGACAGACAAGGAAGCCACGGAATCCGACGGCGTGCTTGTGCTGGCCTTCAACGTTGAAATGTACGTCACAAAGGCAGATGATGCGGAGCTCATGCAGACGCAGCAGACTAACATGGAGGCAGATTGATGGCTGTAAGAAAGACAAAGGAAACAACGGACCCTTCCTACACAGGAGCACAGCTTGCACGTTCGGAACACTTCCGGGAGCTGCGCGATGTGGCAGAGGCGGTCCTTAACGCGGACGAGATGTACACGCTGAAAGATGCAGACAAGATCGTCCAGAACTACATGAAAGGAAAGGTGATTTAAATGGCATTAGGTGGTGGCACTTTTACCGCACAGGATAAGGCGCTTCCCGGCGCTTATATCAACTTTGTGTCAGCTAAGACGGCGAAAAGCACAATGTCAGAACGGGGCGTAGCCACAATGCCTCTGCTGCTCGACTGGGCACCGGATGGCGTGTTCGAGGTAAGCCACAGCGACTTCTACCGGAATTCGCTGGCAATCTTCGGATATGACTACACAGCGGACGAGATGAAGCCTCTGCGCGAGCTCTTCCAGAACGTAACCACACTGTATGCGTACAACCTGCAGGGCGGCGGCAATAAGGCGGCAGCAGCTCTTGCAACAGCAAAATGCGCAGGAGTAAGAGGAAACAGCCTGAGTTATACGGTGGCGGCAAACGCAGACGATGAATCCACGTTCATTGTATCGCTCTACATGGGCTCCACGTGCGTGGACACCCAGACGGTGACAACTGCGGCGGACCTTGTAGATAACGACTACGTCACGTGGAAGGACTCCGCAACCCTCAGCGCTGCGGCAAGCGTGAGCCTCACAGGCGGTAGCAATTCGGAAGCAACCGGCGAGAGCTACAAGAGCTATTTTGACGCAATCGAATCCTACAGCTTTAACACCATGGGCATTGCCACAACAGATGACGATACCAAAAAGGTGGCCGTTAGCTTTGTAAAGCGGATGCGCACAGACTGCGGCGTTAAGTTCCAGCTGGTGCTCTTCCAGTACGCAGCGGATCACGAGGGCGTCATCAGCGTAGAGAACACCACATCCGAAGGCGATGCGGCGCTTGTGTACTGGGTGACTGGTGCCGAGGCTGGCTGCGCGGTGCAGAGCTCCCTCATGAATACGGAGTATAGCGGCGAGTATACGGTCAACGCTTCCTACACGCAGAACGCACTGGAAAAGGCACTGAAGGCTGGCAAGTTCATCATGCATAGCGTAAACGGTACGGTTAAGGTTCTGCGCGATATCAACACGCTTGTAACCTATACAGACAGCAAGGGCGAGGCATTCGCAGACAATAAGACGGTTCGCGTGTGCGATCAGATCGGCAACGACATCGCCTCCCTGTTTGCAAACAAGTACATCGGCAAGATTCCGAACGATAACGCAGGCCGCATCTCGCTCTGGAATGATGTGGTTGATCTGCACAATACGTTGGCAACGCTTCGCGCTATCGAGAACTTCGAGTCTGACGACATCACAATTGAGCAGGGCAACACCAAGGATTCGGTTGTTATCACGGACTCGATCACAGTGACCGGAACCATGGAACAGCTGTATATGACCGTAAAGGTCGCATAAGGAGGTAGATAATGGCAAATGTTAATACTGTCATGAAGGGCCGCGACACGGTCTCCGGGTCCCTTGGCGAGTGCTACTTCACGCTGGGCGGCAGAAGATACAACGGTATGCAGTTCATCTCTGTAGAGGCAAAGGTAGAGAAGACTAAAAAGGAAGTCTCGATTCTCGGTCAGACCGGAAAGGCCAACAAGGCCACAGGCTGGAAGGGCACCGGCTCCGCGAAGCTCCACTATTGCAGCTCCGTTTTCAGAGCGAAGATGGCTGAGTACATGAAGAGTGGCGAGGACTTCTATTTCGATATGCAGGTGACAAACGACGACCCCACCTCCGCGGCAGGTCGCCAGTCTGTCATCTTAAAGAATTGCAACATCGACAGCTTGATCATCGCAAAGATCGACGCTGACTCCGATACGCTGGACGAGGATTTCGACTTCACGTTTGACGGGATCGAGATTCCGGAGAGCTTTTCCGAGTTAGACGGAATGTAATCACTTGCGGATGCCTAGGCAGGCGTCGCTGAAAAGGGAATCCTCCACCCCTGGCATCCG
The DNA here is from genome assembly GCA_963635625.1 of Treponemataceae bacterium. Taxonomy (GTDB): domain Bacteria; phylum Bacteroidota; class Bacteroidia; order Bacteroidales; family UBA932; genus Cryptobacteroides. The sequence goes on along the minus strand of CAVHGF010000050.1, from coordinate 7,731 downwards.
CTATTATCGGAGGAATTTAGGAGGACACTATGGCAACCAATTTGAAGCTGTTTTTGAAAGAGAACAAAAAGGCACTTGTAACCAAGAAGTATGCGCCTACAAAATCCATCACAGACGAGAAGGGAAAGCCGGTCGAATGGACCTTTAAAGCAATCTCTGAAAGCGTTCTCGAGGAAATCCGCGAAGAGTGCACAAAGAACGTGCCGGTGACCGGAAAGCCCGGACAATACATCCCAAAGGTCAACACGAACAAGCTTGGCAGGATGATGATTACAAGGTGCGTGGTAGAACCTGACCTGCAGAACATAGAGCTTCAGGATTCCTACGGCGTCAACAATCCGGAGGCGCTTCTCATGGCAATGGTTGACCTTCCGGGCGAATACGCAAACCTGCAGGCGTTCGTTAGTGAGCTGTGCGGATTTGATGTAACCATGGAAGAGAAGGTAGAAGAGGCAAAAAACTAATAGAGGGTCCCGAAGCGGACCCAATGGCGGTATATGCCTATTTTTGCTTCCGCAAGTTCGGAATGCTGCCGAGCAAGTTTACAGCACTCGAAACCAATGAAAAGGCCTTGGTAATTGCTTTTATTCGGAAGTGGGCAAAGGACAAGGAAGCGCAGGAGAAACAGCTTAAAAGCAAGATGAAGAAGTAGGAGCGGTATGGGAACCTTAAACACGGCAATCAGATTGAATGATCAGATGACCTCGCAGCTGAATGCCGCGGCGGAGGCCACCGAAAAGCTGGTGAACATGATGGGACGGCTAGACACCGTCCTGCAGAGCGTCGGCGGCGCTAGTGTCGACAATCTATCATCAGCTATGGATGCCACATCAAGAGCCACCGAAGAGGCGGAGAAATCCCAGAGAGCGCACAACGAAGCGCTCACAGCCGGAGCGAGCAACGCCAATGCACTTCTTGGAAAAATTAAGGGAATTGTGGCGGCGTATCTGTCCATTAAGAGCGTAAACGCCATCGTGGACGCATCGGATGAGCTTACAAGCTCCACGGCACGTCTGCAGATGATGGTGCAGAACTTCGCCGGGGATAACACGGCGGCTGACCAGATCAGCGCACAGACCGACAACCTAATGAATCAGGTATACGCTGCGGCAAGCCGTTCCAGAGCCTCTGTGGGCGACCTGATGAATGTTGTAGGCCGGTTCGGCAACAACGCAAGAGATGCGTTTAGTTCCACGGATGAGGTTGTTCGCTTCGCTGAGCTTGTGCAAAAGCAAATGACCATTGCCGGAGCAAGCACGCAAGAGGCGTCCAATGCCATCCTGCAGCTGTCCCAGGCGCTGGGCTCCGGCGTTCTTCGAGGCGATGAGCTGAATTCCATATTTGAACAAGCGCCAAACCTCATTCAACGTATAGCGGACTATATGGGCGTCAGCATCGGGCAAATCCGAGAGCTTGCCTCCGAGGGGCAGCTTAGTGCCGACGTCGTAAAGAATGCCGTTCTAAGTGCCGGAAGCGAGATAGACGAGCAGTTCGCTTCTATGCCGCGGACATTTGCGCAAACAATGACGCTAATTAAGAATCAGGCCTTGCAATCGTTTCAGCCGGTTCTCGACCGGCTAAACGACGCGCTTAATTCCGACATGGGCACATCAGCCATGCAAACAGCCTTCAATGGCCTTGCTGTCGCGGCAAACGTGGTCATGAATGCCATGGAGGCCCTTGGAAATGCAATCCAGTGGGTACAGCAGAACAGCGCTTGGCTCGAACCGGTGGCGTGGGGCCTTGTGGCAGCACTTACGGCTTACGCAACAGCGGCCGGAATATGTGCTGCTATTGAGGGAGTATCCACAATAGCTAAGGGCTTTCACGCGGCGGCTTCGGCTATAGCAACAACAGCCACGCTTGCACAGACCGCAGCGCAATACGGCCTAAACGCAGCCTTGGCGGCGTGCCCTATCACGTGGATCGTTGTGGCCATCCTTGCGGCCGTGACAGCCTTAATCGCTTTTGGAACATGGGCGGCAACCTCTGCAGGCATCGCCAATTCCGCAATCGGCACGGTAGCCGGAGCGGTGATGGCAGCGGTGGCATTCGTGCAAAACTTGTTTGTCGGCCTCATAAACTACGTCATCACGCTGGGAGTTGGGCTTTACAACATGTTTGTTTCGTTCGCAGATGCGTTCGGCATGATCTTCAACAATCCGGTAGCAGCTATCGAGGCGCTTATGCTGTCAATGCTTAACTTCATTCTCAGTATCGTGAGTGCGGCAGCAGGAGCCATTGACGCAGTATTTGGTTCCAACCTGCAGAGCGCCGTGGAAGGATTCCAAGCAAAGGTACAAGCCAAGGTTGACGAAAAGATCACGGAAGGCGGCGGGACCAACACAGACAAGCTGACAGCGTCTAACTACCTCTTGGAAAGGGCCAGCTACAGCGACGCATGGAACACGGGAGCTGAGTGGGGCGACAATCTTTCCAGCAAGCTAAAGACAGCGCTTAACGGTTCCTCGCTATCCTCTGGTCTTAGCGACCTTGGAGACTTCGGCGGGAGCGCCGCGGCAAGCTCTGCAGCCACTGCGGACAACACCGGCAGCATCAACGACAAGCTGGACGACACCGAGGAAGACATTGCCTACCTTTGCGACATCGCAGAGAGGGACGCAATCAACCGGTTCACAACCGCTTCTATCAACGTGGACATGACCAACAACAATACGGTTAACAGCGGGCTTGATCTGGATGGAATTATGAATGATTTGGCTGTCAGTCTGAACGGAGCAATGGCACAGGTTGCAGAAGGGAGCCACGTAGCATGAGTTATAGCTTTTACCTAAACGGCGTACTAATGCCGGTTGCGCCGAGCAAGCTCAAGCTGAAGATCAACAACAATAACAACACCGTCAATCTTATCAACGAAGGCGATGTGAACATTCTTAAAAAGGCCGGACTCACGGAGATATCATTCACTTTACTGCTCCCAAACAAAAGTTATCCGTTCATTCAGGGTGGATATCAACCGGCCTCCGTGTATTTGGAGCTCTTCGAGTCCCTAAAGGTATCAAGGGAGCCGTTCGTGTTCACGGTAACACGGACGCTTCCAAAGAACGGGAGCCTATACGGAACATCCATGGCGGTGTCCATGGAAACGTACACGATCACGGAAGACGCGGAAGAATACGGCTTTGACTGCGGGGTAGACATCACGTTAAAGCAATACCGGGCATACGGCACTAGAAACGTCCGCATCGCAAACGAGAAGGCTGCAGCAGAGACCGTGAGAACGGCCACATCCAGCAATAAGCCAAGCGGCAACCAGTACACGGTGAAAGAAGGCGACAATCTGGTAGCGATCGGAAAGACCTACTACAACAGCGACACGGCTTGGAACGATATCTATCAGGCAAACACGGATGTGATAGGTGCCAACCCCAACAAGATATACGCGGGGCAAGTGCTCACGCTGCCGTAAGGAGGGGGCATGGAAGATACAACCTATACCCTTATGATCGTGCACGAAGGTAACAGCTTCCTGCCGGTAGTAAAAAGCGGGATAACGTGGGAAACGCAGCGGTCCGGTGCGCCTGGGACGTTGTCTTTTACAGTCTACAACGACGGAACAGCAACGATAGCAAACGGCGATGTGGTCTATTTCAAGGATGGCGACATCAAGGTGTTCTATGGCTTCGTATTCACGATCAAGCAAAAGAAGGACCATATGCTTGACATAACGGCATATGACCAGCTGCGTTATCTGAAGAACAAGCACACGTATAACTACAAGGAAAAGGAGACCGGCGAGCTCCTGCAGATGATGGCTGAGGACTTCCGGCTAAACTGCGGAAGTCTGGCATCCACGGGATACCCGATCACAAGAACAGAGAAGGACAAAACATTGTTCGACATGATCGGCAATTCTTTAGACCGCACCGTGCAGGCAACCGGCCAGCTGTACGTCCTCTATGACGACTTCGGAAGTCTTACGCTAAAGAACATCGGGGATATGCAGTACAACCTTTTAATTGATGAAGAGACAGCACAAGACTTCGATTACTCAAGGTCAATTGATTCGGAGACCTACAACAGGGTGAGACTGACTTACGAAGACTCCGAATCCGGGGCGCGGCAAGCGTACATCGCACAATCCGGTGAGAACATTAACAAGTGGGGCGTGCTCCAGTACACCGACACGATTGACAAGGGCGAAGATGGTGAATCAAAGGTAAACGCACTGCTTAATCTGTACAACGAGGAAACGAGAAACCTCTCGATTTCCGACGCGTTCGGAGATTCAAACATCCGCGCCGGGTCGCTTCTTGCGGTAAGGCTAGAGTTTGACGATGTATCCATTAGCAACCTGATGCTTGTGGAGAAGGCAAAGCATACCTATTCGGAAAGCCTGCACACGATGGACCTGACGGTTAGGGGCGGAAAGTTCAAGGCGTGACATGTTAAACGGGAACGATATTTTAGCGATCATTAAAAAAGCCGCCGTTGAGGCCGTCAACGAAGGTGACCCAACAAGAGTGATCTATGGGAAGATTACCGGAGTAGACGAAGAGAACGGCAAAATCCTTGGCGTACAAGTAGATGAAGATCTGGACTTTGATGAAGAGCAGACAGAGCTAAAGTTTGACACACCAAGAGAGTACCAGGAACGAACGGTCAAGGTAAGGCACCCAATCGTTGCGGAACTCCGGAAGCTCTTCGAGGAAATCAACACATCAGAGGCCTGTCGGAAAGTATTCTCCGGTACTTACGAGCTATGCGAGGATGAAGGCTGCGAAAACGACGAGATCCTTGTCACCGTGAAAGACTTTCTCAAGGAGGGCGACTCTGTGATTATTACGCAGGCCCAAGGCGGGCAGAAATTCACGATATCCGGGAGGCTGAAGAATGATACCAGCGACGAATGACCACGAGGTGCTAAGAGCTCTCACGTTCGACACCGATCCGTCATTCACATACAAGATTCTGATTGACCAGAACCGAATTGCGGGGTATACGGACGGCCAGGACGCCATGATTCAGGCAATCTATAAGATTCTAAACACGGAGCGGTACGTCTATCCCATCTACTCTTGGAACTACGGCATCGAACTGCGGGACCTCTTCGGGCAAAACATGACATACATCGCAGCGGAGTTGGAAAGAAGAATAAGAGAAGCTTTACTAGCAGATGAACGGATCACGCTGGTGGATGGCTTCTCTTTTTCATATCCGAAGAAAAACGCCATTCATGTCGAATTTAAAGCGCATACGATTTTTGGCGACATTCTGACAGGAAAGGAGTTTGCCGATGTCACTGTTTAATATGACCTTTTCCGGGATTCTGCAAAGGATGTTGGAAAGCGTCTCTGCGAAGTATGACAAGCGAGAGGGCTCCGTGATATACGATGCTCTGGCGCCTACGGCACTAGAACACAGTCTCGTTTACATCGACATGCAGACGCTAGAAAAAGAGATGTTTGCAGATACCGCATCAAGAGAATATCTAATCAAGCACGCAGCAGAGCGCGGCCTTGAACCGAAGGAAGCAACAAAGGCCGTGTGGCTTGCAACGATTGAGCCGAAGGAGCTTGCTATCACTAATGGTGAAAAATTCAGCACATCCACGATGAGCCTGACGGTAGTCTCCAAGGAATCGGACGGCGTATACCGCATGGAATGCGACAGCGCAGGAACCGAAGGGAACACACTGGATCATACGCTCAAACCGGCAACGAATATCAGCGGCCTGAAGTCGGCAACGCTGACGGAGCTCGTGGACGCCGGTACGGACGACGAAAGTACAGAAGATTTTCGGGCACGATACCTCGCAGTTTTGCAAAAGCCTGCAACCAGCGGCAACGCACAAGAGTACTACAACTGGGCAATGTCAGTGGATGGCGTTGGCGCTGCCAAGGTATACCCCTTAGCAGATGGCCCCGGAACTGTGAAGGTGGTTATCACAGATGCGGACAAAAAGGCTGCATCCGACTCACTTGTGAACGAGGTGGCTGAGTACATCGAGACAGTGCGACCAATCGGCGCGGCCGTGACCGTAAGGTCAGCCGAAGAGACGACTGTCAATGTGTCCGCGACGGTTACGCTGGCAAGTGGCGAAAATCTCGCGAGCGTTTTGAACAAGTACGAAATCGCGCTCACGGATTACCTGTCAAGCGTTGCGTACTCCGCGACAAAGATACCGCTATCGATGATCGGCAAAATTCTCTTAGACACAGAGGGAGTATCTGACTATGCAAGCCTTACGCTGAACGGATCAACAGCAAACATGACCGTGGATGATAATCAGGTGGCTGTGCTTGGTACGGTCGACTTGGAGGTGAATGCCTAATGGAAGTTAAGAGCTTTACAACGAAGCAAAACAAGACGCAGGGGAGCGCGTACTCCATTGAAGAGACGATAGAAATGCCGTCTTCCGGAGTCTACGAGGGCGAACTGCTGCACGACAATATAGACGACGATACACTTACCGTGTGCACGGGGGCGAAGCAATCCGGGCGTGAATTATCCTACTCAACCAAGACACCGAGTGGAAGACCGTGGGCGCGAATTATCCACGTGGAGACAACGGAAACCTACATATACATCAGTTACGAATATGAAGGCGACGAGGTGGAGGCAGACGACGTCAACACACTCCAAGAAGAGGTGGTGAAGTGTCAGAAGGAAATTAACGCTATTAACCTCGAGGCGTTCGGATCAACGACCGGCTACACGTGGAATCGCCTTGCCGGCGTCATAGAGGACGAGGAGAGCTAACAATGCTTGGAGACCCTTTATATGGCGAGGTCCTCTATGGCGAGGACAAACAAAACGAACGTGTCTATGCCCTGCCGGAGCGATACACAGACCTCGAAAAGTACGTGCCGCTGTTCATTGTGGACATTAGCGAGATGGATGCGATCTACCGCGCACAGGGCTACGAAGTCGGAAAGGCTCACGCGCTGATGGATAGCCTTTTTGATCAGTCAGTGCCGCATCTGGCTACGTGGGACCTTGATCACTGGGAACAGATGCTAGCCATCAGCAATCCGGATAGCGTCGATGACGAAACAAGACAGATTCTTGTCATGGAAAAACTGGCGGGGGCGCAGACCCTAACGGCGGAACGCATTGCCGAAATTGCCGCGAACGTGACCGGCGAAGAAGTAACCGTGCAGGAGGAACCGGAGAAATACAAGTTCTCAATACTTTTCACGAGCTCTTACGGAATCCCAAACCACATCAAGCTGTTCAAGAGGATCATCGAACAGCTAAAACCGGCGCACCTGCAATGCGAGTTCTCGTACCGGTATGTGATATGGAATGAGCTGACAGATAAAACATGGGCTGATTGCACAGAGTACACGTGGGATGGCCTAAGAATCAACGAGAAGCTGCCATATGTATCATGGGCATCTCTTGCAACTGCAGTACCGAGCTGGCGGGCAGTTAAGCCCAACAGTTGGAATACAACAACCAAGCTAGAGGAGGCTATGGAAGAATGAAAACATCAACCAATCTAAAGCTGTTACTTCCTGAGGGAAAGGACCCCGTAAACATCAGCGACATCACGGGAGACTTTGAAGCAATCGACACATACCTTGCCAACATGCAGACGGCATCAGGCGATGCGTCGAAAAACTCCATCGTGTTCGCACAGGCGGCAGACCGGCAGAACATCGCATCTACAGAGACTCTTTCCACGATCATGGGAAAGATTGCGAAGTTCTTCGCCGACATCAAGGCGGCGGCATTCTGCGCCATCGCAAACAACGACACCACCAC
>CAVHGF010000049.1:0-14695 GCA_963635625.1 Treponemataceae bacterium | reverse complement strand
TCTACAATTGGGAAGACGCAAACTCAGCACTGGGCAGCAAGAAGTGTCATATACCGACCCTTGACGAGTGTAATGAATTGATAAAATATATAGAACTTTCTGCTGTAAAGTTGACCAATTCTGCAGGAGAGACAAAGAACGCAATGATGTTCACCAGTAAGACAAACGGCAATTCCGTATACTTCCCGTTTACTGGATATTATAACAGTTTGGGATATCAGCATGAAAATGAGGTGGGAACATTTTGGCTTTCTACACCGAACGGCGATTATATATCAGTTTTATCTGTACAAGTGGATCACGACAACGATGATAAAAACAAAGCGGAAACAGATGGCCGTGCAGATAAAACAGGCGACCGCATCACCCTCAGGCCTATAGTAACACCATAAAAATAAACCCCCGGCCCATCATAAAGACAGACCGGGTGTTTTTCTTTGTGTGGTCCCTGTAGGGCATGATCCTACGACCCCCTGATTATGAGTCAGATGCTCTAACCAACTGAGCTAAGGGACCGTAAAAGAGCGCGATATTTGCACCTTTTCACGGTGCAAATATACGAACTCTTTTAGATTTTATCAAACTTTGATCTCAACATCTACACCTGCAGGGAGTTCAAGTCTCATAAGAGCATCAACAGTCTTAGTGTTGCTGTTTTCGATATCAAGAAGTCTGCAATATGTATCGAGCTCAAATTGCTCACGACTCTTCTTATTGACGAAGGTCGAGCGGTTGACGGTGAAGATCTTCTTGTTGGTCGGAAGCGGAATTGGTCCGTTTACGGTAGCGCCGGTAGATTTCACTGTCTCAACGATCTTGGATGTTGACTTGTCAACAAGCATATGATCGAATGATTTGAGTTTTATTCTGATTTTTTGGCTCATATTAACAATTTTTAACTTTTACTCATCATCATCTGACAGTTTGTATCCGCTCTTCTCAACGATATCCTTAGCCATAGCTGCAGGTACCTCTGAGTAATGGTCGAACGACATAGTGCTTGTTGCACGACCTGAAGAAAGGGTACGAAGAACTGTTACATAACCGAACTGCTCAGCAAGCGGAACGAAAGCTTTCACTATACGTGCTCCGTTGGCGGTTGAGTCCATAGCTACAATCTGTCCGCGGCGACGGTTCAAGTCACCTACGATGTCACCCATATAATCCTCAGGAGTAACCACCTCAAGATTCATTATAGGTTCCAGAATGACAGGCTTGCACTTAGGACAAGCGTGACGGAACGCCATACGTGCTGCCAATTCGAATGACAACTGGTCAGAGTCCACAGGATGGAATGAACCATCGAGCAGGGTAACCTTCAGAGACTGAACCTCGTATCCGGCAAGGACACCGTTAGCCATAGCTGACTGGAATCCTTTCTCTACACAAGGTATGAACTCCTTAGGAACGTTACCGCCCTTAACCTGATTGTCGAACTGAAGTCCGATGACGCCGGCATCTGCCGGTCCGATTTCAACGATAATGTCGGCGAACTTACCACGACCACCGGTCTGCTTCTTGAAGACTTCGCGATGTGTTGTCGTAGCGGTAATAGCCTCTTTGTAATTAACCTGCGGAGCACCCTGGTTGATCTCCACGCCGAATTCACGACGAAGACGGTCAACGATGATATCCAAGTGAAGTTCACCCATACCTGAGATGACGGTCTGGCCGGTCTCGTGGTCGGATTTAACCTGGAAGGTAGGATCCTCTTCTGCAAGCTTGGCAAGAGCAAGACCGAGTTTGTCAAGATCTCCCTGTGTCTTAGGCTCCACTGCGATACCGATAACAGGATCCGGGAACTCCATAGACTCAAGAGTGATAGGCGCATTCTCCACGCAGATGGTATCACCTGTCCTGAGGTCTTTGAAACCTACAGCTGCGCAGATATCACCGGCCTCCACACTTTCGATAGGGTTCTGATGATTTGAGTGCATCTGGTACAGACGTGCGACTCTCTCCTTCTTGCCTGATCTTACGTTAAGTACATAAGAACCTGCGTCGAGCTTGCCGGAATATGCGCGCAAGAAAGCGAGACGGCCCACGAACGGGTCAGTAGCTATCTTGAACACAAGACCGCAGAACGGCTCAGAAGCTGAAGGCTTGCGCTCGATCTCGGCCCCGGTGTTAGGATCGGTTCCCTTGACGGCACCTTTATCAAGCGGAGAAGGGAGATAACGCATAACAGCGTCGAGAAGGAACTGAACGCCCTTGTTCTTGAATGAAGAACCGCAGCAGGCAGGGACAATCTGCATAGAGATGGTACCCTTGCGGAGAGCCGCGATAATCTCCTCCTTGGTAAGTGAATCAGGATCCTCGAAATACTTCTCCATCAAGGCGTCATCGCACTCGGCTGCGCTCTCTACGAGTTTGTCTCTCCAGATGGCAACCTCGTCCGCCATCTCGGCAGGGACGTCCTTAACCTCGTAATTTACAAGTTCTTCTGTAGAATTGTAATAAATAGCCTTTTTGTCAATAAGGTCAACAATTCCCTGGAATTTGTCCTCCGATCCGATAGGAAGACAGATAGGAACTGCTGTAGCTCCAAGTTTAGTCTTGATCTCTTCAACCACTGCGAGGAAGTCAGCACCTACACGGTCCATCTTGTTGATGTAGGCGATCTTCGGAACATTATACTTGTCAGCCTGACGCCAAACGGTTTCAGACTGCGGCTGTACCCTACCTACTGCGCAGAATGTTGCGACAGTACCGTCGAGCACACGAAGTGAACGCTCCACCTCCACAGTAAAGTCAACGTGGCCCGGAGTATCGATCAGGTTGATCTGATAGGTATCTCCGTTATAGTGCCAGAATGCTGTGGTAGCGGCAGAAGTAATGGTAATACCTCTCTCCTGCTCCTGAACCATCCAGTCCATAGTAGCACCACCATCGTGAACCTCACCTATCTTGTGAGTTTTTCCCGTGTAATAAAGGATACGCTCAGAAGTGGTGGTCTTACCGGCATCGATGTGGGCCATAATGCCGATGTTTCTTGTGAACTTAAGATCTCTTTTAGCCATTATCTTGTAACTGGATTAAAAACGGAAGTGTGCAAATGCCTTGTTGGCTTCCGCCATCTTGTGCATATCCTCTTTACGCTTGTATGCACCACCTTCGTTATTGTAGGCTGCAACGATCTCTGCGCACAATTTTTCTGCCATAGAGTGGCCTGAACGCTTACGTGCGAAAACGATAAGGTTCTTCATAGAAAGCGATACTTTCCTCTCAGGACGCAACTCTGTAGGCACCTGGAAGTTAGCACCACCGATACGACGTGACTTAACCTCGATCTGAGGAGTTACGTTCTCGAGTGCCTTCCTCCAAATATCTAGAGGAGCCTTGTCAGAATCTTTCACCTTCTCGCCTACCATATCGATGGCATCGTAAAAAATTGAATACGCGATACTCTTCTTCCCCTGCAACATAAGATTGTTCACGAAACGGGTCACCTCGACATCGTGAAACTTAGGATCAGGAAGTAGAATCCTCTTTTTAGGCTTCGATTTTCTCATTTTGTTTAAAAAAATTAAAGATTAAAAACCATCCTTCAGACTACTTCTTTGGTCTCTTGGCTCCGTAGAGAGAACGAGACTGAGTTCTTCCCTCTACACCAGCTGTATCCAAAGCGCCTCTAAGGATGTGGTAACGTACACCTGGAAGGTCCTTCACACGGCCGCCACGTACAAGTACGATTGAGTGCTCCTGAAGATTGTGACCCTCGCCAGGGATGTAGGCGTTGACCTCTTTAGCATTTGAAAGACGTACACGTGCAACCTTACGCATAGCTGAGTTAGGTTTCTTAGGTGTAGTTGTGTACACACGCACGCAAACGCCACGCTTCTGAGGACAAGCATCCAACGCACGAGACTTCGATTTAACCTCGATAACCTCGCGTCCTTTGCGAACTAATTGTTGAATTGTTGGCATAAAATGTTGTTAATAAAATTATTTTACCCCGAAAATTTGGGGCTGCAAATATAAGCAAATTTTTTAATTATCCTATCTATAATTCACAAACTCCACGTCTTTTTCGCTCTTTTCAGCGTAAACGGGATCCACAGACGCCTGTGCGAGAGCGGATTTCACACTCTCGGCATCTCCCTTGCGGGCATAAGCTATGGCTGCGATATAAGCGTCACGAGCTGAGTCGCAATTGGCATTCTTCACAGCGTCATCTATCTGATCATTAAGGATATATGCCAATACTTCATTACCGCTGCCGCTACCCTCGAGAGTCTTGGCGGCATCGGCGTATTGGCCCGAAAGAATGAGCAGAGTGCCTAGATTCTTCTTCGCATCGGCGTTCTCTGCGCGAAGGAAATACTTCCTGGCCTGCTCATAATTACCTTTGCGGAGCTCCACCACTCCCCTGGCGTTAAGCACGTCTGCGTCCTCGTCCACCTGATCGAGATAAGTCAGAGCAACATCGTTCTTGTTCTCGTCAAGAGCTATCATCGCCAGATTGAAATAACCTGTCTGCGAGAGATACCTCTGCGAAGCATAGCGGTAATAGAACTTCTTGAGGCCCATATCATCCACGATGCTTGCCAAGTGAAGAACTTCCGGCTCGCTGAGCATAGAGAGATGCTTCTCGGCCAATTCGAGCAATTCGGCATCAGAGTAACCGGTATGCTGGGCGTTGACCACGAACGTAGCTCTTCTCAATGAAGGGAACACCTCCGTTTTCAGCTCGTCATATATAAAGGAGAGGTTTTTCATCTCGGACTCCCTGACGGCAGGATCCGAATACATAGAGAGCACCCTCAATATGAGGTCTTTCTCCTCTATGTCAGAGTCTTCGAGCGCCTGCTTGAAACCCTCCCAGTCCTGGCCGATGCTGCGAACCGACATAGTGTCTGCGGTGGCTCCTCCGGACATATTCTCCCAAGCGCCCACTGCGGAAGAAGCGCGCTTGTCAGACAGCTCGGCATTATACTTCTCACCTCCTTCAGGAGAAGCGTAAGCCACTATCTCAGTGCCTGTTATCTCATATCTATCATCTGCTTTGATGTCTGAAAGATAAGACTTGTAGACGGATACAGCGTTACGGTTATGCGTATTGTTCTTCACTGTGGAAGAATTCACATCGAAAAGGATGCTGGTCTCGGTACTGTGGTTCGTGACCCTCTCATAGCCGTCCGGCTTATAGGTGTACTCCCCGCTTACCTGTACCAGACGGTACGTCGCGTTACATCCGTCCGCCACCTTTATGGGAGCGAGAGTGGTCTTCTTTTCTCCGTGAACCAACGTGCAGCGCAGTTCGAGACGGCACTGTTCCATACCCGGAAGGAAATCGAAAGAGATGTTCTCGTGATGGAAGATGCCCTTCTTAGGCACCACCTTATAATTGGCCATTATCTTCTCTCCCTGATAGATAAATGGTTTTCCTGTGCGCAACTGGCCATCTCCGTACACAAGCACAGGAGTTATGACCATCATCGTCATATCGTCAAAATAGTTCTCAGGGAATGACATAGTGACGATGGCGTCTATCTTCTCGTTCTTGACTACCAGCACCTGCGGATCGGAGGACACGCTGATCGCATCGGCGTTCTTCTTCATCAGGGCCTGCGGTGTGGAGCATCCGGCAAGAATCGCACTCGCCGCTACCGCACATAATATACCTTTTCTCATAATCTTATAATTATTCCTGTTCATAGGCCGGCAAAACTTCCGAGCCAAAGCCTCGCAAAGATAAATTATTTTTAATTAACTTTGCTTTTTATACGCAAAACTTGGAACATGGACAGTCAGGAATTACAACGCATCAAAAACAGATACGACATAGTCGGCAACAATCCGGACCTCAACAGGGCTCTGGAGACGGCGCTTGTAGTGGCTCCCAGTGAACTTGCGGTACTTGTTTCCGGAGAAAGCGGTGTGGGAAAAGACTCCATCTCACGCATAATCCACGACAATTCACGCCGCAAGACAGGACCTTATCTGGCCGTCAACTGCGGTGCCATCCCTTCAGGTACGATAAATGCGGAACTGTTCGGACACGAAAAAGGTTCGTTCACCGGCGCCATAGCCACACGCAAAGGATATTTCGAGGAAGCTGACGGAGGCACTCTCTTCCTGGACGAGGTGGCCGAGCTTCCGAAAGACACGCAGGCCCTGCTTCTGAGGGTTCTCCAGGATGGAGAATTTATGAAGGTGGGATCTTCCAAAGTGGAAAAATGCAACGTGCGCATCATCTGCGCCACGAACGAGAATCTCGCCCACGCGGTGGACAGCGGCAAATTCCGCGAAGACCTTTACTACAGGCTTAACGCCATACAGATCAAGATGCCGCCCCTGCGCGAAAGAAAGGACGACATCTACCTGCTGTTCAGAAAATTCTCCTCTGACTACTCGCTCAAAAGCGGACTTTGCAAAATCTCCCTCACGCACGAAGGCATCTCGGCGCTGAAAAACTACAGATGGCCGGGAAACATACGCCAATTGAAGAATTTCACAGAAGCGCTGACCTTGCTGGAATCCAAGCCAATCTCTTCCCAACAGGACAGAGTGGAACTTGACGGAAACTGCATCAAAGCGAATCTGCCTCAGGAATTGGACAATCTTCTCCCCTCCACCATCGGCAACGGAACGGAATCTTCTTCCAGAATGAATGACAATGATTTGAAAGTCATCATCAAGGCATTTCTGGACCTTAAACAGGAAGTGGAAGACCTGAGAAGAATAGTTCTCGAAGGCAAGGCAAATACTTCTGTCACAGCTCCGAGGATTGGCAATGAAGATGATGCCGAATGGCAGGACGGTGCTTCTTGGCAGGACCAGAAAGAGGAACAGGAACAATATGAGCGGACCGCTACGGCAAGCGAAGGGCCGAGGACTCTGAAGCAGAGTACTGATGACCTTTATGCCCAGGTGCTTGCACGATACGATGGGAAAGTGAAACCGGCAGCCGCAGAGCTTGGCATATCGGAAAGGACACTTTACAGATGGCTTGACAAGCAGAAGAAGAAATGATGAAAAAGATACTTTACATAGCGCTCACCCTTCTGTGCGTCGCCGCGTGCGGTATATATTCGTTTTCCGGAACATCCATACAGAGCGACGTCAAAAGCATAACCATCAATTACTTCGATTATAAGGCACTGAAAGTCAATCCGACTCTCAGCAACGACCTTACCGAGCAGCTTCGCAACCAGTTCAGGAAGATGACCAGCCTGGAGCAGCTTGATATGGACGGAGACTTGGAGATTACCGGGGAGATAACGGGATATGACGTGAAGGCTACGGCCATCACCGCCGGAGACGTGGCTTCCCAGAACAGGCTCACCGTAACGATAAAGGTATCTTTCGTGAACAGGAAACATCCGGAAGACGATTTCACCAACAAGAGTTTCTCGGCATATTCCGACTATGATTCCACGAACTCCCTGGACGCGGTCGAGTCTACATTGGTCACCGAAATCATAGAAAAGTTGGTTGATGACATTTTTAACGCCACGGTAGCACAATGGTAAAGAATTCGAAGACCATAGACCTCAAAACTCTCAATCTTGAAGAGTTGTCGGGGATAATCAGCATCTATCCGTGGTTCACATTGGCAAGATTGGAACTCTGCCGCAGGATGGCCGCTTTGGGGAAAGATGCCTGGAGTGAGGACAAATACGCCGCACAGGCCCTTTACGCCCCTTGTCGCAGAAAGGTCTTCGAAATAATGCGCAGCAGCGAAAAAGTCGTTCCCGAGGCTCAGCAGAGCACTTCCACCCCGAAAAAAACGGCGAGCAAGCAGGTGTACATCATAGGAGGGGACTATTTCAGCGCAGAACAATACGCCGCCACACGCAAGGAAGAAGACAATATCTTTTCGTCTTTCATAGCCAAGGCCAAGGAGGTGAGCGCTGAGGGCAGCACCTTCGTGGAGAGCACGGACTCCACGGATTTCTGCACCGAGGAATTGGCAAAAGTGTATCTGCAACAGGGTTATCCCGATAAGGCAAAGGAGATTTATTCGAAACTTAGTTTGCGAATACCAGAAAAAAGTATTTACTTTGCATCCCTTATTGAAAAAATAGATAATCAAATATGAATGCATTATTCACAACATTAGTCGTGCTTATCATTATCGCAAGCCTCCTGCTCATATTGGTGGTATTGCTTCAGAATGGTAAAGGAGACGGTATGGCCAGCAATTTCGTAGCCGGTAACCAGACATTCGGTGTGCGCCAGACCGCTGACATCCTCGAAAAGATAACCTGGGGCTTGGTCTGCTTCATAGCAGTGGTTTCCATAATCGCTTCTTTCACCACGAATACCAAATCTACCGAGATCAACATTACGGACAAGATCGAGAACGTGATCGAGCAGCCTGCATTCCCTACTGCACCTGTCGAGCAGTCTAACCCTAACGAATAATCACTCCACACACGCGAGTGTCGCTATACTTATTCGAATCGCTCCATCCAGGGCGGTTCGAATTGTTTTATTACATTCGCTCAGAGTGGATCCCGTGGTGAACACGTCATCTATCAGAAGAATGTGACGGGCATTTTTCAGCGTGTCCATTCCACTATGCGACAGACAGAATGACCCTTTGATATTGTCTGCACGGGCCGACGTGTCAACTTTTACTTGACTTTTCGTATATTTTTTCTTTACAAGAAGGCGGCACTCTACTCTGATACCCAGGCACTTCCCCACCTCCCGGGCTATCACCTCCGCCTGATTATATCCTCTGTGCCAACGCCTTCTCGCGTGAACAGGTACAGGAATTATCAGATCCACATCCCCAAGCCACGAGGCGGCTTTTATCTTTCCTGCCAACCGGCGTGAAAAATACCTCCCGCAGGCAAGTCCGGAGTTATATTTGAGCGACCAGGGAATTCTGGAATAATCACTTCCCGAATGATAGGTCATAAGAGATATGGCCCATTGATAAGGGATATACTCGTCCGAGAGCTTCTCACTCAGGCGCTCGTTATAGTAATCCGCCATTCTGTTGCGGGGACACAATTCAAAATGCGTATAGGGGAAATCCATATCGCATACCAGACAGATATGTTCTTCATCTTGATTCAAGACTCTTCCGCACACCGTGCAGGTACGCGGAAGAATGATATCGAATGCGGCTCGGAGGGATGAAGTGAAGTTCAGTTTAAGCAGGCGTTCGTCCATTTCCTAATAAGACATCCCTCCGCAGCAGTGAATGACCTGTCCCGTCACATAGCTGGACATATCGCTAGCCAGGAACACCGCCACAGCGGCCACTTCCTCGGGCTTTCCGGCCCTTCGCAGAGGAATGCTCGCGGCCCACTGCGTGCGCAGATCTTCAGGAAGGGCGGATGTCATATCCGTGTCTATGAATCCCGGGGCTATGCAGTTGCTTCTCACGCCGCGCGCACCCAGCTCCTTGGCAAGAGAAGTGCTCAAAGCGATGATGCCGGCCTTCGATGCCGCATAATTGCATTGGCCCGCATTACCTGCGATGCCCACGACAGACGATAGCGAGATAATGCTGCCGGAGCGCTGACGCGCCATAATCGGAGTCACCGCGTGGGTGAAATTGAAGGCCGATTTGAGGTTACCGTTTATCACGGCGTCCCACTGCGTCTCGTCCATACGCAGAAGCAGAGTGTCGCGTGTGATGCCGGCATTGTTCACCAATATGTCTATCCTGCCGAATTCCTGATGCACCTGCTGTACCAGAGAGTGTGCGGCGTCGAAATCGGCCGCGTTGGAAGCGTAAGCCACCGCCTTATGCCCGAAAGCGGACAATTCAGCGAGAGTCTTGTCGGCAGCCTCCTTGTTCGAAAGATAGGTAAAGGCCACGTCCGCACCCTCTTGGGCAAAACGCAAGGCGATGGCCCTGCCTATACCTCTGGAACCACCGGTAACCAGAGCTGTTTTTCCATCTAAAAGTCCCATAATCAATTATTTTTCATAGCGTTTTCTATATCTTCCACCGATGCCGGCAGTCTCTTCCCTCCGAGCCTGCGTGCACCGTCCTCGGTTACCAGCACATCGTCCTCGAGCCTTATGCCTCCGAAATCATAGTACTGCGCGAGCTTGCCGTAGTTGATCTCCCCTATGCCAATCCCCTCGGATTTCCATTTCTCTATGAGAGCCGGGATGAAGTAAATGCCGGGTTCGTCGGTGATGACATTGCCGGGCTTCAGAGCCCTGGCCATACGGAGACTGCCAAGCCCGAGAAGCGGGCTGCGTGTCTGTCCCGGGTCGTAACCCACCAGATCTTCGCCGTAATCTTCCATATCGTGAACGTCGAGTCCCATATTGTGCCCCAGTCCGTGCGGAAGGAACAGCCCTGCGTATCCCTTGGCATTCATCTCGCGGGGGTCTCCGCTCACTATACCGAGTTCGCAAAGTCTTGAGAGCATATGCTCGCACACGGCGTTATGCACGGACAAGTATGTAACCCCCGGTCTTGTCAGGCTGAATGCCAATTCGTGACATTCGTAAACTATCTGATATATTTCCTTCTGGCGCGTGGTGAACCTGCCTGAAGTAGGATATGTCCTGGTGAAGTCTGACGCGTAATGTTCGTTGCTCTCCAAGCCGGCATCTATGACCAGGAGATTGCCCGGTTCTATCTTCTGCGCGTGGCTGTGACAATGGAACACTTCGCCGTGCTGCGTGAGGATGGTGGAAAAACTTACTCCCCAACCTACGGAAAGCGAATATCCTTCCATCCTGCCTACTATCTCCTGCTCCACTACGCCTGGTCTGATAGCGTCACGCGCTATGGTGTGCATATTCTGCCCCAGCACGCACGCCGCGTCGATAAGCTCTATCTCGCACGGCTCCTTCACCAGACGCATCTGCACGAGCGCGCTCACCAGTGGCTTCGAGGCGGCAGGACATCCGGCCTTGCCTTCACTGAAGCACTGCGCCGGAGAAAGGCCCAGAAGAGAAGCGGTAAGATTGGCATTATACTGCCGGGAGGCGGGTATGAAATGCACTTTCCTGCCCGCTACGGCAGTGGACAATTCCTTATATGGCGCCGTGGCGTCTATCCCGCTTAGCGAAGCGTAATCCTTTATGGACGGAGTCGGCCCGTTCCATATTATGTCGTCAATGTCGCAGTCGTCCCCGAAAAGCGTGGTCTTTCCGCTTTCGAGATCGATCACGGCGGCCAGACGCGGTTCGTCTATGCCGAAAAGATAGAGCCAGGTGCTGTCCTGTCTCCATTTATAGCAGTTGTCCCTGTACTGTGCGGGGCTGTCCACGTTCCCTATGAAAAGTGCCACACCGCTTTCTCCTTTGAGTTTTTCAAGAAGAGTGGCACGACGTCTCTGATAAATCTCTTTCTGTAGCATATTGGCAAAGTTATGAATAATTAGCTAACTTCGCACCCCTAATTTTAGGGAGACAGAGATGAAAGTCGCGCTTTCAGGACATTATACATCCAAACGGCTGCTGGTCTCGGCGCTGCCGAGCATAGCTATGGTCATCAACGGAAGCCTCTACAGCATAGTGGACGGGCTTTTCGTGTCGAATTGCGTGGGGGAGACGCCGTTTGCCGGGCTGAATCTCGTGTGGCCGGCCATTATGATCGTAGGATCCCTGGGGCTTATGGTGGGTTCGGGCGGAAGCGCCCTGGTGTCCATCCTTATCGGGCAGAAGAATATGGAGAAGGCCTGCACAGCTTTCACTTCGCTTGTCGCGTTCACATTGATTCTGGCCGTGTGCTTCGGTATTCCGCTTTATGTCTTTATGCCTGACATCGTGCGCCTTCTGGGTGCGCAGGAAGAAGCTCTCATAGCCTCAGCCACGCTCTACGGGCGGTTTTTCGCCATCGGAATGCCGGCTTTTATGCTGCAAAGCACCTTCCAGCCTTTCTTTATGACGGCGGAGAAGCCCGAACTCGGCACACGCCTTTCGCTCGCCTGCGGGTTTACGAACATAGCTCTCGACGCCCTTTTCATACTGGTGTTCGGATGGGGATTGGCAGGAGCCGCGGCAGCCACTCTGATAGGCTGTTGCATAGGAGGGTTCGTGCCTTTATGGTATTTCCGTTACAGGCGCAGAGAGGGAGAGCTCCGCATCACGAACGTCAAATTCGAGAAAAGAGTTCTTGTGAACACCTGCACGAACGGCAGCTCGGAATACGTGGGGAACATAGCTTTCAGTCTGGTGAGTATGTGCTATAACTATCAGCTGCTCAAATTCTTCGGCGAAAAAGGCGTGGTGGCGTATTCGGTCATAATGTATATCGGTTACATCTTCGTGGCCATATATATAGGATACAATATGACCGTCACGCCCGTCATCGGGTACAACTACGGAGCTGGCGACACTTCCGAACTGCGCAGCATCCTGAGGAAGAGTTTCAAACTGATTCTGTCCATAGGGGTGGTACTGGTCGTGGCTTCGCATATGCTCATCAACCCTGCCGCACGTCTTTTCATAGGATTTGACGCCGACGCGGTGGAGTTCACGACTCTCGCCGGGCAAATATACTTTCTGAGCTTTCTTATCAACGGACTCAATATGTTCACGTCTGCGTGGTTTACGGGGCTGGGCAACGGGCTCATCTCGGCAGTCGCCGCTTTCACGCGCTCAATCGTATTCGAACTGGGGTGCGTGTTCCTGATTCCGGCACTTTTCGGTGCTATGGGGATATGGTATTCCGTGATAGTGGCCGAAGTGTTCTCTCTTGTGCTGAGCATTTTTCTGCTCCGCTTCTTCCGGAAACGCTACGGGTATTAGCGGTAGGTCTGACTACGAAGATCCGTTTTCGCAGTTTCCTTGGCTTTCCGCCACTGCGCGGGCGACCAGATATGCCGTGGACCAGGCGGCCTGAAGGTTGAAGCCTCCTGTAACAGCGTCTATGTCAAGCACTTCGCCGGCAAAATACAGCCCCGGACAGTGCCTGCTTTCCAGCGTGGAAGGATTCACCTCCGCACAGCTCACTCCGCCAGCCGTCACGAACTCGTCCTTGAAACGGCACCGTCCGACTATCTTGTAACTGTCCGCCACCAATGTGGAAACCAGCCTGTTAAGCCCTTTGCTGCCAAGTTCCGCCCATCTCTGATCCGCACGAAGCGACGATTTCTCCACCAGATAGCGCCAAAGACGCGATGACAGCTCTCCCGCAGGCGTGTTGACAATGAATTTCTGCGGAGCGCCATTGGCCAATTCCGATAAAATCCCACGCACCTCCGCCTCATTACTGCCAAGGTAATTCACTATCAGATCGGCCTTGTACGCATTTTCTTCCAGATAATAAGCCGCATAAGAAGACAGTCTCAGAACCGCGGGCCCGCTCACTCCCCAGTCCGTGATGAGAAGACTTCCTTCGGCGCGCAGTTTCGTGGAGGCCAATGAAAGCGAGACTCCCTCCACCGCCGTGCCCATCAATGACTTGAGAGCCGGATCGTCTATTCTGAACGAAAAAAGCGAAGGCACCGTCTTTTCCATTTTCAGCTCCGGGAGACCCTGCAGAGCCGAAAGTGCGCCTCCCCCCGTCGTAACTATCACGCTGTCAAACTCGTGCATCAGATTCTGCACACTGTGCACGCGGAAAGAACACTCCACCTTGACCCCAAGCGTTCGCAGCTGATATGCCAATTCCTCCACGACCTGACTGGCCTTTCCACTCTTCG
Organism: Treponemataceae bacterium; assembly: GCA_963635625.1. Lineage (GTDB taxonomy): Bacteria > Bacteroidota > Bacteroidia > Bacteroidales > UBA932 > Cryptobacteroides. Next base: position 1,118 of record CAVHGF010000049.1, on the reverse strand, counting down.
GAAACACCCTGCCGCCCTCTTCTTCCACAAGAGGAATTCCGCTCTCTTCCCACCAGGCGACGGTATCGCGCGGCGAAAAGGCACGCAGCGCCGAACGAATCAGTTTTCCGCCTCGCGGATAGACCTCCTTCAGATCTTCGACTCCTTCGAAAGTGTTCGTTATGTTGCATCTGCCGCCTCCCGTCAGTGCCAATTTGGCCATAAGTCGGGGCTGCGCCTCGAAAATGGTCACTTCCATCTCCGGAGAGCGCCGTTTCAATTCCACGGCGCAGAAACACCCCGCCGCACCTCCGCCTATTATCGCTACCCTTTTGGACATATTCCTTTCATAACCCCCTGGCATCTGTTTGGGCAAATAGTCTCTGGGGGACACATCACGACAAATTTCGCGCAAATAAGACACACTTGCAAATGGACGACTCTTGTTTTGCTCCAACCTCATATCATTCTGCGACAAAAACACGGTGACAAATGTTTTAAGTAATGATGAAAAAATAAGTTGGTAAAATTTTGTCAGATATATTTGTTTGTGAAGAAGGAGCGTACCGGGGGACGTTACCCTATATACAGGTGTTTCGCACCTGTTCACTTAAATTACTAAATAGACGCCAATTCAAGTGGACAGTGCAACACCGTCAAATTGAATTCTGCATTTCTGAAAACCGGAAGATCACGGATGTGCCGCTGAGTGCGTTATATGGCACATCGGTGATCTTAGGCCCTGTTTTGAAAGGGGGCATAGGATCAGCAATGTGCCCTGTAGGCCTTTCAGTGCGTGATTGGTGTTCTTCCGATTTTCAGATAAGAAATCACGGAGAAATCCGGCAAATGATTAGATATTCAAGAGTTTTTATTATATTTGCAGTCCATTTCGGGTTTGGAGAGGTGGGTGAGTGGCTGAAACCACCGGTTTGCTAAACCGACGTACGGGTCATTCCGTACCACGAGTTCGAATCTCGTCCTCTCCGCATACATTAAGTCTCAAGTTCTTGTTTTCAATGGCTTGAGACTTTTTTCTTTTGAGAATATTCCTTGCATACTATGATGACAGGTGTCACCTTGCTCAGAAAACATATTCTTCCGGCGCGAGCCTTACATCGTGTTCAAAGAACATCACG
>CAVHGF010000048.1:0-15525 GCA_963635625.1 Treponemataceae bacterium | reverse complement strand
TAAATCTGCATTTAACGAACTAAGCGCCCCGGTAATACTACCATCACCGATGCCGGAAATGTCTGTGGAACCAATCGCCCCATTCACCGCGCCCAGCTCGGTGTTAATGTCCGTCTGGCTCCAATGGTCAGGAGTCCACACCTCGGCAGTGCTGATCGCGCTTGTTGCCTTGTAAAGCTTGTTGTCATAGATGCAGAGTGCGCCTTTGTTGTAGGTCTGCGATGTACTATAAGCATCCGTGACCATGCCGCGCCCTTCTTCGTCCTCAAATTTTGTGTAGCTGTCGCTGTCTTTGTAGACATAGCCGACTGAATTAGCAAGTCGGGTAGTTGCTGGATCTGCCATGTGCGTATTCCTCCTTTTGGTTTTTCTTCATTTGGTTAGATTATGTGCTAATCATCACTTGCTTGCTGCTTGCTCGATCCACTTGCCATTTTGTTCAACCGTCATCAAGCCGCCTGTCGCTCCGGTATCGCCCTTGTCGCCCTTGTCGCCCTTGTCGCCCTTTGCACCCGTCGCACCTGTTGCGCCTTGGGGTCCCGTTGCGCCCCTTGGTAGAACGAAGTTAAATACCGCATCGCCTGTCGTGCCGCTGTTCGTGACGCTCGGGGTACTTCCCGGATCGGATGCTTTGACAGTGCCAACCTTGATCGTTGCCGCGTCGCCCTTGAGGCCTGTCTTTTTCAGTTCCTCAATTTCAGCAAGCGCGTTGACTAATGCTGTGAATTCGTTTGAACTCTCTGTCGCATCATCGTCAATATTGCTTTCGTTGACTTTAACCGCAAAGATCGGCGTGCTGATGTCGGTTTTGCTTGCGTCCTTTCCGGCAGTCATACGGATCTCGACTTGCACCAAACCGGGCGCGGAAAGCATCTGGTTTGTAAAGTCAATCTTGATCTTCGTGCCGTCAAGCGTGGCGGCAAGGTACGACACGTTCCCGTCTGGTCGCTTTGCGTAGAAGGTCAGGTATTCGTCTGTCGGTTCAATGATCGCTCCGTTCGCCTTCAGGGTCACGATCGCGCCACGGCCAACATTATTCTGCTGTGCTTCCATGATCGGAAGTGGATAAGGCTTGTATAAGTCAATTTCTATCGGGCTGTATAGGTTCATTATACTCCTCCATTCTTACGTTCTCGTATCCCTTCTGTTTTGCTTTGATCTCATAAGCTACTGAAATTCCCGGAGTTCCGGCTATCTCGAAGTAATCATCGGTCTTTTCGTTTATATAGGCTTCTCCGGCTCCCTCGGCTTGCAGGAATACGACGTATCCATCAAGGGTTACTGTCTCCGCAAAAATCGGATCGATCTCGACTCGAACCGCGCCCGTTTCTCCGATCGTGGCGATGCCGATATCTCCGAAGTATGGGCTTGTGGTCTCGTAAGCGTTCATTAGGCGTTTTCCATAATTTTCTGTAGCTACTAGCCTGTTCTTCGTGCCACTAACACTTAATTTTCCGCTTACTTGTAAATCGTCATCAATGAGGACAAATCCATCAAATGTCGCTGTGTTGCAACTTAAATCTCCCGCTGGATTTGAAATTTTCCACGTTCCATTTGTTTGCTTGACAAATTGCAGCTTGTAATCGTTCGTCATGAAATAAGTGTCGTAGTAGTGCCAGATCCCCAACTCGCCTCTTGTCGATGTCATGTACCCTGTAGAGGATGCCGTGAACGCTCCATCGCCCAGATTGATCTCCGATCCGGTAATTGTTCCGTTTTTTACCGCCACACCGCTATTATCAAGGCGGACAACTTCGACGCCGCTTGCATTTTTTACGCTACATACACCATTCCCATTTCCACTTCCGCCAAGCGTCAGGGTTCCGCCCTTGATTATATTCGCTAGCATTGTCCCAGTCGTGATAAAATCGGCTACAATCTTTCCATCCTGCGTGATTGCGGTTGCGTAGCTGCCGTTATATCCCGTCGAAGAATAGCCCAGTCCGCCAGAATTCCACCGCCATACATTCTTAGCGGTCGTGATGTCGGGCGTGTCCATGATCAAGATCTCGTCCGGCTGTCCGTCCGCGTTCTTGTGAAATACCACATAGCCGCCACGTCCACCCGTGATCCAGTTTGTCGCCGCGTCTACCGCCCTCTGTAGGTCGCTTGTGGTCGGTACGTTGTCGATCTGCGTCTGTTGGCTTGCGATGGTTTGCGCGATGTTCGCGCGTGTGCTTCCAACCTCGATATTATTATACCTCTCTAACAGTACATCCGTGGTGATTGATACAATTTTTGATTTTACGTTGATTCCGGCTTGCTCGTATTGGATCGTTACGGTGTCGCACAAGTCGCATTTTTCCGTCAAGATCAGATTTTCATAGCCGCTCATCTGCGAAAGATTCAAGAATTCCGTGGACAAACTCACCTCGGGAACCCCGATATTATTCGACTTGATATAGCTTTCCGCCGCGCTCTTCAGCTGCTCCGCCGTGGGTTGCGATTCGAATTTTTCCGTCATATCTACCGGGATGGCGGTTTGACCTGTCGCACCCTCCGCGTAAACGATTTGGGGGCTTGAAGTCACGAGCGTTCCATCACTATACCAGTATGGCATAATGCCAGTTGTTAAGCTGCTTACATCGCCTTCCTGCGTTAGTCCGGTTAGGTTCTTACCGTACCGGATGACCACGCCGCTATCAGTGCCGCGCGCCGCCTTGAGGTTCACAGTGAAGCGATCCCAGAGGTACTCACCGCCGTAGGTGTCTAAGATACTACCGTCCACACCGCCCAGACAGGATCTCGCTGTTAGCGGTGTCGCGATGCTCATGTTCGCGCTTGTGGCCTTATCTGTCGCAAATTCGAAATCGTTATCAATGACGCAATTGATTTTTAGCGCGCTCATTGCGTCAGCCGCGCTTGTCGCATTGAATGGCTTAACGGGGATCTTATTCAGGTCATAGCTAATATGATTAGCATAGACTGTCACGTTCTCGCCTAGCGGCTTCGTGACTTTGTAGATTCGGAAGGGTTGCGGATCCCGATAGGGTGACGGGATCGCAAAAATGATGTTTCCTGCTGCTATGTCGCTATAGTGCGCCCCGGTCAATGGGTACTCCATCTCTAGCTCATAAATGCCGTTGCGCTCCTCGGTGACTGTGCAGCTGATTGTATCCGCAAGGGCGCCCAGCCCCTGCGTCATGAATTCTTTTTCGTTGCTTTCATATAAGATAGGTATCATAAGATCCACCACCTCGGTGTTATTGTTAAGGCAGTCACACCGCCCGAAAAGGTTATTCCGGTATGTCCGCGCTTTAGAATCGGGAATCCGCCCGTTATGGTCGCAAGCGAATTTTTATTATCAGCTCCGGCATAGACATTTTGCACCTCCGAATCTATAGTCAGCCCTTCCGGGATGTCGCTTAGCTCGATCGTGCTTGAACCTATGCCGATCGTTCCGGATCCGGATCCTGTGACACTGATCAGCGGTAGCGCATCCTCTCCGTCATTAACTAAGGTCGTGCCGGATGTCACTTCAAGCGGAATCCTGCCGCTTTTTAAATATCTCTGCGGTAGGCAGTTAAAATCAAGCGTGCATTTTCCGAACTTCCCGAAAAAGGTAGATACATCGGTGGGACCCGCAAAAATCGCCTTGCGGTATACGTCCGGGCTGTAGCTGTCCTCAAGTTCTCGGTATCCTGTCGGCATTAGAAGCCAGTCCGTCAAATACCTCTGCGTATCGTAGGCCGTGGCTTTCGTTCGGAAGTTGCAATCATAAGATTGTGTGACATTCGCATATGCTCCCGTGTCATATATTAGACTTCCATTTCTCCCCGGCACTGTGTAAGCGTTGTAGCTTCTCTCCGGATAAGGGCGATCCGGATAAGATTCTATCCGGATGCCGTAGTCTAATGAATTCTTGCCGTCAAATATGAAAAAGCTATCCATACACGGCCTCCCTCTGTCTTACTTGGTGCTGCATCTTCTGCATTACAAGATTAGCAAGCTGCTGTTCGTTCATGCCCTGCGATGCGTACACGTTGATCGTGTAGTTTCCGCTTGCTCCGCTAACACTTCCGCCCAGATTGACATTCATGCCACCAGCAAGGCTTGAAACTGCATTTTCCAGTTTATAAGCGTTCTTATAGATTCCTTCTGCCATTCCGCTAATAAAGTCGGGCATCCACGTTTCATAGTCTCGCAAGGGTCCTTCGTCCGGTCGTGAGAAATGCAGATAAGACGCAATCTTGCTTGCCATGTGCTTGACTGTGCTTAGTAGTGTAGACATTTTGCCGATGATACCATCTGCAAAACCCTGTACCATGTCTTTGCCCCATTGTAGAGCTTGACTTGGTAGATTCGTCAAATACGAGATCGCGCTGCTTACTACGCTTGTTACTGCTCCGTACACTGTCGATGCCATGCCGGATATACCAGACGAAAAGAACGAAATGACATTTCGCCCGAACTCTCGGAAGTTGTTTGCAAGGTTCTTGATGTACTGGATCGGGTTGTTCATCACGTTCGTGATTGCCGTCCATACACTTCCGGCCATATTTCCGATGCCTTGCGCTAGGCCTATGATGATTTTCGCGCCCAGCTCAAGCCAGTTGACCGCCGTTATTACTTCCCAAATTGCCTGTATAATCTTTGGCAAGTTCTCGATAATGACCGGGATATTCTCCACCAATCCGATCGCAAGCTGCGCGATAATCTCCGCCGCTGCAATTAGTAATTTAGGCGCGTTGTCGTTGATACATCCAGCAATATTGATCACGATCTCGGGAATCTGGCTTATAAGGCTCGGCAATGCTTCAACAATTCCGGTTGCTAGTGTCTCAATAAGAAGGATCGCGGAATCCACTAATTGCCCCACGTTCTCGCGAAGCCCACCAGAGAAGCTTGTTAAGGCTTCTAGTCCGCTCTCGATCATCTGCGGCAGATTTTCCCGTAGGTTTTCGATGAACGTTGTAAACATCTGCCCGGCCGTCTCTTTCAGGGTCGGGAATGACTGCACGATACCGTTTGCCAGCTTTCCAACTATCTCCATGCCTGTACTTATCATGTCCGGCATAGATGCGACAACTTGATCAATGATTGCCGGCAATTCATCAAGCGCCGCGCTGATGAGCTGGCTTATACCTTCCGCCAATCGTGGCGCGATTGTTAAAATTCTAGGAACCACGTTAGATGCGGCAGTTTTGACCGACTCCACGAAGTTGTCCAGATAGGTCCCCAAATCCATATCTTCCGACGCGAAAGCCGTTAAAAGGTTAGACCATGCGGCCTTCATCGAATTAACGGATCCCTCTATCGTCTGGTCGGCTTCTTTCGCGGTCGTTCCTGCGATGCCCATTTGCTCTTGCATGACATGGATCGCTTCGATCATCTTATCGAACGAAACGCTATTGACCGTGTCGGCGGTGACTTGCATCGTGTCGCCCAGCACGCCCGAATCATTGATCAAGCGCGCCATCTCGGCTTGTGTGCCTCCATAGCCTAGCTTGAGGTTATCAAGCATGGTATAGTTCTGCTTTGCGAAGCCTTGATATGCGTTTTGGATTGAGGATATATCGCTGCCGAACGTGTTAGCGTTGTCGCTCATGTCTTGGATCGCCTGATTGGTCAGCGTGGCGGCCTTTTGGGTATCGCCATTCAGTCCAGATATAAGAGACGCGGAAAAGCTCGTTGCGGTCTCCATGTACTCGTTCGCGCTCATTCCGGCAGTCTTGTAGGCTTGCTCGGAATCCGCGATCACTTGGTCATAAGCATCGCCGAATAGCTTCTTGATACCGCCTGTCAGCTGCTCGTAGTCGCTATAGCTACTCAAGGCTTGCTTGCCGATGTCCACCAGCGCACTCCCGATCTCCTTCGCGGCATCCGCTACGGCATGAAGTCCGCTTATGATCACATCGCTGATCACGTTCGCCTTGATGATGTCCCCGAACGAAATCCCGGCTTGTCCGGCTTCGTCTAGGCTTTCGCCTGTGTCGTCAAGCTCGTTGTTCATGCGGTTTAGTTCAGCCGTTGCTTCATTAACGGCCTGCTGCCATTTAAGCGTTCGGGTGTCGTTTTCTCCGTACTTCTGCGCGCATTCCTGTAATCCTTTGGTCAGAAGTTCGACGCGTTCCTTTTGCGTTTCTATCTGCTTCGTGAGGACAGCTTTTTGCGATGCGGCTTTTTGTTCCGCGCTTGTTGTAGAGTTGAATGAGCTTGTCAGCGTTTTCATCTCGCTTGACAAGGTCTTAGCTTGCTGAATGATATTGTTCATCTGCTTCCGGTATTCGGCTTCGCCATCAACTCCAATCTTGGGGCCAATATTAACGGCCATGCTCTCACCTCACTTTCATAGCTTCATCAAATGAATAGTTAATCTTTTGCTTCGCTCCGTTTGCTATCGCTTGGCACGCGCTAAGGTCTTGTAATTCGCCCGGGTAGCTTGTCAGCGTCTCCGCCTTGTTTAGCCCTGCGTGCAGTCCCATAAAAAGAAACCACGCGGCTGTTACTTTTACCGCGTGGCCTTTCCGTTTTTTTCGCTTTTCACCTCTACCGAGGTTTTGTTGCCAACTTTCATAGCGCCGGAAATCTCCTGCATGATATCCTTGTCGATCTCCGTCACGTCAAGCAAGACGCGAAGCTGTTCATACGTGGGCGGTTCGTTACCGTCCCACTTCTTCCCCATCATGGTAGCCTTGAGCCTTTCCCGGTTCGCGTATGCGTTCATCATGACAGAAAGAACCCAGATCGTATTCTCGATGCTCTTTGCCGCGTCTCCGGCATCAAACAAGGTTTCTAGCTTTTCAATACCTCCGGCTCTCTCTGCCATTTCTGTTTGCGCTTCTACTGTGTACGCAAGCGGAAAATCCAACCCCAACGTTTCAATCTTCATCCCATTTCCTCCTCGTTTTTACGCTTTAATGTTCAGAAAAGCCTTAACAGCCGCCTCGGCCTCTTCCTCGGTGTCCATGCCTTCCGCACTTAAATACTTCCAATTTTTCCCTGCGGTCTCATCTCTCATGACAGTTGCGGAAAGCTCCTGACTCTGCCAGTCAATGCTATCTTCCTGCGTTGCCATTTCCTCTGAAGGAATAGAGAATCGAATCTTCGGCAGAATGAACGGCCAGTATTTCGTTTCACCCTTCATCATGGTTCTACGAATACATCCCAGTCCCAAATAGGGCGGATTCATAGACGCGCCGTATGGCTGCATGGATACGCTCGTGTCTCCGACTGTCAGATCCTGCACGGCTCCCAGCCCGAAGATCATTTTCGCCGCGTCGCTTTCCAGTCCGTCCACAGTCGCGGTCACGGATCCGCTCGTGAATTGCGATGTCTCGGTTTCAGCCACGACATTATCCGCATAGAATTTGTTGTCATCAGCGGTATCAATCTCAAGGGACAGGCTTACACCTCTACCCAGCGCGATTCCGCTCGAATATGTAACGGTTGTTCCTGTTGCCGAATACTTAGCTACATACGGCTTGGAAAATCCAGTTGTTACCATGTTTATACCTCCTTACATGATATTGTTTATCTCTTCTTCAATAATCACTTTCGCCCTCGCTTCGGCTTTCTTCCTGGCAGAATTTATCGCCGGGCGAACAAATGGATGCTTGTCCCTCACGCTAGATCCGCTCTCAATCGATCGCGCGATCATGACGTTTGGCTGTCCTTGTGGGTATTTCTTTGTCTTTGTCTCGTTGTAGCCATCAAAGCCCAGCTTGACATGATAGAATCCATTCTCGTTTTTCATCGGTGAAATACCGAATCCAGCTTCTAGCCCTTTCTTCTCGGATACCGTGATCGGGCTTTTCTCTTTCGCGCTCCATGCCTTGATCGCTTCTGGATCTGCTTTAGTTGGCAAGGCTTCAATATTCCTTTTGACTTCATCAGCCACGATCCCGGCCATCTCGTAAACCACTTTTCCGATCACTTGCTCGGTGTTTTTTTCGACACGTTGAAGCTTCTCCAGATATTCAGTTAAGCCGTTGAAAGTCATATAAGCCATTTTCTACACCTGAAAGACCCATTCATAGTGAATCAGCCCCGTCTCGTCCTCGTATTGGGTAGAGTTGAGATACCACGCGCAAGGAATGCCGTTAAGGGCTTCGATCACGCTCTCGAAAAGCGGTTCGTTCTCTTTTTGCGTATACAGGTCGATCGATCCGCTCATCAGAATCTCAACGTGCTTGTTATCCGCCAAAAAATCATCCGCCGAATCCTCCGCCCACACAATATAAGGGGCTTTTGCATTGCTCGGGGCGTGATAGTGATACGTCTTTTTTGTGACGGCCACAAGCGCGTCCTTCAAGATATTAAGGTTCGTCATTGCCGTCAATCCTTTCTAGGGTTAGATCTGTCATTGGCAAGCCGTCCTCATTGGCCACGTGCTGGACTTGGATTATACTGTACCATCCGTCCGCTCCGTCATCCATGTACGATACAAGCTCACACCGATCCGCCGTGTCAACTTTGCCGCACCGCTGGATCTCGATTAACAGGTTCGCCTTGCGGTCGTGGGCTTGAGCTGTCCAGTACCTCGAAAAGCCTACCGTCTTTTCTCCGTAGCAGCTCTTGAAAAGCTCCGTGCTATAGTCATCTGTCGGCATTGCTCCCGGTTCAGTCTCTCCACCTCTTCGCCAGATTGTAGCTTCTCCGCTGTCAAGTAGCATCAGCTTCACCCGCTTTCTCGCTGAATAAGCGGTTATTTAGAGCCCACCTTAGCATCCTCGGCATTGCTTCGCCTGTCGCACGCTTGCGGTATAAGTAAGCCGCGTACATCTCGATCAACTCGCCATCCTCAAGGGTGTAGGGTGCGGTTAAGCCCACACCCTCCCTTGTAATCATCTGTATTGCCGCCTTGATATAGTGATTCAGCATCTCCGTCAGCGGCTCCGTTAAATTGATAAGGTTAAGATCCGCCTGTAAGATCTTTAAGATATCCGCCTCAGTCATGCCTTACACCTCCTTAGGCCTTGGTTACGTTGATAGTGTATACTCTTGTTGCGTTGCCCTTCTTAACGGTGACGGTCATCGCCTTGGTGCCGGGCTCCCATGTCACGGTTCCGCCGTTCTTTACGTTCTTTCCAGAGTAAGCAATAGCTACAGAAGCGTCAGCCTGTGCCGTGGTCACGTCTACCTTGTCAGATGTTGCGGATGCGGTCACTGCATAGGTGTAAACTCCGCTATTGAAGCTCGGGCTAAGAGTCTCGGATCCGATGGTCAGGGAATCAACGGTCGCATCGTTTGCGGTGTCTGCCGCGAAGTCAAGGGCGGTAGTTACTGCTGCATTGTTGATGTTGATTGCTACAAAAGCTCCCGCAATTACAGGCTGGCCGTCTGCTCTTCTTGTGCCCTTGAATACGGTGTTGTCCTGTAAGAACTGTACCTCGGTAGAACTCTGGATCTTCATCTGGCCTCTGTCGGACAGAAGGTACAGATCGCCATAGCCTCCCACGATGTCTCCATCCGGCATGAACTCCAGAATGTCAACGTCGCCACCGATGATCGGCAGAGTGCCGCCCAGTGCTGCTACTACATTACCAGTTGCCGCGAAGGTGATAAGCTTAGACTGAAGCTTTCTATAGGTCTTAGAGTTCATAGCCCAGAACTGATCGCCTCTGCTGTACTGCGTGAAGGTGTTTCCGGCAGCCATCGCCAGATCTGCCCAGAACTCTACAGCATCCTTGGATCCGTCCACCTTAACCACATTAGAGGTGTGAAGGTCTACCCACTCGGGCGCGGTTGCCGGGTAATCGCTCGGCTTAGTCTCCTGCGACAGTCTGGTCACGATACCGAGAGGCATCTTAGACGCGGAACCCTTGCCATACAGGATCGCCTTATCCATCGCAAGGCCGATCGCCTCAGAAAGCATCTCAACGATCACGGATGCCAGATTGATGTCGTTGTCCTCTAAGATAGAGTTGCATACCGGGATGAATCCTGCTACCTTGTAGCCGTCAAGCGTCACCTGGTTGAACGAGAAAGTCAGCTCGTTAATCGCTCCACACATCTCTGTCCAGATTGCCTCCGGTACGGTTCCGGCGATGGTCTGTCTTGCCTCGCCGTTGACCTGGCGAACGCGTACACGATTCAGCAACTTGCTGTATCTGTACATATTTTCAGCGATAATATCAAGGAATACTACCGGGATAGTAAGGTCTGCTCCCTGCACTCCTCTCTGCTGTCCCTTCATGCTCCGAAGCTGCGCAAGGAATCCCTTAACGTCCTCGCTCTGCATGATTGCCGCTCTGGATTCCATCGGCATTGCGTCCATTGCCCTCTGGCTCTTCGGAATCTCTCTGATGTTGATGTTCATTTCTCTTTCTCTCCTTTCGGTCTTTTCCGGTGCTTTAACTTCCGGCTTCTTTCTTTCTACTTCCGCAAGCTCCTTTTCCAGCTCGCCCACTTCGCGCTCAAGAGTTGCCTTAGTTTCCTCATGCTCGCCCTTTTCTGCGTCAAACTTCTCCACTTCTTCCTCAACCGCCTTTTTTTCTTCCTCGGTCTCGGCTTCTGCGATAGAGTCCTCAAGCTCTTTTTCTCTGGTCTGGAACTCCGGCTCTTTTGCTCGAAGCTCTTCCAGCTCCTTCTTTTTGTCATCTAGCTTTCTTTTCAGCATCAATGCTTTCAGTGCCATCTTATTCTCCTTTCAATCTCTGCTTCATTTTTTCGCGCCACGCCTCTGTCTGCTTCTTTCGAATATTAGCCGCATCGGCTTTTCTCGCCTCAACGCTCGTATCTTCGTAAGCCGGGAAAGTTACCACACTGACCTCGTAAAGCTTAACCTTGCGGATCTTCCAGACTGTCGGCATGCCGTCCGTATATTCCACGTCCTGATCGGTGATGTCGAACCCAAAAGAGCATTGATTCACATCTCCGCGTTTGACGCGTTCGTAGCAATTCATAGCGTCTTGATCGTTCGGGTTGACGTGAATCCGCCCCCAGAGTCCCTTATCATCAGTCTTTAGCTCAAGGGTTCCGGCAGTTGTCCGCCCTAACACCAATCCGGTGTCATGGTTGATGAGCGCCCGAACGTCTCCATCCGTCTCGCCATCGAACGCGCCCGGCTCTATTGTCTCGTATGCGTCATCCCACAGCCAATACTTGCTGTTGAATACCGCAAAGTAACCTTCGATGTACAGATTGCCGTCTGCTTCTCGCGTCTGGAATCCATGTTCGGTGCTTATCGCCGTTCTTTTTCCTGTCATTCTTCATCACCTCCTTGTAATTTCTGCTGATCCCCGATCTTATCAATTGGGATGTAATTCTCTAATATAACCAGCTTGTCAAGCCCTTCCATTGGTGCGACTCCTACCCAGTCTCTAACCTCATTACCCGTCATCACTCCGCGAACGTACAGATCCACCGCAATGCTCTCAAGATCCTTGAGGTCGTAGCTATACAAGCTCCGGCTGTTGAATCGAAAGAACCATTCAGGCTTGAAAAGTAGCTTCTTGCTTAGTTCCTGCTCGATCCCTTTTGCGATCGGCATTAAGGTAGAACTAACGAAGTTGTTCCAAGCTTCACGATCGAATTCTCCGACACCCAACACGAAGGGCGGCACACCTAGGATCGTTGCTACCGTGGTTTTATCCAGCTTCACGAAGTCCGCAAGCGCAAGATCCGCAAGTGTCAACGGCTTGACCTGTTCAACGCTGAATTGTTCAGCAGGAATCAGCCACGGCTCCCCAGCTTCTCCGCTAGATGCGTAGGAATCTAGCAATCTTTTTCTTCCTTCGGGGCTTGAGAACTCATCCACCAACGCATCAACCTTGACGATGACCGAAGGCTTCCACTTACTAGCCATGAATCCCTTCTCGGTAGCCGATGCCTGTTTGAGGTTGTTCGCTACGTCTGACAATGCCACGCGGTAGCCGCTACCCATCCACGGATACGCGTCCGAAGGATTAAGCACGAAATGTAGCACCTCATCCGGCTTGTATTCTTGCCCAGCTATCAAGACTCTGTAATCCCAGATCCCATTAGGCAGGAATGACACATAGGCGGGTGGAACGGGGTTAAGGTTCCTTAACATTCCTTCCGCCATCTCCGGCCAGACAACCGCATTTCCGTTTCCGGTCAGCATCATAGTTTTAACGATCCAATGGATCCACGTCTGCCTTGTCATGTTGCTTTGTGGATTGATGTCCACCTTCCGGCTCAACTCGTTTTTGATCCGGACATCTCCGGATCCGGTATTCTCCATCAAGTGGATTGTCATGCTTGCGATCAGTCTTGCAACCGTATCTACAGCCGTGCAAATCTCGGGGTTTGCCGCTAATGAGGTGTAGCCGCTGCATTCCAAGCTTTCGAACGCGTCACCGCCAACAAATGCGATGCTTCTTTTCTTCGGCTCAGCTCTCGCCGCTGATTCACTCTTTCCTTTTTTCTTGCTCATGGTATCCCTCCGTTACTCTTTGCCCCACCAGCTCTTACCTTGCTGATTCTTTGCCATATTCTCCAGATACCGCACGCACGCAAACACCGACGCGTCGAATAGGTCGATCCGGTGCTTCTTCTGGATTTTCTCGTATTGGATCATATCGTCTGTCTTTTCAACCGCTCGGACATTCTCCACGCAATACTCGAAGGCCTCGCTATGCATATAGTATAAACTCCCATCTTTGGCAGCCTTTTCTATATGCCGGAATCCCTCGCTTTTGATGTATGTGTACTGCGGTTGGTCTATGACGTTGAAGCCCGCGCTTTTCATGCCGATATAGTATTCTCGGCAGAATTTGCGATCGTGTCCGACTTGTCGGATCTTGAACCCCTTAGACCTCATCATCTTGAACCATGCCACCACATCGCTATGATTGACTGTCGGTGAATTGCACAAGGTTAGCAGTCCGTCATCAGCCCACCCGAATAGTGGGATCCCGTCCTCTTCCGCCTTGACGTGTGCCGCCACGATCGGAAAGAATGCATGGGTTATAATGATGTCTACTCCCTTATAGTTGCCAAACAACGCGGCCGCTGTTAAGTCGTGAAGCTTAGACAAGTCAGCGCCGCCGTACCAGTCGATCGGCAGCTTCGCCAGCTCGTCGATCGTCCAGTTGTACTTGCTGTCTGAATTTTTGAATTCCGCAAGATTGAAGTAAGCATTCATCGCGCTTGTGTAGATATTTAAGCTTCGGCTCAAAAAGTCCTTGCGCTGTTGCGGGTCATTCTGCGCTTGCAAGGCTTCTTGCATGATGTCATCCGGCCTTATAGTGTAGCCGTATGACGGATTAGCCTTTTCCTGTTGCTCTGCGCTTGTATAGTCCACGTTCCCGGCTTCGTCTTGATCCGCTCTGGAAACGAAACAGAACAGGCTATCGTCTGTTACTGTCTGATTTAGGATTTTCACGGCATAATCAAGGCGACGATAACAAAAACTGTTTATCTCGTCGCCTGCGGTTGTGATGCCGATCATTAACTTGTTTGTATAGGCCTTCATGGCCTCTTTGAATCTATTGTACTGACTCGCCCTTTTGAATGCGTGAACCTCATCCGCGATCGCTATGTTGCAATTGAATGAATCTTGCGCGTCAGGGTTGGATGCCAGTGCCTCGATGTGAAGGCTTCCGCATTGGTTGCCGTCATCGTCTATGAATTGAAAGCTGATCGAATGCTCCGCGTTGTTGTTCAGCACGCGGAAATCCTCTACCATGCCATTTCGTCTCAACGAACTTACAATAAAATTAAAAGCTTGGCACGCTTGTTTTTGCGATGCTGCCACGATGTAGAGCGTCGCGCCGCTTCTGCGTTCAAGGATTGCCAGCCCCCATGCTAACCCTGCTATAAGGGTAGTATTATGTGTCGCGGTAAATCCGCGCCCAGCTAGATATAGATGACTCCCATCGTCAATCGCAATGCATTTTGACGGCTTATCCGCTATTCTCTCAATGCCTACTATGCTTTTCGCGCTCATCCTAGGTGCAAGGCTATCTTTTAATCTGGCCTTTTTTCTGTCCATCTTGAAACACGGGGAATTTTTCGACGCAAAAAAACTAATATAGTGTGCTTCTCCGCACGGTCTACTGCCGCATGACACTTTCTTTTTTCTTATGCTTGCTTTATATCCAAGGCTTCGCACAAGTTCTAATACCTGCAACGAAAGTTTCTCGTCCTTCTGTGTGAATACACATTGCCCGCCTTTTTCAATCGTGCCGTCTGTATCCATGAGGCCTTGCAGGAGCTCGCGCCTTTGTTCCTCTGACGAATACATATAGTCATCGGGGATATGCCTATCTAGCAGCACTCCAATTTCTCTAAGGTTTGACTTAAAACTCCCGGCATACTCCGCGCGACTCATCCATTTTTGATGCGGGTCAACAACTATCCTAGGCGCTCTAGCTTTGTATCTACGCACGGCGCATCTATACCCACATGCTTCTATTCGTTCTTTCGTGCCTTCTAGATCCTCTTCCGATACCGTTATATGGTTCGTCCCTTTTGAGCCATCACCAAGCCATAGACCCAAGACATATGGCGGGATTATCAAGTCTTTTCTCGGGTATTCAACTGCCCCAGCCATCGGCACTCTGTATTTATATTCGACGCCTATTCCGTCTTTCCTGACCTTCTTATAGTCCACAAGCATCTCGCTTGTCGTTTTTTCGTACCATCCATCGGTCTCTCTAAGCTCTGGCTTTTTCATTTTCCTTTTCGGCAGATAGCGCGTACATCTCCGGCTGTCCTTTGTTTGAATAGTCCATATATGATCGCCTGTCGCGTCTACCGTGGTTCCATCCTCGAAAGTCACGCGGTACATCGGCTTGTTAAATATTTCCGATTCAGCGCTTACCCTTGATGTCTTGCCAGATTTTGAGAATACAAGGTCTCCCTCGTGGATATCTCTCATCTTTTTCCACCCGCACGGTGTAGGTATCTCCTCATCCAGTGCCAAGGCTTTTCCGTTCTTCCGGGGCACGAATATAAACGCTTCTTTGTACCGTCTCTCGCTAGTTCCCTTGTAATACCATCCCACCAGATTATAAACAATGAATACCTGCCAAGGTTGAAGCACTAGCGGCGTACCCATCAAGGGTTTCCCGGTCAAGTCCTCGCCCTGCATATGGGTCATCGTTCTTTCGATGATACCAATCACCAGATCCGGCTCCTTTGTTCGGAATTCCAGATCCTCGCGTTCAAGATCTCGCTTGAATCGTTCGCAAGCTAGAAAAACCTCTTTGCCTACTATCTTCTTGCCACTTAGGACATCTCCTACATACTGATCGCATATGCCCTTGTAGCTCTTCGCCTTTTTCTTAGCCGCCAAGCTCTGAAAGTGCCTCCATCAATCCGGTTTTCTTTTTCTTCTTTAGTGCTCCCTCGTCGATTGCCCTTAACCCTTTCGGGGTCAGTCCAAGATCGCGCCAGTAGGCAAGCGCGGACTTGTTTAATTCATCCCAGAGGATCAAAGCCGGATTTCTCGTTAGGTTCGTAGCTCCGCCCTTATTCGTGTATTCGATCAAGGGCTGTGCTCCTTTCTCCCTGTACTCTGCGTCTACATCGTCCCTTTTCTCCAGCACATCCGCCAACGTGTCGATCACGTCATCGAAATATTCGCGGTATGTCCCTGCCTGTTCACAGGATGCC
>CAVHGF010000047.1:0-16206 GCA_963635625.1 Treponemataceae bacterium | reverse complement strand
TAAATCCCTTTCCTCGGGAACGGGACTTGCTTTCGGCCTTACAGTCCGAATATATAGGTGTTTCGCACCTGCGAAACTTAAATTTTCATATGTAATGATGAAAAAATAAGTTGGTAAATTTTTGTAAAGACCAGCAAAAGTACCAAGTTATTTTTTAGGAATTACTATATTTGTCGGATATGACTTCAGGGGCAAAAAAAGCGCTCAAAATTATAGCGTCATTCGCATTGGCCGGAGTGCTGATATATTTTGCATTCAGGGGAATCGATTGGCAGGAATTCATCAGGGATCTGGAAAGCACCAGATGGGAATGGATTCTGCTTTTCGTCCTTTCGGCCGTAGCGGCGCTTCTTTTCAGAGCACTATGTTGGCAGGCTATGCTCAAACCCCTTTACCCCGATATCAGACTGCACAGGGTCTGGAGCGCGAACAATGTCGGCAATCTGACCAATGCCGTGATTCCGGCGTCCGGAGAGTTGGTGCGTTGCGCTTATGTATCAGGCGGTCCGGCCAGGTATGACGCCATTCTCGGCACTGAACTGATGGAGAGAATCTGGGACACCTTCGCCATAACGCTGCTCGCCATAATAGCGATACTGACCGGGAGCGATTCCATCTCGACCTTTTTCTATCAGCATATCTGGCATCCGTTCGTATCCGATGCTTCCGCCCTCATCTGGACAGGTGCGGTCATCGCAATCATCGTTCTTTTCGTGGTGGCATCCTTCAGACTCAGGGACAGATACAAGGTAATGGGGAAAGTGGCGGATTTCTTCAGCGGGCTCGCACACGGAATCAAGGCTTTCAAAGACATACGACCTTTCTGGCGTTTTCTGGTATACACCATCCTGCTGTGGCTTATGTACCTGGCTATGTATATGTGCATCATACGCGCCATTCCGGCTCTGTCCGCACTTACCCTTACGGATGCGCTGTTCCTGGCCGCGGTTGGCAATTTCGCGTCCGTGATTCCTGTTCCGGGAGGTCTCGGCGCATACCACTACCTTATAGCGCTCAGTCTCTCAGGTATTTATGGGCTGAGTTGGGAGATCGGTATCCTGTTCGCCACGCTTCAGCACGAGCTGCACGCCGTGGTGCTTATCCTTCTTGGAATCTTGTCTTATTTTAAACTCAATATCAAAAAACCATGATTTACTGTTCCAAATGCGGGGCGCCGAATGATGAAAGCGCTTCTTTCTGCAGCAAATGCGGAAGCCGTCTTACCAATGAAGGCGAAAAAGACTATGAGACACAAAGAAGAAGGGAGGACCGTTGGCTGATCACCATTCTTTTGTGTCTGTTTTTCGGAGGATTGGGAATACACCGTTTCTACACGGACAAGATAGGCACGGGCGTACTGATGCTTCTCACCCTTGGAGGATTCGGCATCTGGTGGCTTGTTGATCTTATTATGATAGGATGCAACACATATCGCGACGGAAATGGAAACACGCTCAAATAACTGCCCTCCCACCCACCTGGCGCTGGGAATCATAGGGACTCTTCTGGGATGCTTCCCTTTCGGCGTTCTCGCCATACTCAAGTCAGTGGAAGTCACCTCTCTTTATAGGGCAGGCGATTTCTTCGGGGCCGGCGTTGCAAGTTCGAGAGCGAAAGCTTTCGGAATTCTTTCCATCATCCTGTCCGTTCTGATTATCGTGGCCGTCATCGCCCTGATAGTAGTTTTAGCGTGCGACGCGGACATCTGTCAGTTTGAACAGGACATCGAGGAGCTTTTCGACGATACAGTTTATACTGACTTTATTTAATCCAGATAAAGCCAGTTGAGATCCACACGTCCGCTCTTCAAGGCAAGACGTATGGTGTGGCGGCCTTTGGCAAGTGAGATGTCTTCTATCCATCTGCACTTCCACGAAGGTGTCTTTTCGAACTCCACTATCTGCTGGTCTGCTCCGTCCACGGTAAGGACCATCTTTCCGCCGAGAAGCTCAGACGTGTAGCGGGCCGCAAGAGCATAGGTGCCGTCTTTGTCCACCTCCACCTGATACTCCACCCAGGCGTCCTCCACATTACAGAGGATCATCAGTTCTCCGAACACATCGGTGCAAGGGCGAACCTTGAACACTTCGTTCCAGCCGATCTGGATACCGGACATATTATGGGCAACATAATGTGCGGCAGGAATAGGTTCGTGACGGGTGTACCAACAGTTTTTGTCGAAAGACGAGAAATTCACGTACATTTTCCCGAGCGGGGTGAGAGCAGGAGATTCCGTGTCGGAATTAAGAAGAGATATTGCCGCCCAGTTTCCGGTGCCACGCGCCATAAACCAACTGTACCCTTCGACATTGGCGTCGGTCTCAAGCATATTCAAAACATCTGACATAAAGGAGATTTGGTCCGACTCGCGGTTGGTTATATTGCCGTTGGCGTGGCAGAACTCGGTCATATAGACCGGTTTGCCGTATTTGTCAAAACGACGGATCATCGCCCTCATTCCACTGGCGTTCGGCATATAGCAATGAAGAGCTATCGCATCGAATGCGTCAGTGCCGATACCCTCGCAGGCAATAAATTCATCCATCCAGACGACAGGGTCGCTGTAGCCCGAAAGCGTTCCATAGTTCAGGGCAGGCGAAGCGAGATTCATCCCGACTTCTTTAGAGAATGCGCGAAGCTCAGGCCAGCTTTTGGCGGCTACGGAAGGAACCATATTCGCCTGATCAGTAAGATTAGGCTCGTTATAACCCAGAATCCAACCAGTCTGCGGATAATTTTTCTTCAGCCTCGAGATATTGTCCTTATTTAGTCCGGCGTTCCATACCATAGGATAGAAAGAGATGCCGTCAGCATATAATTCAGAGGCCATTGAAGGATAGTTGTGCGACCAGTCGTAATCCCAGCAGACACCCTGCCCGAGAAGAGCGGCGTCGGATGGCATCTGGATATTACCGGCCACTCCCCTTTTGGCGCTCCTTGCCTGTTTGATCGGAACACTCGTAACATTGAAGTCCGCAGGATGTCCGGCCGGATCAAGTGATCCGATGGCAGAAGATGTATTGAAATCCAAAAGGACTGAATATCCTATCATCTCCACAACCGCCACGGCATAGTAATCCACTCCCATTTCCACAGAAGAAGATGTGATGGTATGTTCACCCTTGGCATATTCCGCTGTCTTAGGGATGCGTGATGCCCGATAATCCGACTTCGGCGTGACATAGAGGCAATATTCCGTCTGAGAATCTGACGGCGTGGCAACTACGGTTACAGACGAAGGGGTAAGATCTGCGATGGACAGCTTTATATTGAAACCCTCCTCCTGAGCGGTGCTGTTCTGGCACGAAAAAAGCACACAAAGTCCGGCTATAAACGGCAGTGCGAGATTGAAGATATTTTTCATTTCCGGAAAAAGAGGGGTGGCGTTTTCACCACCCCGGAATATCAGATATGTTATTTACTTTTTTTATAGAAGAATACGGCGTCAAATTCAAGACTGGTAGGATAACCGTTTTGGCCCTGGGTGAATGCGATGATGCCTGTCTCAGTGGTAGCATTATATTTGTCGCTTGCCATAAAGACTGACATAGGGATTTCTATCTCGTGCCACTGTCCGTCTCTCTTGAAGCCATAAGTGGAATTCTCATCGCCGATTGTAACTCCGAATTCACCGCTGAGGCAACGCAAAGAGTATTCTCCTGAGCAGGTGCCTTTCATTGCAAGGTGAAGAGTATGGTCAGAAGTGATACTCTGAAGGGCCTGGCGACGCCTTGCGGACTCAGCCTTCTCCTCATCGGTAACACCTGCATCAAGACGGAAGCAGTAACCGAACCAGCCAGAAGCGGTATTGACAGAGAACCATCCGTCGACAACACCATAAGAGTTAGGCCCGGAGCAGGTTCCTGCCGATCCTCCGTTCCAGTAGTCGAAGAAAATTGTTCCTGTATTACCGGCTTCTGAATAAACACCGTCGGCATACATAAGATATTTGGTCTTGCCTGCGATACTGTTGCTGGTGGTCTCGTCCATAGCTACGATGATATAGTCACTGCCCTGAAGGCTCTCGTAAGTGACTGTAGCCTTGTCGGTCACGAATTCCTTGGTCTTGAAACCGGCAGATTCCGTATAAACGGCTGCTATATACTCGGTATCAGACTTGAGGGAAGTGAACTCTTCGGTAGCATTACCCTTGAGAGTCTTTGCACTCTCAGGGACTTTCTCTTCATAAGATGCGGTCTCTACGACCCAGAGCTTATACTCGGTCTGAGCGTCGTTGACTTCAACTGAGACTGTCGCACTGTTCTCCGCAGGAGTCACCTTGATGGTGCATCCGAATGTTGCGGATGAGGGATTCTCGCTCTTTTTGCAGGAAGCGAGAGAAAAGATTGTCGCTGCACTAAGCAGGATAGGAATGATTTTTTTCATAATTGTGAATATGATTTGTAATTAATATACAACTGATTAATAACCCGCGTTCTGCTCAAGCCCGGCCAGACGGATCTGTTCCTGAGGAATAGGCATCAGGACGTGGTAGTCCTGGAATTCACACATATCATCACCGTCGAGAAGCTCAAAATCAGACTTGTCAATCGCAGATATGAACGGATACTCTCTTGCAAGCGCATCCCAATTGTCCAGCCTGAACTTCTGCCTGTAGGCGTTCATCGTCTCCTTGGCGATACCCCAGCGGCAGAGATCGAACCAGCGGTGTCCCTCCATTGCCAATTCCACCCTTCTCTCGTGGCGAAGTGTCTCGCGGGTAGCTTCGACTTCCGGAAGAGAGGCGCTTGCGCGCTTACGTATGGTATTGATATACTCCTTGGCCGTGGCCAATTCGGTTCCGCTCTCGATGGCGGCCTCAGCATACATCAGAAGCACATCGGCATAGCGGATCTCCTTCCAGTTGAGACCGGCGCGGGATGCGTGGCTGAGGTCCGGGAACTCAAATCGAAGACCTTTGGCAGTGGCCTCGGCAGATGCCGGATATGATTCCATCTGGTACTTGCGGTTGTAGAAATAATTGGCATACTGAATCTCCGAAGTCTTATTCTCCACTTCAGATGGAAGCTGCTCGAGGATGGTCCAGTCACGACGTGGATCTCCGTCTTCGAACTCAGCATAAAGATCCCAGGTAGGACGGTCATAGCCCCAGCCGGAAACACCTCCGACATTGGCGGAACGAGGCCTCATCATTATCTGGGTGAATGTTCCGCGGGTGAATCCGAATCCGCCGTAGTCCGAATACATATCCGTGACGTAATTTATCTCGAAGACGGACTCCTCGCTCCACTCATTCTCGAGAAGGAACTGCGAGAAGTAATCCGGAACCAGATCGTACTCCCTTGATGCGATGATGAGTTTTCCCCATTTGAGCACCTCGGAGTAGTCCTTCCGATAGAGGTTCACCTTCATAAGAAGAGCCTCGGCGGCACCTTTGCTCACCCTGCCAAGGTCAGCGGCGGCATACTCGCTCTGAAGCGGAAGCACAGCCTGAGCCGCCTCGAGATCAGCAGCGATCTGGGCATAAACCTCGTCCGAAGTGGACCTCGGCATTTTCCAGTCATTTGAACTTACCACAGGACTGAGCGGCATAGGCACCCCTCCGAAAAGTCTTACAAGCCGGAAATAATAGAAAGCGCGCAGGAACTTCACCTCACCGAGCATCTGAGAGCGTTCGGTTTCCGTCATATCCTCAGGCAGAGCCATAGAGCCAATGGACTCAAGTGCCTGATTGCACCTGGATATGCCAATGAACTGAGCATTATAAAAAGCATCCAGAAGACCGTTGCTCGAAACCACCTGGAATTTACAGATGTCGTACGCATCGGACATATCCTTGAGATATTCTCCTCCTTTAATAGCATCATCCGAAGCGATGTCGCCGATTAGCCACTCGTTGCAGTAGGTGCTGCCCAGATTCCAGGTCATAGGAGCATAACAACCTACGACAGCCTGCTTGGCAGCATCTTTCGAAATGAAAAAGTCACTCAGTTTGGACTCGTTGGGCTGCTGTTCCCTAAGCCAGCCGTTGCAGGAAGCAAGACCGCAGACAATGGTCAGGGCAAATATTGAAAATTTGATTGATTTCATCGTCCGATCCTCCTAGAAATTAAGTGATGTACCGAAAAGGAATGTACGGGACTGCGGGTAATTCCCCCAGTCCACTCCGCCTCCGACCTCAGGGTCATAACCGCTGTATCCGGTGAGAGTAAGAAGGTTGTTCGCCGACACATAGAACCGCCACGATGAGACGTGGAACTTCTGCGTAAACCGGCTCGGAATGGTATAGCCGATCTGGATATTCTTCAGACGCAGGTAAGACCCGTCCTCGACAAATCGTGAGGATGCTTCCATATTGCGCGATGACCCTGCCGGGTTCGGAATGGTTCCGTCTGTGGAAGTGGCTGTCCAGACATTGCGCATCGCCGTACTGAGTGTCGCCTGACGGCCATCGCCCTCTGTCTGACGTCGAAGAGCATTGTAGATCTTGTTCCCATAGACACCCTGAAGGAACATAGAGAAGTCTATGCCTTTCCATCCCATAGTGACGTTGAGACCATAGGAAAGCCACGGGAACGGATTGCCTATGCTGACCATATCGTCAGTATTGATGATTCCGTCACCGTTCTGGTCCTTATAGCGCGCGTCTCCGGCGTGTTCCGTAACGCTCGTAACGCCCCATTGGTGTTCAGTGACTTCCTGATCGGTCTGATAGATGCCTTCATACTCCCAGCCCCACAGACTGTACAGAGGAAGTCCCTCGTCACACATCGTATATGAACCCTGTACCCTCTCGCCACCGTTGAGGTGAGTGAGGCGGTTGCGCACTAAAGATACGTTTCCGTTGAGATCGTAATGGAAATCGCCTACGGCATTGGCGTGTCCGAGGGTGATCTCTATACCCTTGTTGCTTACCGTACCTACATTCATAGTGCTGGAATAAAGGTTCCCCACTACTGCCGGAGCCTTGACGCTCAGGAGCATATCGTATGTATTACGGATGTAGGCGTCGATATTGCCGTAGAGCTTGCTGTTCCAGAAACCGAAGTCCAATCCGAGGTTGAGCTGTTCCGTGTACTCCCATTTTCCGCCTGTATTCACGTATGTGATGACGGCAGCACCTGGCGTATAGGCTGTAGACCAGTCGCCGGTGGTGTCCCCTAACGGGTAGCTGACGAAGGTTATACCCTGCTGAATGGACTGGATGAAAGCATTGTCGGATACCTTGTCGTTACCGATCTGTCCCCAGCTGAGACGAAGTTTGAGGTTATCCACCACATCCTTGGTATTGTCCATCCAATGCTCCTGTGAGATTCTCCAGCCAAGTGCCAGCGACGGAAAGAATCCCCAGGTGTTGTTCGGGAACTTTGAAGATCCGTCCGCACGGAAATTGGCTGTGAGAAGATAACGGTTGTCGTATGAATAGAACACGCGTCCGAGGAAAGAAAGACGGCGGGTCCTGGAGACATAGTCGCTGGCATTCTTATCCTCTGTGGTGTTGGAAACATACCACCTGTTAGGATCGGTCACGAGAAGGGTCGAACCGCTGCCGCTGAGACCATAGCTGCCATACTCCTCTGTAGTCTGACCTATCATTACGGACACATCGTGTCTGTCGTCAAATTTCCGGGCAAACGTGAGAGTGTTCTCATAGAACATCTCGGTGCTGTTACCCAAGGAAGCGGACACTGAGTTTTTCGTATTGGAATCGTAGTCTGAGAATTTGTATTTCTCACGATAAGAGCGATTCTGATATGAATAACGGTTCATACTTACGCTCGACTTGAAGGTAAGCCATTTCCACGGCTCGTATTCGAGATACACGTTACCTAAAAGCCTTTCGTCGCTGTTGCTTGGATGTGAAGTTTCGATCTGGGTGAACGGGTTATAGACATTGGCATAATTGGTTGAAGCCGCTATCTTGCCGCTGATGTCGCTGCCGTCCTTGGAAAGCGTGCCTTCAGGATAATGGGTCGGATCCCACGGAGCCATCGAAATGGCCTGAAAAAGCACACCGTTATATTCGGCATTGTTCCCCAGCGAGCGGGAAGATGAGGTGATGTAAGAAATGTTCGTACCCAGACGAAGCCGCTCGGTAATGTCGTACGTGGCGTTGCTGCGCAAGGTAAAACGGTTATAGTAGGACTGCCTGATGGTTCCGTCCTGCGCGAAATACCCTGCCGAGAGGGAATATTTCATCTTCTCGCTTCCCCCGTCCACACTTATATGATAGTTCTTGATGGCCGCATTCTTGTTCTGAACCTCACTCTGCCAATCCGTATCCTGCGTTTCATAACTGAATGTTTCAGGAGTGGCATAATAATCGCGTCCGAGACGGTAGGTCTTGAGCCAAGAAGTGAATCCGCGCTTGAGCTCCCTACGTTCCGCATCAGAATTGCCAATCCTTACCATCGTCTCCACGTATTCATCCCTTTTCATCAAATCAAGGGTCTTCCAGATGTTCTGCACACCCGCATAGCAGTCAAAGGACACCTTGGCCTTACCTTCGCTTCCGCTTCTGGTGGTGATGATTATG
Organism: Treponemataceae bacterium; assembly: GCA_963635625.1. Lineage (GTDB taxonomy): Bacteria > Bacteroidota > Bacteroidia > Bacteroidales > UBA932 > Cryptobacteroides. Next base: position 7,709 of record CAVHGF010000047.1, on the reverse strand, counting down.
ACGCCGTTAGCGCCTCTGGAACCGTATATCGCAGCGGAAGACGCATCCTTAAGCACCTCCATCGACGCCACATCGGCAGAATTGAGAAAACCGATATCCTCCGTAATGACCCCGTCAACCACATAGATAGGAGACGAGTTGTTTACCGTGCCAATTCCCCTGATGCGTACCTGCGCAGCCTGGCCCGGCTGCCCGGACTGGGCGTTCACCGTCACACCGGCCACACGTCCCTGCATCGCCTGGTCAATGGTGGCGACAGGAGCAGCCTTGAGTTCCTCCGAAGTGATGGAAGAAACCGCTCCGGTCACATCGCTTCTTTTGGTGGTACCATAACCGATCGCCACCACCGCCTCGAGCGAGATGGCATCGGTTTCAAGCGAGATGTTCAGATTTGTCTGAGATGATGAAACGGTAACGGTCCGGGAGATGTACCCGAAACAGGAAAACTCGATGGTCGTACCCGGATCGACGCTGATTTCATAGGAGCCGTCCGGCTCGGTCATAACCACGAGGTTGGCACCTCTGGCGATCACTGCGGCATAATCAATCGGCTGTCTGGTAGTGGCATCTGTAACCACACCCGCCACCTTTACATTCTGGGCGAGGGCGGAATAGTTCCGCCCCTGCCAGAAAAATATTATCAACGATAAAAGAATGACAAACGATGCGTGTCTTTTCATTTAAGCAGTTTTTTATACTGATTAAGCATTCTGGAAATACACAATGGTTGAAAGCACATTGCCATCTCCGTCCTTTGTCTGGATTTTGAATGTACGGCGTGCTCCGGTAGTGTTCTGTTTAAGAACAATGCGGACATAGATTGCAGCCCCACCGTCACACCAGAGCTGAAGTTCCACGAATTCCTTCATTTCCTCGACCGTGGTGAGAGGATCGGTTCCGGGAACCTGAACATCATCACTTTCAAGTTCAAGGAAAGAGAATGCATAGTTAAGCATCTCCTGCCCGAGCTCGCTTACAGATAGGTTCTTAAGAGCGTCACCTGCAGGGTATGATGTTCCGTCGATCGTCACATTTTCAAAACGATACCAATCCCCGACACCTCCTGCACCAGAGCCGAATCCCGTACTTTTTGACTTGTCGGCAGCATTGTTATACAATGTATATGAATAGGTGTGAGAAGGGGTGACGCCGCCCGGATTCGCCGCCTGGGTGAAACTTACGGTCGCGCTGCCGTCTTCGGAGGTCACGCTGAGTGTGTAGTTCTTCGCAGAAGAGCTCTCATTCTCAGGGAATACAATGCTTATCACTCCATTGTTGCAACTTGCCGTAGCGCTGCCGCAGGAAATGGTAAGATACGAAAGGTAATCGTCCACATCACTTCCGCTCTTGGTCTCGCCGTCAACGGTGAGAGAAAGCGTAGCTGCATTGGCGATGGACTCTCCCTCGTAAACGATTTCAGTCGTATAGGCATCGGAAAGCGTCGGAATGACGGTAGGAAGTCCTGAGCCGGCATCCTGATGAACATTGATATAGTTCTTGGACCTTGTGCCCTTATATTCCATATATACCTTCGCGGCACGTGCGGAAGTGGTCTTGTTCTTCTCTATTTTGATTCCGAGATTGTAATTGCTCGTATTCTCCCAGAAAACGGAAACCCAGGAAGCGGCATTTCCATCCTCTCCTATGGCAACAAGCTGACAGTCCGTGTCATTCATCGTTACGGCCTCGCCGCCGCAGGTGGCGGTTGTAGCCCCAAGATACAGTGTATGAGCATCGGCATTAACATTCTGATCAGCGTTCACTCCCGGAGAAAATACCACCTCATTCTCAGTAGAAGTGAATGTGCCCTTGTCAAGATTGAGTGCGATATTGTGAATGGTTCCTGCCTTGAACTCCACAGCAGCGGACGCCGTAAAGATGTAGGCCCCTTTGTCTGTGGTTACGGTGTAGACCGTACTGGCGGATGTGGCCGGAATAAGGCCCAGATAGATGCCCTTGGTATCATCCTTTGAAGCAATGCCGCCAAGGTCGAACTCCTGCGCCAGCGTCACGGTCGCAGTCTTGGACACTTCGCCGCCGTTGAATTCATAATTACCCTCATTTGTCCAGTTTACAATAGCGACTCTTGCACCTGCAATGTCCGCATCTGAAGTAACTGAAACGGATTTCACCTTGTCAGTCTTGCCCTCAGAAGAATATACCAGGAAGCGCGCAAGAGATGAAATCATTCTCATAGAAGCCGAGTATTCGCTTACCGTGCTGCTGAGCTCAATCGGAGCGGTGCCTACGAAAAGAGCTTTCCCGTCTGTGCTTTCCATTGCGCCTGCCGCGGTCTGGCTCTGTGCGGAGGCGATGTTGAAATAGATCGTAGCGCACCCGTCGTTCGCTCCGGCATTAACCTTCGGATAACTTGCTATGAATTTTGTGGCATCGGCAGTCACTTCGCCTGTAAAGACAGCCGTGTCGTCATCGGCGATGCTCAGGGCCGTGGACGCATTGACCCCTCCCTTATTGTCGATAAGACCGAGCTTCGTTGCGTCAGCCTCGTCCCACTGAAGACCCTTGCCGTCAGCCCAATTGGCCTTGGTGGAGACGGCCGAGCCGGAATCTTCGAGTTCCACGCCCGCAGTTATCCTGACAGTTCTGGTAGCATCTTTTATGGCAGGCTCATCCAATTTGCTGGAACAACTTGCAAATGATAATACTGATACGGCCATTGCAACCGCCCAAATATTCATTGTCTTTTTCATAATCTGAGCCTCCTATTCAAATTCATCATAATAAACACTCCCGATGCTGAAATCGGCAGATGAGTTGTCGGCGTCATCCCATATACCGCCGGCACCGGATGCAGCGAACACCTTTTCGGCGCCAAGACTTAAAACCTCGACCGCCGGAGAAGAATACGGATTTCTCCTTTCAATGGTATTAGTTTTCTTCATAATTATAGTTGTTTATGCAGTTAGTGAATTATCGTGTCATTCTGATTTGGCGGGCTGTATCACCTTCACCTGTTTTACTGACGGAGTGACGATATATCCCGGAATATCGTATGTGGCGGTAATGGTCGCCGTACGCTCAGAGCCGGTTTCGTTCGCTTCGTAAGTCACAATCCACCACGTGTCGTCGGTTTTGTACTTGCAGCTGATCCACGAGACCTCGGCACCGCCATCGTCCGTTACTGTAAACTTCACATTATCGGTCGAGTAGAAAATCCTGCCGTCGTATGTGGACTCTTCGCGATTCTCTCTTGTACTTCCGTCAACGGTGGCATACCACCAGCTTATTCCCTGATCGGCGGTACTGTCAGCATTAAGAGTAAATGTGTCAGGAAGCCCGCCTACATATTTGACTTCCGGAATCACACTGCCCTTCTCCGAACGTACGACGGAAGCATTTTCCAGATTGATGAACACATTTGACACCTTGGCGTTTTCATAAGTCTTGGCATTCGCTGATGTAAGCACATATTCAGCGGCATCTGTCGTAATTTGGTAGGTGTAGGATGAAATAGTGCCGGCAGGAAGAGAAATATAGATACCCTTCCCGAGCGTGGACTCCTTGTCCGCAGCCTCTATAGCCACAGGATTTGTAATCTCTACGGTCGCAGACTTTGACCCGCTCCAGATAATCGTCTCCGTCTCGGCGGCAGAATAGTCTGCTCCGGGATTCTTTCGCGGCTGTCCCAGTCCGTTATATCCGATAAGACCTGTAATATTTTCGTTAGATGAAGTGATTTTTACGGCCTCGACTTTTTCCGCGGCATATTTCCCGGTGGAAGAATAGATGAGAAAGCGTTGAACTGTTCCCACCATCTGCATTTCAGGCGCGACGGAAGTATCTGTCAGTTTTACATCCAACGCTTTGAAGCAAAGATTGGCCGCATCAATTCGACCTGGAGCAGTCTGACTTTGAGATGGATTGAAGGTATATTCCAAATTAGTCCCCGGGCCATAGAAGAATGAGACCGTCGCAGTCTCTGCAGGTGCGCTTTCAAAGGCGAACGTGGCAATGCCGGTTTCAGAATCTATCGAGACGCTCTGCGCAGTGGACACGGTGAATGTGGAAATGTCTTCGCCTGCGACCATACGGAAAAGAGAATTGTCAGTGCTTTCCCAGGACATACCCTGCCCATCTGCGAAAACGGCCTTGGTATCCAGCGCCTCAACAGGAAGCGCAACCCTGACTTGGAACAAAGAAGAAGACGTGGCTTGTTCTTTCTGGCAGGAAAGAAGGACGGCGGAAACAGCCGCAAGACTCAAAATGGAGTTGAATTGGATTCCTTTCATAATTACGCAGATTTTAAGTTAGTCCCAACATTCATCGTCTGAATATGACCAGCTGATATTAGCATCATTGCCTTCGCCGCTATACCAGCCACTGGCGGCAAACACCTTTTCGGCGTCAAGACTTAAAACCTCGACCTCCGGTGACAAATACGGACTTTTCTCCGCGCTAAACTTAGTTTCTTTCATAATTCTGTTATTATTATGTGGTCTTTAGTGTCTTTCCACTACAATTGTTTCACAAAGATATTGATATAATTCTCCATTATCGCTAATTTTGCTCTCACAAAAACTCAACAAAGGGAAAACCTGCATTTATAGAGCATTTTTCCAAACGCCTGTAAAGCAGTATTTTACAATTAACGATAACCACAACAAAAGAAAAAACACATAATGAACGACCTCAACAAGTCCATTATAACCTCCCTGCTGCTTTTTACATTTCTATTGGCCGACATTCCGGTCAAAGCATACAGCCCGGCCGTCCGTTACTACGGGAAGCGGACCTATGGTGCCGCCACTCAGAACTGGTCAAGTGAATGCAACGACGAGGGCATCGCCTTTTTCGCAAACAACAACGGAGTGCTTGTCTTCGATTCAGAAGACTGGATGATCATACCTAACCACAACCACACGAACACCCGCTCCCTCTTTTACGACAAACAGGAAAACGTTCTCTACGCAGGAGCTACCAACGAACTTGGAAGAATTACTTTAAGTAGCGGGACAGTCACCTACACGTCACTTCTGGACAGCCTCGGAGTGGGAGTTTCAGAAATATGGAACATAGGACGATTGGGGGAAAACATATTCTTTCAAGACGACAGACATATATATATTTATAAAGATCAGGCTGAACGCAGCATCAAGACCTATACTTTCGAAGAGAGGATTTTCTGTTCCACCGTCATAGGGAAAAACCTGCTGCTCTATGTTGACGGTTCCGGCTGCTTCTATCTGAAAGACAATACCTTTGAGCTCATCCGCGGAACCGAAGCACTTAAAGATTCCAGAGTGTGCTCCATTCTCGAAACCAAACCGGATACCGGGGAACTGCTGTTCGTAACGAAGCAGGACGGAGTGTTTCGCCTTAAAGACGGCGTCTTGACCAAAGAAAACCTTCCGTTCTCCGAAGTTCTCAGGCGCGACATCGTTTACACTGCAGCTTCTGACGGACCCACTTTAGCCATCGGCACCGTCACAAACGGCGTTTACACTCTCAACAGAGACAATGGCGAATGGTTTCATATCAATACGGATACGGGATTCGGGAACAACACCGTGCTTGGCCTGCGTTTCGACCCCTCAGGGAACATCTGGGCCTGTCTGGACAACGGAATCGGCTACATAGATCTCTCCTCCGCCGAATTGGATCTCTTCGGGAAGAACGAAATATACGGTACCGGTTACGCCTCTCTGATATGGAAAGGACGTCTTTATCTGGGCACCAACCAGGGACTGTTCTCCACACCGTACCCCTTGACTACGGCGTCGGAATACAAAAAGGTTACGGACAAACTGAGTCAGGTCTGGAGCATTTGCGAGCACGACGGATCGCTTTTCTGCTGTCACGATGGCGGAGTATACATAATATACAAAGACGGTCACACACAGAATATCCGCATCGAAGGCGCTTGGAAGGTTGAATCTCCTGCCGGCAAACCGGAGATGATGGTGGGAAGCAGCTACAACCGCCTCTTCGTCTTGAAGAAATCCGACGGAAGATGGGATCTGTCACATTTCATAAAAGGTCCGGACATTGCCAGCAAGGCTTTCTGCCTTGACAAAAAACACAGAATGTGGCTTTCGCATTGGGTCAAAGGACTTTTCCGCGTCTTTTTTGATGATAGCTATACCACAGTTCTCTCATACGAACACTTCGGCACCAATCACGGATTCCCGACGGACGCGAACAATATTCCGAATATGATTGACGGGAAGATAATCTTCTCCACAGAAGGCGGGTTCTACTCGTACGATGACAATCTCCAGAAGGCGCTCCCGGTTGACAGTCTGAATTCACGGTTCACCTTCGCCCCTATCACCACCACGCTCCTGCGATTTCCTGACGATAACGACTTTTATTCGTCCGGCGCACTCCAGGCTCTCGGGTACCGGGACGCCGAAGGATGCTACACGATTGATTCACTGTCTCTCAAGTATATGGTCGGCACACGTCCTCTTGGCTTTGAAAGCACTCTCTATCTCGGAGACGGGCGGATTCTTCTGAACACCGAAAACGGGTTTTCGATAATCAACACAGATGCGATCAAGAATCGCAAGAACAAAGACAATGCACTTATAATAAGAACCATAACAAGTATCGAAGGTTCGCGCGAAAGCGTTATTCTGCAGAATTATTCCGCAACACCGCTCCCCGAACTCACGCTTTCCCCGGAGCAGACCACACTAAGGTTTTCATTCAGAATGATAGAGCAGAGAATGAGTGATGCAGTAACCTACAGCTGCAAACTTGAAGGCTATGACTCCAACTGGTCGAAGCCAAGCCTGAGCAACACCAAGGATTACACGCAACTCCCCTATGGAACTCACATTTTCAAGGTTCGCTCTCACAATCTCTACACAGGGCAGACGGCAGAAAGTGAAATAAGATTCCACATCAAATGGCCGTGGTATCTCTCCGGATGGGCATTGGCCTGCTATGTCATCTTGCTGGGCTTGCTTGTTTATGGGATCACCATAACTGTCCGACGGCTCTACAGTCACCGCCTTGCTGCGGAAACGGCCAAAAAGGAAAAAGAGCTGGAGGAGAAAAAGATGAAAGAAGATCTTCTTACAAAAGCCAACGAACTTGCGACATCCACGATGAATCTACTTCGAAAGAACGAGGAACTCATTGACATTCAAAAAGAACTCGACAAAATGGAAAAGATGGTGCGAACGGAAGAGAAGCCGGATAAAGTACTTGCCCAGATTTCCAGGATGAGGGACGGGATCGATGTCAACATCCGCCACGATGAGGACTGGAAACGCTTTGAAAAAAATTTCGACATCGTCTATGACGAGTACCTCACGCGACTGTCAGACAGCTACCCTGAACTTACTCTCGGAGACAAGAAACTTTGCGCCTATCTCAAGATGGGACTTTCAAGCAAAGAAATAGCCCCACTTATGAACCTTACGTTCCGCAGCGTGGAGATGACCCGTTACCGTCTGAGAAAAAAGCTCCGGCTCTCCCGGGACCGGAACCTGATAGACTTCCTTCAGAAATTCTGACAGCCGGTCAATGCCCGTGCGCTTATATTGTTCGTACCTCTTCATCGTCCGGAGTCTTTAAGCGAGTCAAACAGCAGCAGTCCCTTTGCCGTCAGCAAGTATTTCTGGCGTGGATGCCGTGGGGAGTCCGGGTAGAGCAGACGGATGAAACCCTCGCCGAGGGACGGAGTAAGGTAAAGCTTCAGGAAATTATCCCTTCCCTTGAGGCCGAGTCCATCCATCATT
>CAVHGF010000046.1:0-16512 GCA_963635625.1 Treponemataceae bacterium | reverse complement strand
AAGAACCTTATTCACCCTTACAGCACAGGAGGTACATCCCATCCCGCCGACTTTGTAATTTTTACGTACCATTGTATAATATCCTTTTCTATGAGTGCAAAGATAATTTGTCATCCGATTCCGACATTTATAAGATTATCCGCTAAAGTTTCAAGATTTTCACTATATTTGCGCCCCGACAAGGCAAAAAGCCGGGTATCAAGAGAATATGAAGGACAATTATACAACACCTTACACACAGGTCATAGAAGTGGAATCAGAGACAATATTCGCCTCCTCCAACATCGAATCCTGCACCATCGAGTCGGCATCCGTATCCGACGAGGAGCAATGGTAGAATAACTGCAAACACTGCCTGAACGCCACCTCTCACGTCAACGCAAAACTTTGCAAGATTTGAGAAAACTGCGTATATTTGCCGTCCGGAATTGAGGTATGGTGTAATGGTAGCACTACAGATTTTGGTTCTGCCTGCCCAGGTTCGAATCCTGGTACCTCAACCTTACAGAAAAGAGTGACTTTACAGTCACTCTTTTCTTATTCAGCAAGCACCCGACTACAGCGTGCGCTTTATCTCCACTATGTGGAACGCTTCTATCACGTCACCGTCCTTAATGTCATTATACCCGGCGATAGCCATACCGCACTCCTTTCCGGCGCCCACTTCCTTCACGGCATCCTTGCCTATCTGAAGCGAAGACAACTCTCCGGTATAGATGACGATACCGTCACGGATAAGACGAACCTGAGACTTCTGGACCATCTTACCGTCACGAATGATACATCCGGCGATAGTTCCCACCTTGCTGATACGGAAGGTCTGCTTAACCTCGGCCGTAGCTATCACCTCTTCCTTCTTCTCCGGCTCAAGCATACCCTCTATACCATCACGGACTTCGTTGATACAGTCATAGATGACAGAATAAAGCCTGATTTCGATTCCTTCCTTCTCGGCCACACGTCTCGCATCCACTGACGGACGGACCTGAAAACCGACTATCACGGCATCCGAAGCCTGTGCAAGCAGGATATCAGATTCGGAGATGGCGCCCACAGCCTTGTGGATAACGTTGACCTTGACCTCGTCCGTAGAAAGCTTGATAAGCGAATCCGAAAGGGCCTCCACTGAACCGTCCACATCACCTTTGACGATAATGTTAAGTTCCTTGAAGTTACCGATGGCAATACGCCTTCCTATCTCTTCGAGAGTCATATGCTTCTGGGTCTTTATGCCCTGTATGCGGATAAGCTGCTCCCTTTTGTTCGCTATGCTCTTGGCCTCCTTCTCGTCCGCCATCACATTGAACTTCTCGCCGGCAGCCGGCGCTCCGCTGAGTCCAAGAATGGAAACCGGGGTGGAAGGACCTGCCTCGGTCACCTTCTGACCGCGCTCATTGAACATATTCTTGACCCTGCCATAGAAACTTCCGCAAAGAATGCAGTCACCCACGTGAAGGGTTCCGTTCTGAACCAGAATCGTGGCCAGATAACCGCGTCCCTTGTCCAAAGACGACTCTATCACCGCACCGCTCGCCAATCTCTTAGGGTTGGCCTTGAGTTCAAGAAGATCTGTCTCGAGAAGCACCTTTTCAAGAAGCTTCTCCACACCGATGCCGCTCTTGGCGGATATCTCCTGACACTGATACTTTCCGCCCCAGTCCTCTACCAGAATATTCATCTCAGAAAGCTGACGGCGTATGGTGTCAGAATTGGCACCGGGCTTATCTATCTTGTTTATGGCGAATACCATAGGTACACCCGCAGCCTGAGCGTGGTTGATAGCCTCCACTGTCTGCGGCATCACGGCATCATCTGCCGCTATGATTATTATGGCCAAGTCCGTCATCTGCGCACCGCGGGCACGCATAGCCGTGAAGGCCTCGTGTCCGGGAGTGTCGAGGAAGGTGATATGACGTCCGTTTTCCAAGGTAACGTTATACGCACCTATATGCTGGGTGATACCACCGGCCTCACCTGCGATGACATTAGATTTACGGATATAGTCGAGAAGCGAGGTCTTACCGTGGTCTACGTGACCCATAACGGTGACTATAGGCGGACGCTCCACGAGGTCCTCTTCCTTATCCGCCTCGGCGCTCTGGTTGATTTCCTCGGTGATGCCTGCCGTGACGAATTCCACGGTGTAGCCGAATTCCTCCGCCACGAGGACAAGTGCCTCAGCATCAAGACGCTGATTGATGGACACCATAAGTCCCAGACTCATACAAGCCCCTATGACCTTCACCACAGGAGTATTGTTCATCAAAGTGGCCAAGTCGTTCACGGTAACGAATTCCGTCACCTTAAGCACCTTGTTCTCAGCTGCCATCTGCTCCATCTCCTCGTGTGTCTTCTGAGCAGCCGCATCTCTTTTCTCCTTACGGTACTTGGCGCCGAAATTGTTCTTCTTCCCCTCGTTCATCTTGGCATAAGTCTCTTTGACCTGCTTCTGAATCTCCTTCTGCATCTCCTCCTGCTGCGCCTCAGTCAGCACAGGAGGGAAATTGCGGTCGCCACGCTGTTTGTTCTTATTCTTCTTGCCGCCCCCCTGCTGGTTCTGGTTGTTGGCGTTCTTGGCAGGCTTCCCGTGATTGTTGGTCGCATTGGCCCCTGCCTTCTGAAGATCCACTTTGCCTCCCTTGGAAATCCTGTCCCTTTTCCCGGAAACAGGTTTCTTGTTGAACTGGCTGAGATCTATCTTGCCTACAACCTTGATGGTAGCGTCACTTCCCTCTACCGAAACAGTCTTCTCTATCGGGGTTACAGTAGTCACGACTGGCTTCGGTTCCTCTTTTACAGGTACAGGTTCTGGTTCTTTTGCAGGCTCCTCCTGGGCTGCCGGCTCCGGTTCTCTTTTCTCTTCCTGAACGGCAACGGGCTCGACGGCCTTCTCCTCTACAGGTTCGACGACAATCTCCGGTTCCTCAGTTTTTTCCGGCGCTGCCGGTTTTTCCTCCACAGGCTTACTCAACTCATCCCTATGGGAAGAAAGCGTATTGGTCTTTATGGTGACCACTCTTTCCACCTCTTCCTCCTCCACAGGCTCCTCCTTAGGCTTCTTCGCAGTATTCTCAAGGATCTTTGAAATCTTGATATCAACTTCCTCCGCAGCCTGCTTGGCCTCAAGGTCCTTGCCGAAAGCCTTGCTGAGAGCGCTCAAAAGTTTCTCCGATTCTTCAATTTTAGCGTTAGGATTCTCTTCAACATCGATTCCCTGACCCGATAAGAAAGACACCAGGTCAGAGAGTCCGATATTGAACTTCTTCATTATTTTATTCAGTCGAATTTCTGACATTATTACAACCCCTTTTTTAAAAATTAATCTTCAAATTCAGATCTAAGTATTCTGAGGACATCCTCCACCGTCTCGTCTTCGAGATCAGCCCTCTGAGCTATATCTTCAGCATCTATTGCCAATACATCCTTGGCAGTGTCGCAACCTATGCTCTTGAGTTTGTCTATAATCCACTGATCGATCTCATTTGCAAAGTCATCGAGTGCCACATCCTCTTCATCCTCATCTTTAGGGACATCTCTCCATACCTCTATCTCACGGTCGATGAGTTTGCCGGCGAGAGCGACATTGCATCCGCCACGTCCAATACCCTTGCGGACTTCCTCGGGAACCATATACACCTTGATCTTGCTGTCTTCGGTGTCGCCCATCACGATATATGAAATCTTGGCTGGATTAAGAGCGCGCTGGATCAGCAGCTGAGGGTTATCCGACCACTGGATGACGTCGATATTCTCGTTATGAAGTTCTCTGACGATACCCATTATACGGCTTCCCTTGACTCCGATACAAGCTCCGATCGGATCGATTCTCTCGTCATAAGATTCCACGGCCACCTTCGCTCTTTCTCCCGGGATACGTACCACCTTCTTCACGGTGATGAGGCCGTCCGCAATTTCAGGGACTTCCTGATCAAACAGCTTCTCAAGGAATTCAGGCGAGGTACGGCTGAGGATGATATATGGAGTAGTGTTGTTCTTCATCTCCACACTCTTGATGACGGCGCGCACCGTATCGTTCTTCTTGAAGTGTTCACCCGGAATCTGCTCAGACTTAGGTATGTGAAGTTCATTGCCGTCTTCATCGAGGATGAGCGCTTCCTTGCCCCAGGTCTGATAAATCTCTCCGGTAAAGAGCTCGCCTATCTTCTCCTGGTATTTCTTGAATACGTTGGCCTTTTCTATATCACGGATACGGCCTTGAAGGTTCTGGCGTATGTTGAGGATGCCGCGACGTCCGAAAGAAGAGAGATTGAACTTCTTGGCATACTGGTCGCCGATCTCATAGTCGTCGTCACCGCTGTCCTCCTTGACCTGTTCGAGGGTCATCTCCGCAGCGGGATTCGTGACCTCCTCCACGATCTCAAAGTTCTGATATATCTCACAGGTTCCCTTGTCCACATTCACGATGACATCGAAATTATCCGATGAACCGTATGTTTTAGCAATCTGTGTCAAAAATACGTCCTTCAACACGCCCATCATCACCGGGCGGTCGATGCTCTTCTCCTCCTTAAAGTCCTTGAAGGCATCAATGAGGGTAATTACCGGTTCCTTTTCCATTATATTTTATTCATTTATTGTTTCCAAAATCTTATCCGCCTCTTCAGAAGACAGGCCAAGCGAGCCCACCGTAAGAGAATAATCCTCCACGTTACGGTCGAAAGCGCCGAGAACAGCGCGGTGGACAAACTCACAATCAGACAGATCCACAAGTCCGTCCTTCTTGTCTATAGTCACTTCGAAGATGTTGTCATCATCGTTGAATGACACTTCCACCACTTCGCATCCCCTTTCACCTGCAGCTTTTTCCAGCACCGCGTCAAATCTTAATCTGTCCATATTTTTTTTCCGAATCGTTAATATAACAAAAATAGGCGGCCTACGCGGTCTCCTATCTCTTTCACGGGTGCAAATATAGTGAATTTATTACAAATAGCAAATACTCTCCGGCCCCTCGTTGAAAAGAAGATCCATTATGGAAAGCCCCGGGACGAATCCGAAGCGTTCCGAAAAGACCTGATAATATTTTTTCGGCTCATACGCGGAAGCTTTCTTGGGATGTATCACATCCCTGAGGTCCTCGCAGTCCTCCCAAAAGGGCCTGTAATCTCCGGTAAGAGAAAACTCGCTTCCCAAACCCACCTTCCTGCAGAAAAATGCCGTCAACTCCCGGTTCAATTCCCAAAGGGTCGGAGGGCAGGAATCCATTATGGCGAAAAGATCGTCGCGATAATATTCAAAGAAAGGCGAATTGAAATAAGCCGAATCTATCGCGTACTTGCTTTGTCTGACCCACTGCATCTTATAATCTATCCTGACATCCGTAATCAGACGCGACTCCCCGTGAAGGACGGGGACTCTGAGGTCTTCCACCCCGTTGGAAGTCAAAATCCTGCATCTGTTCCTGTAAGACTGCTTCACATAATTCTCGGCGTTTTCCAGAAAAACAACAGAGTATCTTGCAATGGCTGCAAAATACTCTATAGGAGGAAAATACGCCGTAGATAGCAGAAGCATTACTCTACGAAACCCTTTTCGCTGTTGTCATTGGCCCGGACGATTCCTCTCTTGGAATTGCGGATGAAGTTGAGAATCTCGGCCTTTTCCGGAGTGTCCGAAAAACCTTCCTCGACCTTGGCCAATGCATCAGAGACGTTATTGCCCTGATGATATATGGTATCGTAAATATCCTTGATGCACCTTACGGTATCTGAATCGAATCCGCGGCGACGAAGTCCCACGAGGTTGATGCCCACGTAACAGATAGGGTCACGTCCGCAAAGAGAATAAGGCGGGATGTCCTTGTTCACCTTGCTTCCGCCGCCCACCATAGCGTGCTTTCCTATATGCGAAAACTGATGCACGACGGTGCTTCCGCCCAGAATAGCCCAGTCATCCACGTCGGTCTCACCGGCTATCCCCACATAACTTACGAGAATACAATGATTGCCCACCCTGCAGTCGTGCGCCACGTGGACGTATGACATTATGAGGGTATCATTGCCAATCTTGGTCACACCCTTGCCGCTGGCCTTGGTTCCACGGTTGATGGTGGCACATTCGCGTATGTTGACCCTGTCTCCTATCTCGACATAGGTCACCTCCCCGTCGAACTTGAGGTCCTGAGGAATGGCTCCGACAACCGCTCCGGGAAAAACGCTGCAATCCTTGCCCATCTTCACATACGAGAAGATCGTGGCGTGAGGATAAATCTTGCAGCCGTCACCGATTTCGACGTTGTCATCGATGAAAGCATAAGGACCTACTTCGACATTGTCACCTAACTTTGCGCCAGGATGAACAGTAGCAAGTGGATGTATATTAGTCATATTATATCGTTTAAATTAGTTTGGCTACTTTCGTGTTTATTCCGTGACCCGGCTTGTATGCTATCACCTTCGCTTTCAAAAACCCTCCGGCAAGCCTGAGATCCCCTATGATATCCAACAACTTATGTCTTCCGCACTCATCAGGGAAATGCAGTTCGACGTTGCTCAGATACCCCTTGTGCGTAATCTTGAGATCAGGATAGCCCATAGACTTGGCCAATCTCGACACGATGAAAGGAGGCACCTGCTTCTCCACTATGACTATGGCATTGCTCAAATCACCGCCCTTTATCAGACCAAGACCCGCCAGCACCTGTATCTCGTGAAGGAAACAGAATGTCCTGCAAGGAGCCACCTCTTTTACATAATCCTTCGTCGGGTCCCAGCTTACAGTCTGAATCCCGAGAACTTTGGAATTGAAATCTATGGTGACTTCATAACTTGGCTCATCCGAAGGCAGAAGTTTGATGTACGAACCCGTCTTATCGTCCTTATAAACGAATTCGCCGGCTATCTCTATATATTTTCTCTCGGCATCCTGCTCCTCGACTCCGTCAGGAGCGATAGCCTCCACATATTTTTCCGCGCTTCCGTCCAGGATAGGCACCTCGACATTATCTATCTCTATCAAGGCATTGTCTATGCCAAGCCCGGTGAGTGCCGACAGAAGATGTTCTATCGTACTGACCGACACTTTATCTTTTTCGATAGTCGTACTGCGGGAAGTCAAAGAAACGTTTTCCGCCACCGCATCCACAAAAGCGTCCGGGCCCATATCGACACGGTGAAATCTCAAACCTGTATCAACAGGTGCGGGGCACACGCGCATATGCGCATATTTGCCTGAATGTAAGCCCTTCCCCTCGAAAGAATATATATTTTTTAGAGTCCGTTGATTCATTGCCAAAATTTAGTGGGCGCAAAGATAAATAAAAAATTCAAATACTCTATTCCTCTCCGCCAGCCTTGAATTTAGCGTAAGCACGCATATAAGTGGAATGAGGGATGGCCGGCATACCGACAAGAACCTGTCCACCCTTGCGTACATTACCTATCACACCCGCCTGTGCGCAGACTGTCGTCTTATCCGCCATCTTGATATGTCCCACGACACCGACCTGCCCGGCCAGAATACAATTCCTGCCTATATCAGCCGAACCGGCGATACCGGTAAGAGCGGCCATCACGGTGTTCTCTCCCACCTTGACATTATGCGCTATCTGACAAAGGTTATCTATTCTCACCCCGTCGCCAATCACGGTGGACTCCATCGGAGCCTTGTCCACGGTAGTATTGGATCCTATCTCCACGTCATTGCCAATCACCACGTTACCCACGTGTTCTATCTTTTTCCACGTGCCGTCAGGCTGCGGCGCATTGCCGAATCCGTCGTCGCCTATGACACAACCGGCGTGAAGAATGGTCCTGTCGCCTATCACCGTGTCCGAGAATATCACCACTCCCGGATAAATGATACATTTGCTGCCTATCTTAACGTTCTCGCCTATAGTGACATTGTTGCAGATTTTCGTGTAATCCCCAACCTGGCTCTTCGGGCCAATCGTCACATAATCGCCTATCCACACCTTCCTGCCTATCTTCGCCTTCCACGACACACGGCAGCGCCCGCGATGCCTCTTATACGTCTTGTTCTGCTTCTTCACATAATCGAGAAGTTCAGCAAGCGCGCTATATGCATTCTCCACACGAACCATCGTGGGAGCGACCTGCTCACTTGGCTGGAAATCCTTATTCACCAGCAAAATGGAAGCCTTGCTGGTATAGACGTATTGTTCATATTTCGGGTTTGCGAAAAAGCAAAGATTTCCCGGTTTGCCGTGTTCAATCTTGGCGAAACTTGTCGCTTCTGCAGCCGGGTCTCCATCAACCGTTCCGTGAAGCGCCTCCGCAAGTTCTTTAGCAGTAAATTTCATGTTTACAGGTTAAAATCTCCACCCCAGTGTAAGAACAGCATTGACAAAGCCCTTTTTGCTGTAAAAAACCGGAGAATACACATCATCATAGTCATAGTAAGGCTGGTATGAACTTGACGGCAGTTTCGTGTATCTCACCGCAAAATCGGCGAAGAAACTTCCTGCCGGATTGAATCCTATACCTGCTGAAACGCTATGACGATAATCTTTTACATATTTGGCGTTATCCGGAAGCGTCTTTCTTCCAAGATAATAGTCATCATTATAATCCTCGTAATAGAAAGCCTCTCCATCCACCGTATAATACTTCTCCGCCGAGGTCTTGAAGCTGTAACCGGCCCTGAGCGCAAAGTTCTTCAGCACGTTCAGTTCAGCACCGACCCTCAGGTTATACGCCTTACCGCTGAATGCGGCAGTGGTGGCGTTCAGAAAATCATAAGATCCGCTGTCATAATCAGTGCTGCTGAATTTCACACGCGAATAATTCTCTATGGTGCCGTCCACACTTATAAGGCCAAGTTTCCCGAAAGTATAGGCAAGGCTCAAATCCACGCTGCGAGGCGTCACTATGGTATAGCGAGACTCTCCCTGCGCACTGCTTCCACTATATGAGGAACCATTGGCATAAGACACCTGACCGCTGTGTACCCAAGTCTCCGTAATATCCATCACGGTAGGGCTCTGATACGCTGCACCTATCCTCAAATTCTTGGTAGGAAGCCAGATGATGCCGGTTTTAAGATAAAGTCCCGACCCGCTTGCGGAATAATTATACTGATAAACGGCGTTATCGAAATAAGTGTTGACCACGGAGCCGTCGGAATAAGTGAAACGGACAGGGAATTCCTCCACCACCTGAGCCACCTCGCTGAATCTTTCGGCATTGTCATAAGTGAACATAGGGATGCCCAGATTGAATCCGAGATAGAAAGTGTTCGAAAAGTTCCACGCCAGGTTCAGAATCAGATCGCTCTTGCTTCCGGAAGTGACGTTCGCCGAACGCTGTGTAAGATTCCCGGGCACATACCTGCGGCCGTCATCGGTAAGCACTTCGGTGCATCCGACATAGTTGTTCTGCGTGCCGTAGCCGTTTATGAGGCCGACCCTGTAACCCATACCCACGTCCCACAGACTTGGATAATTGTCATAAAAAGTACTGCTTTCAAGCTGAGCGTCCGTAAAACCGTCGGCTGCACGGGCCATCTCGGCGAATTTTGACGAGTAAGCGTTCGTTCCGCTGACATCGTGTGCATAATTATAATCGTATGTAGTGTTATAGAGAACACCCATAGTCAAGTAAGTGTCAGGAAGAATAGCAGACGCAAAACGCGACGTCAGACCGAAATTGGGTATTCTTAACCTGGTCTTGTTCAAATCCGACCCCTTCTGCGCGGCTGAATTCGGGTCCAGCGCGAAAGAGGTGCTTACTCTCGACACGCCCAGGACTGGACTCACCGTAAACTGCGAATAATTGGCCACGGCAGAACCAGCAGGATTTATGGATATGGTGCCGAGATCGGAACCAAGGGCACCTGCAGCTCCGCCCAAGCCCACGACTCTGGCCGAACCGAGATATTCGTTTGCGCTATAAGTATATGCATCTCCCATAGACTGGGCATAAAGGCCCGACGATGCCAACAGGGACAATGCTACAAAAACATATCTTTTCATACCAATCTTTTTCTATTTCATTCCACTTACCTTTTACCTGCGTCCTCTTGACGAACCTCCGCTCCTGTTAGAAGCTCCGCCCGAACTTCTTGAAGTACTTGAGCTTGACGAGCTTCTGTAACTTGACCCTGAAGAGCTTCTGTTGTACGACGGCGAGCTGCTTCCGGATGAATTGGCAGAACTTCTTCTGTTATATGTCCCGCTGCTTGAAGAAGATGAGGAAGTCGATGTCCCGCTTCTTCTTGGCGCAGTGCCGCCGCCGTTGAAGGTCGACGGCGTGCTGCCCGACGTCGCGCTTCTCCTGTAAGTGGAAGTGGTGCTATTAGTAGATGCAGAAGATGCGCTCCGCGTTGCAGAGCCGGGCCTTACTCTTGAAGGAACGGATGAACTTCTCGCGGAAGTGCCCTCGTGATACACTTTTGTATTACGGCTATGTACAGGGCCGTGAGCATAATAATCCCAGTGATGATGCGGATGATGGTAATAATATCTGTCGTGCCAGTACCAATCACGCCAATACCAGTCATTCCAATACCAGTCATTCCAATACCAGCTCCTTCCGTAATACCAAGGATCATAAGAATACCAGAACGGGTCGTAATAGCCGTAATAGCCATAGTAATAAGGATATCCGAAAGAGAATACCGGAACGTAGACTATGCTTGACGATGTGGTGGCCGTAGACCAGCCATACTCGTCGTACTCGATATTTATCTTATCATTGAACTGAGTCCCCGCCGCATTGGCCAATGTATTATAATCATCTGAAGATTCAGCTTTATAGTAGATGCCGTCCTGAAATCTGGAAGCATCGGCATACTGTCCCGCAGTACCGCAAGAAACAACGGCCAAGGAGACAAACATCAAAAAAATAAAAGAACGTTTCATAGTGAATCTCCTATAATAAAAATTTGTATCTTTGCACGCAATAATCATACCGCCTGTCTTATAGGCATATGAATCGTACAATTATAGACATTTTATCAGTAAAAGACAATACCGAAATGGCAAAAGAGATTACTCCGAGAAGCGAAAATTATTCTCAATGGTATAATGACATCGTAGTGAAGGCGGATCTGGCCGAGCAGTCGGCCGTCAGAGGATGTATGGTCATAAAACCGTACGGATATGCGATTTGGGAGAAAATGCAGCATACATTGGACGGAATGTTCAAGAAAACAGGCGTACAGAACGCATATTTTCCGCTTTTCATCCCTAAATCATTCTTCAGCCGCGAGGCCGAACACGTAGCGGGATTCGCAAAGGAATGCGCCGTCGTCACACATCACAGACTGATGAACGACCCCGACGGAAAAGGAGTAGTCGTGGATCCTGAAGCCAGACTTGAAGAGGAACTGATAGTAAGGCCTACTTCGGAAACCATCATCTGGAGCGTATACAAGAACTGGATAAAGTCCTGGAGAGATCTCCCTATCCTCTGCAACCAGTGGTGCAACGTAGTCAGATGGGAGATGCGCACCAGACCTTTCCTCCGCACCGCCGAGTTCCTCTGGCAGGAAGGACACACCGCCCACGCCAGCGCACAGGAAGCTCAGGACAAGGCAGTTGAGATGGTGCACGTATATGCCGATTTCGCCCGCAAGACTATGGCTCTGCCTGTAGTGGTAGGACACAAGAGTCCCAACGAACGCTTCGCAGGCGCACTTGACACACTTACGATAGAGGCGATGATGCAGGACGGCAAGGCCCTCCAGGCAGGAACGTCACATTTTCTGGGACAGAATTTCGCCAAATCGTTCGATGTGAAATATACAGACAACGAAGGTAAGGACCAATACGTATGGGCCACGTCGTGGGGCGTAAGCACACGTCTTATGGGAGCGCTCATTATGGCGCACAGCGATGACAACGGCCTCGTCCTTCCTCCGGCATTGGCTCCTGTACAGGTGGTTATGGTTCCTATCTACAAGACTGATGAACAGCACGATGCCATAATAGAGAAGTTCAATTCCATCAAAGCCGGACTCGAAAACCTCGGGATAAGCGTCAAGATCGATGACAGAGACACGTTGCGTCCGGGATTCAAATTCGCGGAATGGGAGCTCAAGGGCGTGCCTGTAAGATTGGCTATGGGAGCAAGGGATCTCGAGAACGGCACCGTGGAATTGGCCCGGAGAGACACTATGGAGAAGACCACGCACGAGTGCGAAGGCATTGAATCATATATCAAGGATCTGCTTGACAAGATACAGGACAACATCTATCAGAAGGCACTTGACCTGCGCGATTCCAAAGTACGCAAATGCGACTCTTGGGACGAGTTCAAGGAGGAGATAAAGAAGGGAGGATTCCTGCTCTGCCACTGGGACGGAACAGCCGAGACCGAGCAGAAGATTAAGGATGAGACCAAAGCGACCATACGTTGCATTCCTGTGGACAGTTTCGTCTGCGAGGAGGAAGGCGTGGACATCTATTCAGGCAAGCCTTCAAAGGGAAGAGTCATTTTTGCAATTGCATATTAATTAGTTATGAAGAAAATAGTATTACCTGTCATTTCATTGTTTTTGTTTTCCACCGGAGTTTTCGCTCAGGACGATGCCGTGCAGAAAGCGGCAGCCGACGCGGCAGTCGAGCTTTCACAGGCTCCCCAGGAGGAAGTTTCCGCACCCAAACCCAACTACTGGACTTCTTCTGTCCAGTTCAACCTGGGATATAATATGACCAACTTGAGCAACTGGGCTGCCGGAGGATACAACACCACCACCCTCACCACCAACTTGGATGCGCAGGCCAATTATGCCAAGGACCTGACAAGCTGGACCAACCGACTCCAGCTCGACTATGGTTTCCTCTACTCCAACGAAAAAGAGAACATACTGCAGAAAAGCAACGACCGTATCTATCTTGAGAGCAAATGGGCATACAAGACGGCAAGCGGTTCGAAATTCAACTATACGGCTTCCTTCAACTTCCGCAGCCAGTTCACTGACACCCCGGACAAATACATCCAGGACGAAGAGACAGGCAAATGGAAAGTGAACGCCATAAAATCCGGATTCCTCTCTCCGGCATACACGGACATAGCATTCGGTATCCAGTGGAAGCCTTCCGACTGGTTCGACATCAACTTCGCACCTGTGACCGGCGGTCTTACGATATGTACACAGGACGACCTCCGTTCAAGCTACGGTATGAAAATGAGAGCCGACGGAGAATCCTACAATTCAGTTCTGTTCCAGTTCGGTGCGCAGCTTAAGACGAACTTCAAATTCACCATCAACGATGCGTTCTCATTTGAGACTCAGGCCGTTGTCTTCACAGACTATCTTAACGAGCCTTACTTCCGTTTCAACTGGGACAACTCCATCAACTGGCAGTTGAGCAAATATCTCAAATTCTCGCTGAAGACCTGGCTGATTTCCGACCCTAATGTAACTTTCACTGACGAAAACGGAGTAATCAGAGAACGCGGAGTACAGTTCAAGGATTTCCTGGCATTCAACTTCACCTACACCCTTTCAAGCAAATAATAATGAAGCTTCTTTTGGCCGTAAGCGGAGGAATAGACTCTATGTATATGGTAAACAGGGCACTGGACGGCGCCCTGTTTTCATATAAGTATAGTTTCAGCGTGGCACACTGCAACTTTCATCTTCGTGGTGAAGAGAGTGACGGTGACCGTGACTTCGTGAAACGGTGGTGCGACGCACACGGCATAGAATTCCTGTCCGAAGATTTCGACACCCTCGCTTACGCCGAAAAGAACAATATCAGCATAGAGATGGCCGCGCGTGATCTCCGCTATTGCTGGTTCTTCAGCTTATGCGCTCAAAAAGGCTTCGACGCCACGATCGTGGCACACAACAGCGACGACAATGCAGAGACCCTGCTGCTGAATATGCTGCGAGGATGCGGAAGCCGCGGAATGAGCGGAATGAGAAAAGACAGCGGGACATTTCCTTCGCGTATTTTGCGTCCTCTGCTCGATGTGAGCAGAGCGGAGATTCTGGAATATATGGAAAGCCGCAATCTCGAATGGCGTGAAGACAGAACCAACAAAGAAGACATCTATAAGCGCAATGTGCTGCGACATAAGGTCTTGCCGGTTTTCAAGGAAATAAATCCGTCGGCTCTCAAGACCCTGTCCAAAGATATGGCTCACATCAGGGAAGTCGATGATATCGCTGGCGAATATTATCTTGCCCACCGGGAGCGTCTGCGCTCCGCCAAGTCTCTTTTGAGTTTGAAGCATTGGCGATATGTCCTTTACAGGGAGATGCAGGAGAAAGGTTTTCCGGAAGGAGCATATCTGGATCTTTGCAATCTTCTTGAGTCTGATGCACAAAGAAGCGGTAAAAAATTCTTCAGCAAAGAATGGATTCTGTCCATGGGGAGCGACGCCATCGATTTCTCCAGGAGAATGGAGCAGAGACCATTTGACCGGCCGAATTGCATAGGAGTGTCACAACCCGGCAGATTCACCATCTCCGGACGAACTTTTAAAGTTTCCGTAGAGCCTGCCGGAGCATCTTTCAAGACCGGACCGGACGAAATCATCGCAAGCCCGAGAGTCTTGGAATTCCCATTCTATCTTCGCAATTGGCAGGAAGGAGACTGGATGCAGCCGCTCGGAATGAAGGGTCGCAAGAAAATCAGTGATATGATGGTGGACCTGAAAATCCCTTCTTTCAGAAAAAGCACGGAGATAGTGATCGTATCGGAACCTGACGACAGGGAGGTCCTGTCACTGCTCCCTCACAGAATAAGCGAAAAAATAAAGGTCTGCCGTGAAGCAGACCCTCAAATAATTTCAATCAAGGAAATCACTACATAACGATGCTTGGAATGAAAGGCATAGAAGCGAACACCATCTCGCGGTTGCCTGACTTCCAACTTGACATCCAGCTCTTATAGTAGTTGGCCCAATTACCATATATGGAATAATCATTCACCGCTCCGGAAATGGTCTCTGTAAGCATCTCTATCAATGTGAGCTCACGAGGATATTCCACTATGTTCCAATTGCCTATATTCTCGTCACCTGCGCATACGCCGGCATAATATAGGGCGTCCTTCAAACCTCCGATTTCATCTACGAGGCCAATCTTCAAAGCGTCGGATCCCGTCCATACACGGCCCTGGGCTATTTCATCCACCTGTCCGGCGGTCATATCCCTGCCGTCGGCGACAAGGGCTACGAACCTGGAATATATGCTTTCTATACTTCTCTGCACATAAGAGAGCTCCTCTTTGGTGAACGGGCGGGTCAAACTGAACATATCGGAATGTTTGTTTGAAGACACACTCTGAACGCCCACGTGAAGAGTCTCCTTATAAAGTTTTGACAGATCGGGAACCATTCCGAATACTCCTATGGAACCGGTCAAAGTCGTGGCGTCCGAGAATATCTTGTCTGCTCCGTTCGATATCCAATATCCGCCGGATGCCGCATAGTCACCATAAGAAGCGATCAAAGGTTTCACCTCGCTGAGACGGTCCAGTTCGTCGCGTATCTTTTCAGAAGCCACTACGCTTCCGCCCGGAGAATTGACTCTGAGCACAACACATTTGACGGTGCTGTCACGTCTTACGCCCTCTATTATGGAAGCGAACCCGTCTCCGTCCACATTCTGAGCGTCGTAACCGTCCACTATGTTACCATTGGCATATATTACGGCTATCTTCTTGGATGCACGGAAATTGTTCTTTATGTGATTGTCGGCATAGGCAGTGAACGGAATGAAGCGGACATCATCGAATGTGTCCACCTGCGCCATTACAGCCAACTTGTTCTCAAGCGCGTTCCTGTCAAGAAGTTCATCCACAAGTCCTGCAGAGACAAAATCTGCCGGAAGACAAAGCTGAAGATTGTCTATGGCTGAATTGATCTCCTCCGCACTGAGGGAACGGCTCTGCGCCATCTCATCTACGAAAGAATCCCAGATGGAATCTATCATCACCTGATTCTGGTGCAGATTCTCGGCGCTGGCGCTTGACCGGATGTACATCTCTCCGGCCGATTTATATTTGCCGTGGCGGATGAGCTGCACGTTGACGCCTATCTTGTCCAATGCATCACCGAGGAACATCAACTGGCTTGAAATGCCGTGGAACATTGGGGTTCCGCCCTGATATGTTCCCATATACACCTTATCGGCAACACTTGCAAGATAATATGAACCTGTCGAAGGATTCTCAAGATATGCGACCACGGGCTTGCCGCTCGCGCGGAAATTCTGCAGCGCTCCCCTGAGCTCAGCGATGGCGCCCGTACCTATGGACGTTCCGTCTGTCTTGAGATATATGCACTTGACTCCCGGATCTTCAGCTGCGGCCTCGATGGCATTTATCGCCTTGAGCAGACCGACAGTAGTTCTGGTCTCCTTGGAGAAGTTGAAACTTTGAGTGCTTTGCTCGGATATGACGATTTTCGACATATCAAGCTTGAGGACTCCCTCCGTCGGGATTACTTCCTTCTTCTCGCCTATTGAAGCGAAACTTGCCAAAATCGCAAAACCTATCGCATTCACGACAATAAGTCCGAGGATTACGGCAAGCAGTGTTTTAAGAAAATTCTTCATTTTTAACTACTTTTATGC
>CAVHGF010000045.1:0-17106 GCA_963635625.1 Treponemataceae bacterium | reverse complement strand
TTCTCTTGGGAAGAAATCGTTCGATTTACTTATACCATAAACAAGGATAACTTACAGGGGCGGATGGAGTCAGGATACGGAGATAAGAACTACCGTAAACCAAGCCATTGCAGGAAACAAGGCTGGCTTACGGCTGGGTATGTTCCCTTTTTACAAGGATTTTAAGATAAGGCTGTTCGCTTTGTCCACCACGGAAGTGTCCAAGGAAGCGAGATAGATGCGGGTGGTGTTTTCGGAGTCGTGCCCCATAGCCTCGCTGATAGTGGAAACAGGTATGTTCTTGCTCTTGGCTATGCTGGCCCACGCGTGACGCGCGACGTAGCTCGTAAGAGGGATGGGCAGCCCTAATTGCCCTCCTAACTTCTTCAATTTGTTATTGACCAGATGGGCCGCGTTCTTGTACTGCCGCCGCTCGTCGGCGTTCATATCCCTGATTATCGGCAGCAAATAGGGTGTTCCCGTGGTGTCGTACTTGTCGATGATCTCCTGCATGGGTTTCTCCCATTTGATGAACAGCTGTTGGTTGGTCTTGTGCCGGCGGTATGACAGAATCCCGTTCTGCAGATCCTTTTTCTTCAGGAATGCCATGTCGATGAACGACATCCCCCTGGTATAAAACGAGAACATGAATATATCCCGGGCGAAATCCATCGCGGGGGACAATGCCAGGTCGAGATCCCGTATCTGGCGGATGATTTTCAGGGGAACGGCCCTTTTGACAGTCTTGTCGATGCCTGTATAGACATGCTTGAACGGGTTACGCTGTACGGTCAGTTTCTTTTCGACCGCCCGGTTGTAGATGGCCCGCAATCCACGCATGTAATAGGAGGATGAGTTCGGGCATATTCCCCTTGCCTTCAGAAAGGTCTCGTACTTCACCATCAGGTCCGAATCCACCTCGTCCAAAAGCACATCGTTTTCCCCGGCAAAACGCCCGAAACTGTTCATGACTGTCGTGTACCGTTCGGCTGTACGGGTTTTGCCGATCTGTTTCAGTTGCCTGACAAGTTCCCGCGCGAAAGACATGAAGCCTCCCGCTTCCGCGGGGGTAAGGTAGAGCTTCACCACGTCGTCGGCTGTATAATCATGCCCTGCACGTTCCAGCCGGGAAACGATGCTTTTCAGCCGTGCCGTGTCGCCCGCAATCCGTTCCCTTAACGTTACTAAATAGGTATGCCTGCTCTGCCCGGCATCCGGCGGCAGGAGCACTTCGGCGTGCAGCCTGTCCCATTCCGGGGGAAAGAGTTTGTACCCGGTATTGATTTGCCGCGGCACACGGCCGTGAATCACTTGATAGAATAATGTGCCCTCCCTCGTCGGGACGGAAGAAGCACGGAATTTTACTTTTACTGTCGTCATTGCTGTTATTTTAATTATTTGATATTTAATAAAAAGATCTTCGCGTCGGGAAGCGAAGGTCATTACTGGCTCTTTTAATTCGGGTGTATTCCGGATGCTCTATTTCAGCATGAGGGTTATCCCGAAAAAACAGTCTGATGAATGATCTCGATTCGCTCCACGAATAGCCGGTGTTTTTTGCATTCCATTCATACTATTTGTTGTCGCGCTGCGGGAATACGCATCTCGCTTGTAAACCAGTTTTCATCTATCAATCCGGACAGCAAGGATTCACTGAATGATTATTTCAACCGTTTGAAACGGGGCTGCCTCACATCCGTGTGTTTCTCTTCCATGACGGACTATGAGGTTAATCCGTTGTTCCCGCCTGGCAGGGAAAGAACAGTTCCACTTTCGTATGCCGGTTGGCCTCGGCGGGTGTATGGTCGGCAATTCCGCCTACGCCGGTCTTGACGATCATTCCGTCCGGGATTTCGCGTCGTTTTAGCTCGGCGGAGATAAACTCCGCCCTCGAAGTGCTCAAAGAATCATTGATGGCAGGTGTACCTGTCGAACTGTCTGCCGCTCCAGTAACTCTTACGGACAGGTTGTATTTCTTCGCCACACGTGCCAGCTCGTCGAGATTGAGCATCTGTGAGGCGTCTGTCAGGCTGACCGTATTGAGATTGAAAAAGAAATAGACGGGTGCGCCGATACATTCACCGCCGGCATACATGAAAGCCGTGGAATCCATGGCCAAGAAACCCTGATGTGCCACGTCCGACACGCTTCGGGGTAGGGATTGACCGGATGCCGGATGTCCGTTGCCGGAATAGCGGGCTGTCGTGTCGAGGGGCGATGTGCCGTCCCAACGCCTGTGCTTCAGTCTTGCACGGAGCGAGTTCAGCCCGCTGTAATTGTTCACAGGATAGGTCTTGCGTCCGTCGTCGTCCACCCCGAACAAATAACTGTATGTATCGAGCAGCCCCTCTATTTCCAGAATTTTCTTCAACTCGGCGAGCGTCCGCCTGTCCCGGTCGTGGAGACCCGCGTAGCGCCGGGTCTCTTCCGCCAAACAGTTGGCGTAATCGACGAGCCGTTCATTCCGGCGGATATAGGGCGTCGCATCCACCGCACGTTTCCAGCCCGCCTTGCCGAGGTGGAACGTGAATCCAGCGGTCAGCGAGAGCAGGTGGTCGCCCAAGCGGTTCGTGCGGCCATAGCCGTCGAAGTTCTGAAAGGTGGTCGTGTTGGACAGCTCCAGTGTGGCACTTACCCGTCGGGAGATGCGGTACTGTCCCTGTACCCCATAGGAGAGCGCAAACGGGTTGTTCCCGTTTGTGGCGTTATGCAGCAGCCCGACACCCGCGAAGGGTGCAAGCCCCCAGCGTACCTGTCCCTGCCGGGCGTACCCGCGGCCGAGTATGTTCCACAACAGATCCGCGTGGATATGGTGGTAGTCCTGCGAGGATAGTTCCGCGTCCTTGAACCGCAACCCGCTGTAATGGATACGTGCGCCGACCGAGGGCGTGAACCACTTGCCGACGGCAAGGCTGTACGATGGTTTCACTCGTCCGAAAAGATCTTCGCAGCCGAGCGGCGTGCCGAGAAAGGCGGTCGCCCCTCCGGCGATACCGACAAACCAGTTGCCGGTACGGGACATCGGGAGTACCACCCCGTCGAGACAGACGGGCTGCACGGGTTGAAGCAGTTCCGTGGCCTCGTAGCGTGAGCAATGTCGTACAGTGTCTTCCTGTACGGGTTGTACATTCGCCCGTGCCTGCAACGTGCAGAGCACGGCAAAAGTCAAGATGAGTTGTTTCGTCATATTCCAATGTTTTTAAATTCGTTATACTCTGATTTATCGTGAGGCGTATCGCCACTTACCGTTTGGGTTTCTTGCCGATGGCCGGGCGCATCATGCGGTTCGCCATCCTCATGCAGCGAAGTGCCCACGCGCGGTTGTCCTCGTCGTCATCGCGTCCCCATTTGAGGTCGCTTTTAGTGCCTCCGCCGCCATGTGTTTCGGCAAACGTGGTGGCATCATCGACCATTCCGAGGAAGAGCATCGTCGCACAGTGCATGACCTCCGCGCCCCGTTCCGCTATCGACTGCACGAGCGAGCCGTCGAACAGCTGCCGATGTGGAGCATCCATTTGTGCCGATGTGGAACGGAACTCTCCGACCAGACTTTCCAGCAGGACATCCTTGAGAAGGCTGTCCACTTTGGAGTGTACGTCGCGGGAGTATTTGTAGGCTTCCTCCTTGAGCTCTTCGGTACGTCCCTTAATGGCATCCATGTTCTCTTTTAGGTCGGTAAGCTGCCGGTCGGCGGACTGGAGCTTCTCCTGCTTGTCTGCCAGTTGCCCGGTGATTCCCTGCAGCTCTTTTTCCAACGACATGACCAGGGCCTCCAACTCCGCCGCATCGTCTTTGTTCGTGGCCAGTTCCTGTTCGGCTGCCGACAGCTGGGCCTCTTTTTCAGCCTTCGCCTTTTCGAGGTTCCCGACCATCGTCGTAAGCCCCTTGACCCTGCGCTCCGCCAGACGGATGTCCGATTGGAGTTCTGACAACGCCTTCCGGTGGCGGTCGATATTTTCCTCGATGGTCGTACACTCTTCGGAGAGCATACGGCGGTACTCCTCGGTCGAACGATGCCGTGCGCCCGTCTCGGAGATACTCGTTCCCCGCGACATTCCCCACTTCGTGTTGACCTCGGCAAAGAAGTCCGTGTGGAGCTGTTTCATTCTCGCACTGTACTCAAACTTGTCCTTTCCGGCGAATATCTCCTTGTACGCAAACTTCCCGTCCTTGATCGGCAGAAGCGTGCAATGCACGTGCGGGTTCTGTTCATCAAGATGTACGATGAAAGCGGCTATGTTCTGCTCGCCGTATCTGCCGCTCACGAACGAATAGACATCTTTCGCCCAGCGTTCGATGTCGCTTTTCCGTTTGATCCGGGTGTTGTCCGCACCTTTTTCAAAATCCACCTGCTGCGTGCCGAACGCGAGTTCGCGCATCCGTTCCCGTGAACCGCCGAAGATGATGTTTACCACCGTGCGGTATTTCGGCTCGGCCAGCCCCTCGTTGGGGTCTTTGATTCCCCGACCTCTCAATATGTCCGCTATCCGTTCGGGAATGTTGCGGGTCGTATCGACAGGACGTATCTTGCCCCCGGGTGCGACCTCGAAGTTCAGATGTTTACGCGTGGGGTCGTAATTACCTTTGGTCATGGCGTATTTCTCCGCCTTTTTGCTGCGGTCGCGCAGATGTTCGTTGCTCTGGGCTACGGTGATGCCTTTCGACACCCGAATATCAAGCACCTGTTTTTGATTTGCCATACTGTTCTCGTGTTGTTTCGGACAATCCGCCGTGTCCCAGCTTGCTGCCCCGATGGACACCCTTCCCACTGACGTCAGGCAGGTGGGGTATTAGGCTCCCCCTTCCCTTTGTTCGGTGGCAGACGGGCAAGCCCGGATGCCTCCTATAACTGGCAGGATACCTGTACCGGAAAAAGGCGGATTGTTCGTGATTATACATTCTGTTTTCAATCTTCGGCCTGATGAGCTGTCTCCTGCGCCCTTGCCGCGAGTGCCAGAAAGGGCTTGAAAAGCGTTTTAAGGAACTCTCTGTCGTCGTCATGATAATCGGTATTATCGTCCTTATCGACTTCGAGAATGAGCTTCGCAATGCCTTTCGAGATTTCGACAAGTCCCGTCCAGTCCCCGTAGAGTTCATGACGGAAGTAGTCCATGAGTTCCGAGCCGTCGTCGAATCTCGACCCACGCAATGCCCGCCTCATGGCGGCAAGAGCGATACACTCCAAGGCTACCGTGCAAATCTCCACGATCCGTTCGTCGTCCGATGCCGGGTTGACGCAGGTGAGGTTGTCCGGAGATGGGCGGCCGTCATGTACGCCTGCCTCGTCCATTGCCTGACGGACAAGCTGCCCGCATTTGATGCCGGTCTCGTCGGAGTCCGTTTTGCCGGTTATCCAGTCGGATAATACTTCCCGCAACCGGTCGGCAAGGTCCGGTTTTATCTGTCCACCACGGGCTTCCACTGGCTGGCCGGTTCGCACGGTCATGGTGATGACGACACTCTTGGTGAGCCGTGTTCGTTCCAGTAACCCGAACGCTTCTATCGCGTCCAAAAAGGAACGGACGGTAGCACGGTGCCAGTGCCACTCCGCCGCGAGGTCGGAAACGGTAACGTGGCACTGGTTGGGCTGAAGTTCGTAGTCCTGCCTTCTTAAAAAAGGGGAGACGAAGCCTGCCAGGGCTTTGTCCAACAGGTCGCAGTAGGCTTCCGTCTTTGTCTTGCGTTCGCCGACTTTTTCTTTGAGGTAATCGAATACTCCTCTGTCTGCCAATATGGACACGGGTATCTTTTGCTTGTTTTCCATTTTTCGTTCTGTTTTAATGATTACTATTGCGCGGATATATCAGGGTTGCCACAGTCCGCGTTATGCGGCAACTTCGCGTGATGATGGTCGTGATAACTTTCGGCCAGCAGTTCGGGGCGCTTCACCCAACCGGGCGACCTGCTTCTGTCATTCCATTCGGTCAATACCCGAACGGAGGGATAGAAAAGGGCTGCCAAAAGAAGATAGGCGGCGGTTACTGCCGTCGTGTACAGATGCGGAAGGAAACCGGTGGCCAATGCCGCCAACGCAAACGTGCCGAACGCGCGTGGACGGTCGAGCAGACCGCGCAGCCACCTGTCCGCTCTTTTGAACGAGAACATAACGGCACAGACAGCGGTCGATAGCAGGACACCGAACTCGCCGGGATGTCCGCCCGTGTAGACATAATGAAACAGTAGCAGCAGGATCAGTACGACCTGCACGTATAGCTTGCGGGCTTTCGCGCTGCGTGTCATGGCATCGTAGAATGTTGCCATGAAGGGGTGGCGGCTTTTGTACAATGTCAGCGACAGGACAAAAGGCATCGCGCAGAAGATGAGTTGTAGCATATTCCAGGTCATAGGTAATAGGGCTTTTCACGCACGGGAGTGGGCGGGATCACAAGTTCCAACCGGACAATGCCGTGGGTGGCCAACAGGATGACGGCTTCGGCATCCCTCGGCGAGAAGTACATCGCCGCTCTCTTGATTCGCTGTCTGAACGTATGGTCCTGCTTGCGGTAGGTGGCCAGTGCCTTGTCCAGATCGTGTTCGGGAACCGTCCACGTCGTCCCTTGGGTGTATGTTCCTCTGTCCTTGTACGCCCGCAGCACCAGCGTGCGGGCAACCACGTAGTCGATATGCCCGTTTCTTGGAATGGCGTACTCCTTATAGGAATTGTCATCGACGACCTCTATCCAGGTCCGGTACATCCTGATCCAGTAGACCATTTGTCGGTACAGCGTGTTTCGCATGGCGTGGGTGTTTATAAAAAGTTCAACAGAATATCGTCTTTCGACTTCCGGTACTTGAACGTGCCGCCTTTGGAATGAAGCTCCAAATCGAGGCACAGGTCGCCGTACATCTGTTCGAGCGAGTCGTAGATGGTAACGAGGATGGTATCCACCTTGCCGTCGGCATCCGTCTTGCAGTTCATCTTGAACATCTGCCCGAATGCCGGGTTGGAGTACGCGCAGGTGCTGTGACCGAACTTGTCGGCCGTTGCGGGGATGTGGTGATAGAGGGTTATCAGCTCCATATCGTCCTCGAACATATCCATCACCTCCTCCAAATCGTAAGGGTCGTGTAACGGGAAGGTCAGCAGGGCGTAGTCACCGTAGAACTGTGGTTCTTCCATTGTCGTGACATCGAGCAACTGCGGCAGTTGCAGGGGGACGAACGTCATGAAGTCATCGAAAAAATGTCGTAGCATATTCATATTTCTTGTGTCGGTTTATAACGTGTGGATGAAAATCTCCATGAGCATTCCGGGCAGTTCGTCCAGCCTTGCACTTTCCGACTGCAAGGTTCGGCTCAAAGCCTTGAACGTGGCGGGGGTCTGCGCCGCCATCCTGTCGAGCTGTTTCCTCTCCCCTTCGGAAAGCAGTGTCAGACAGAAGCCGTCCAGCGAGGCATATGGCTGCACGAGCATCCAGATATAGGCTTGCGCCTGCACGGGCGTCTTGACTTTCCTGTCGCGGACGTCGTCGATGCAGGCCTGCATGTTCTGTATCTGCCGGCGGTTGGTACGCATCGCCAGATAGAGCATCGCCTCCCGGTAGGTGATCTCCCCGCGTTCGGCGGCAAGGAACAGTTGCGAGCAGCAGCGTTCGGTATCGCGCGTGATGTCGGTCGTGTTCTCGCCGTCGAGATCGTGCAAATGGGTAAGGAACGCCCGGAAGAGGGCGTCTTCTTTCCCGATGTACGCGGTCAGGTCTTCGTGGCTGTGTATGCCTTTCCGGAGGGTTTCGGAGAGTAACGCTCGGTATTTCGCGAGGACTTGCCGTTTGCCGCCCCGGCTTGCAGGCCGGTTGTCCAGCGAAGCGAAAAACGGGCGGATGTCCTCGGCCGCACGGTGCAGTTCCTCGTCTTTGCCGTATGGTGAGAACTCTCCCTTGAGTGCCAGGAGTTCCTGATAGGTGCGCGGTCTCGATAGGACCAGGCGCGAGAACTCGATGCGGACGGAATCATGCAGCCGGACGCATTCTTCGTGAAGGTCGGAGTGGGCGGGATTGAGCGTGTCCCGCCCGATACACGTGAAAACGGAATCCTTTACCGCCTGCCACCGGCGGATGTGCTTTGTCAGAACCTTGAAAGACGGATTGGCCTGCCGCCGTATATCGGACAGGTACTCCCGGTATGTTCCGGCAGGGTCGCGGGACGCTTCGACCAACGGTTTGCCGTTACCGCCACCGCACGATGCCAATAGGAATATGGCAAAAGAAGCGGCACATATCCGGGACAAAAGAAGCGTTACTTTTAAGTATGATTTTACAATTTTCATATTTATATTTTCATATTCAGCGGCGCAAAACTATATATAATTTTTGATAGAATACCCGCCTAAAATCATATTTAGCGTTATTTTTTATATCATATTTAACAGTATGATTGTCAATGAAAACAACTGAAAGGAAAAGAGATCAAAAAGAGCGTGTGGTGAAAATTTCGACGGAATATGAAATTAGATTCGGATGAAAGTGCTATATTTGCACTTGTTATCAAAACGACGTATATTCAAATGGCAAAAGTAGGCTACCTATTCAGAGCAAACAATGATAGTTTCGACGCGGACAGGGAATGGATGCAACAGCACGGTTGTGTACACATCATAGAGGAAACTATCGAACACGAGACGCTTCGCCCCATGTGGAAGCAGCTTATGTCCAATCTCGGAAGGGGCGATGAGATTGTAGTGTCCAAATTCAGCACCGCCGTGCGCGGCTTGCGTGAACTGGCGGCGTTCGTCGAGCTGTGCCGGATCAAGGGGGTACGCATCATATCCATCCATGACCGGATAGATACCCGCGGCGAACTGTTTCCCGATACGACCGCGGCCAACGTGTTATGGATTGTCGGAGCTTTGCCCGAGGAGATTGCCGCATTGCGTAAGTTTTCCGCCCATGTCGAGGAACTGCAGCGAAACATCAAGGCTCCGGCAACGCCACGGGTCGTATCCAAGACACAGCGAGACCAGACTATCGTGGATATGTATGTCAACGGGCATAATCTCGATGACATCTGGGCTATCAGCGGGTTCAGCAGTAAAAGTTCAATCTGGCGCATACTCAACCGGTACGGGATAAAGCTCGACCGCGGTCAGACCAGCGGCCCGCGTAACAAGAAAAAGCCGGAAGAGGATGAAGAGAACGGCGGCAAGGCTTGAATATAAAAGGTTGTTAATTAAGCCTGTATATTTGCTTTGTCGGCAGTTTTTTCGTATCTTTATGTTGATAATCGTGTAAAAAAGTAGAACCATGGGAGATATTATCATTTTATTTTTGGTGTTCTGGGTTGTCGGCAAGCTCCTGAAAGGCGTGTTCGGCGGTTTCAGCCAAAGCAGCTTCAAGGATGACAAGTAGGCCGGTCGAAGGCATTGGTAAATGCGGTAAAAGAGGCAAGGCACAAGAGGCGTGAAATGCTTTTTAAGTTTTTGCCATACGATGATTACACTTTGTTGTCGGAAAACAGGAATGCCGTAACGACCTTTTCCAGGGTGTTGCGGCATTCGCGGTTATAGGGGGATTACTCTTCCGCTACCCCCATTTCCCTGCCGTATTCTTTGATTTTCTCCATTGCCAGCCACTCCGGTTTTTCGGCTTCTCCGAAGCTGTCGTGGATTTTCGTCATGTACTCGATTTGCTCCGCTTCAGAGCCTGCCCACAAGCGTCCGGGGTTTCTGTTTCCAAAACCAAGATAATACTCGCAGTCAGCTTGTAAACGACTCAACAGCATATATCTGAACCTTAAATCATGCTGCAATACTTCTTCTACTGTCATACTCTTTTCCGTTTTAATTAAGTTTTTATTTCCCCTCCTTTTCGGTTCCTTTCGCTGCCTGAACCGCTTTGAGGTTTTACGGTTGCGATACACGGCTGTCGGCAGAGCTTCATACGGCGGTTTTTCTTGCCAAATTACTCTTGCGCGGGAAGGAAGAATTTGCAAGAAATGTACTTCAAGCCGCCGGATCAAGCGCGACAGCAGACCTTTGCAGCCGATAAAACCCAACGGTGACGGCAGAGCGGAGACCGCAACGGTTACACATATAAAAGGAAAGTGGCTGTGCCAAGGTATAAGAGCAGAGGGGAAGAAAAAGGTATAAAGGAGAGCCGCCGGCATTCCGGTATTTTATAAATAGGGACGCGCCTGAGCCGATGGTGTTATCACAGGCGCAACACCCTTTATAGCTTACCGGGATTATCCATATCCTAAAGAGTGGACGGTAATAAATCTCCCATCTTTTTTTCCGGCAAACCGCAAAATCCCCTAATCACTGTATCGCCGTTTATGCCTTCAAGTTTCGTGAACATTTGTAACGTGTCAAATCCCCTGTCGAACTGCTCCATGCTGACAACGGGGGCAAAATGAATAATTCCTCGCGGATAGTTTTTCGAGACGCCAATCCACCCGCGCAAATAATCATCGAAGCGCCCTTCCGCTTTTGAGGCATAGAACTCTTGTGAATGGGAACTGCAAATGCTTTTTCCGTACATTTCGTCTCCTAAAATCAAAATTCCGGTTTGCGGATTATACATAAAACGCCGGTTGGCTATTTGAAGAATATCTACGATTTCCCGTTTGACGTTGACCGTCATCAGGATTTTTTCAATCTGCTTTTTTGTACGCTTGGCCATTTCGTGATTTTCTTGTTTTATGTGAAACCTCTGCTTTTTCCTCTATCCTTGAAGCCTTTCGACTTCGCCCGAAGGGGTGTTGATACGGTGAAAAGTTCGTCTGCCTGCACCCAACCGTCCAAGTACCTCTTGATTGTCTCCTTGAAATGTTCCGTACCTTTCATCGTCCCCTGTATTAGGAATTAAGAATGATAGTCGATGACACCGCCGATGTAGAGTATCGTGCCGGGTTCAAATTCGCATACCTGCCGCAGGAACTCGTAGGACTGTTCGGCATAGGATTGCCATCTCTCTTCGTTCAGATAGAACCAGTAAGCGGTATCGAGCGGATTTTTCAGGAACTTTTCGAGTTGATAGACCGGGCCAATCCAGTTCTGCACGCTGTCAGGGGTAATGGCTTCCGCCCTGCGTCGAATGTCGGCAACGAAATTCTCTCTCCACTGTTCCGCTCCGCCATTGTAGCGCATGGTATCGTCAGAGATAAGCTCGAACATACCTTTGGGCAGAATGTTGTTTACCAAGTTGTCGATATGGAACTTGCGTTCTT
This sequence comes from Treponemataceae bacterium, assembly GCA_963635625.1. Taxonomy (GTDB): domain Bacteria; phylum Bacteroidota; class Bacteroidia; order Bacteroidales; family UBA932; genus Cryptobacteroides. The sequence continues at coordinate 5,964 of CAVHGF010000045.1, read as the reverse complement.
CATCGTCAATCTCTGCACAATAATCGAAGAAACCGTCGTCGCCCTGCGAGAGGGTGTCCTCGTTCAGGTAGTTGTCCTCGCTTACTCGTGTTTGGGTAATTTGAAAAATCTTGCTGTGCATAGCCGTAGTTTTTAATTTGTTGAAATTGTTTTCTTTCCCTCTGTTCGGCTTCCTTGTTGCCGGAGCCGCTTCGGGTTTTATGGTGCTTTCCGGAGCTGGCGAAAAAGCCCTTTCCGACGTTTTTTCTTGCCAATTACGCTTCGCAGAAGGAAGAATTTGCAAGAAATGCACTTCAAAACGACGGAATCAGGCGCAACAGCCCATATTTGCACCGGTAAAACCTACGCGGGGGACGGACAGGAAAACCAGCCGGGAGAGAATACCGGGCTGAAAGCAGCAGAAGAGGACGGATGGAAGTTAAAAAAGAGAGATTATGTGTCTATATATGGATAATTGTCGTTATATTTGCATATAAATAGCGATATATTGATATTATGGAAGTGATGAACAACTATACCACAAACAGCGATATGCTGACACTTCTGGCATCGCGGGTCAGGGAATACCGTCTGGCAGCCCGCATGAGTCAGAAAGAGCTGGCCGAACAGTCGGGTGTGAGCCAGACGACGATCAGCCACTTCGAACAGGGCGTGAGCCGTAACCTGACCTTGGCCAACTTCATCTCCCTGCTGCGTGCACTCGGTCAAGAACAGCGGCTCGCGGAGATCCTGCCGGAACTGCCTATGCCGCCGATGGCGCTTCGGGAAATTGAAAAACTGATACCTAAACGGGTAAGGAGGAGCAAGAAATGATAGAAAGTATCGATGTGATTCTGTGGGATAAAAAGGTCGGCACGCTTGTCGCCAGCCGGGAAGGACACCGCGGCAAAGCCTGTTTTTACTTCGACAGCGATTATGTCCGCGACGGCTATGACATAGCCCCGCTTCGTGCGCCGGTAAAAGGGGTTGCCGCGCTGCGCGGCCTGCCGGTCTATCCTGATGAAGAGCGGATTTTCGGCGGGCTGCCGTCGTTCATCGCCGATTCGTTGCCTGACCATTGGGGAAACACCGTATTCAACGAATGGGCCAAAGTGCATCATATCCGTATGAGGGATTTGTCCGCCCTCGACCGTCTCGCCTATATCGGGCGGCGCGGCATGGGGGCATTGGAGTTCGTACCGCCCACGGCCGAGGAGCTGGAGACGCCGTTCAAGGTAGAGATTGCCGACCTATACCAACTGACCCGGCAGGCTTTCGAGGAAGCCGGACAGTTCAACGTCCCGGTATCGGGCGACCTGATGGTCGAGAGCCTGTTCAAGGTGGGAACGTCCGCGGGAGGACGGCGGCCCAAAGCGGTGGTCAACGTCAATTTCGAGGAGGACCAATGTTACTCCGGACAGGTGGCGACCCCTTATCCGGGCTATACGCCGATGATCGTCAAGTTCGATGAACACTTGAAGATGCCGACGACACGTGTCGAGTACAGCTATTACCTGATGGCCGTGGACGCCGGGCTTCAGATGATGCCGAGCCGCCTGCTGGAAGGCGACCGGGCGGCGCATTTCCTGACCGAACGTTTCGACCGCCGGAACGGCAAAAAGGTGCATATCCAGACGTTGGCGGCCATGAACCCCTCGGCGGATTCTTACGAAACTTTGTTCGATACGGCCTTCCGCATCGGCGTGCCGCCGGGGGAACTCCGGCAACTGTTCCGCTCGATGGTGCTGAACGTTCTGGGAGGGAACGTCGATGACCATAACAAGAATTTCAGCTTCCTAATGGGCAATGACGGGCGTTGGCACGTTGCTCCGGCCTACGACTACACGTTCTCGGTCGATCCGGACGCGCCGTACTACGTCAACCTCCACAGCATGACGGTCAACAACAAGACGGAGGGCATTACCGCGGCGGATCTGTTGGAAGTAGCCCGCCGGTACGATATAAAGGCCGCGGAGCCGTTTATAGAAAAGGCCATAGGCATCGTTTCACGTTACCCAGAGTACGGCCGGGAGGCCGGTGTCGGCGAGGAATGGATAAAGACGATAGAAGAGGAAATAGCCGCACGGGTGGAGTGCGTGCGAGGCAACCGTGCCCGATGAAACAGGTTGACCGGGAACATGCAATACAAAGAAAGAGGGTGAAGAGAGCAGCCGACTTTTGCCGACTGCTCTCTATGCTCTTCAGACATTACCCTGACGAGGGTTCTACAAATTTAATCCGTTACGTCATAATAATAGCTTAACTCGTCATCTTTCAGGTTTTCCACCGCGTATTGGCTGGCCTCTTCCCAAAGGGTATTATACAGTGAGGCAATGTCCGGCCTTGTTTCATAGTATTGCCAGATTTTGTGATTGAGTACCAGTACCAGCTCCGTAAGATATTCGTAGTCCTCTTTCCACTCCCTGAAGGCATGGTTGAAGGTGTCCCGGATAGCCGACAACCCGAACCGGTCTGCTATCGAAAAATCACTCCAAAAGGTTGTTTGTAACTCGTAACCGTTCTCTGCCATAAATTCCCTGAATGTCATATCGCTTCAAATCTTAAGATTGTTTTTTATTTTCCCTCCGGTACGTCCTGTATCGAAAGGCTGATTATTTTTTCTGCTCCAAGGATTGGCGGTCGGTCCGGGCAAGGAGGACGCGGTAAATACGCTCTCCGACGTATCGGGGAGGAAGATTTTCCGCATCAAGCGTGAGCGGTCCTTGACAGGACGGATAACCGGCAATCGAACTTTGCAGAGAAAATGACCGGACTTGCGGGATAGGGCCTACAAGAAAAACGGGTGCAGGCCGGCAAGGAATATAAAAGCAATCCGGCAGGGCGATAACACGGCTATAAAAGTTGATACACAGTAGTCTGACAATGAGCAAAACAAAAGCGACCCGCAGGCCGCTTTTTGTCGTGACAAGGCAGGTGTTATTTCTTGCCTTTTTTCACGGGCTTTGCCGGTTTTTCAGGAGCCTCCTCCTTTTCGACGGGCGGGTAGAACTTGACGGCCACCATCACGATGCGGTTGCGTTTCGTGCCATTGTCGTTCCACTCTTCCGGCTTGAAGTAGCCCTCGACGGTGAGCATAGTGCCTTTGGCCAGGATGTCGAACGACCCGGTGTTCTCGTTTCTGCGCCATGCCTCGATATTCATAAAGGCGGAAACGCGGTTGGCTTCCTCACCGTTCTTCTCCTGTCGGCTTACTGCCAGAGAGAAACGTGCGACACGGGTGTTGGTGAACTGGCGGATTTCAGCGTCTTTACCCAAGAATCCGGTTACGGCGAAAGAGTTTTCGATCTTTTTCATTTTGAATTGCTTTTAGAAGTTAATGAATCAGTTTTACGCTGCCTCAAAAAGTAGGTGCTGCCAAGGGATGCACCAAGGATAGCTGATACAATACGCTTTATTTTTAGCCGCAGGCAAAACCGGAAGGCTCGATAAAGGAAGATTGTATAGCGATGCCATTGGTCAAGACCGCCAGGTCGTTCCCGTCCGCACACTATCTTTGCAACGGGAAAATGATGATTGCTTCGGCAAAAAGCGATTATGAAAAGGTGGGAAACAAGCAGCCGGACGGAATAACGGGAAAAGCTGATCCGCATACCGACACAAGGGACGGCACGCCTGACCGAAAGCTGGTAAAGGATGGTGTAGCCGGAGCGATAGATGGCTGCCTTGGATCGAGACTGTCGCAAACGAGATATCAGTTCCTGCTCAAAGGAACGTCGCCGAAGAGGTACGGCCGGTTAAGGATGGACAGGAACAGTGCCACCCATCGGGAGGCTGTCATTGTCCGTCCCGGAAAGGGAAATGAGCGAAAAAGCCAGAGGGGAAAATGGCAAGAACCGGACTGGTTCGCAAAGCGGCGGTACGCCTTGCGCGAATGAGAGGTTGCTACAAAAGGTAGTGGCGCAGCCAAAAGAGAAAGTATAAAAGGGAAACGGGCAAGCCTGAAACCGGATAGAGACTCCGAGGTTCAGGCACAACCGGCTTTCATGACAAAGGTCTATGTTTCTATCATGATATTCCACTCACCATTGGAGAATATACGAAAGCTCACATATTCACTTGCCAACTCAAATGTCAGTATGCGAATATAAATTTTGTCTTTGTCTTCCAACGAACCTATTATCTCGTCAATTACTCCTTCGGGATAACGCCACCTTGAAGAAAAATCAGCGTCGATACACTCGCCGAACCAATCCACATTGCAGTCATCAAAATTTTCATTCATGAGATTTGCCATTTTTTCAAGGTCTTTCTCGTTCTCCGTGCTTGCGAAAAGGAGGTTAGTTGCATAATTTGCCATAGTTCTAAGTCTTTGAGTTTTTATTTCTCCCTCGTGTAGCATTCAGCTACTTTCGGGCTTGATTGGAATTATGTCGCCTCAAAAGGCGGCATGGCTCTTTATGCAGGGTTTCCAGACCAAATACTACCACTGCAAAGCGGAAGGTGGAGATTTTGTCGGGAACCGTCAGGCTATGACCCTACACATAAGAAAGACATGGCAAATACCTTTGCGACACAATTCCCATCAGGCAGACCGAAAGTCGATATGCGAGGATACGGAAGTACGCCCGGTACGGATGGTATGTAAATGGAATAAAAAGGGATTACTACGGAAATAGTATAAAAGGAGACGGGCAAGGCTGAAACAGATAAGTCCTGTTTCAGTCTGCTCAAGCGGCTTGTGTTTGCCGTCGTTGTCAAAATTCCGCCATCATAATGCGGTAGTCGAATACTTTGCTCCTGTCACTCGGGCGTCGTTGGCTTATCCAAAGATGATGTGCCCCGTATCCGAAAGTAAAATATTCGTCTAACGGCGTGTTTTGTCGCAACCGTTCCATGCGGTTGCGCAATGTCGCTTCATCGCTTGAAAGAAGAATTACATTGACAATTTGGAAATAGAGGTCTGTCACCTCTTCACAGTAAGGGCAAAAGCTGTGTTCAATCGTTACATTCATGGCTCTTGATTTTTATTGTACTTCGACTATATCTTCAATTCGACCGTACAGGATAGAACGCAGTGCGGTCTTGTCAATGGCGTAATACTCGGCAATATGCCCGTGCTGTTTCACGAAATACCGTTTGAGGACATCGGAGAAGTCAAAACGGTAGCCCATCAAAGCGACGCCTCTTTTGAAATATCCGCACTCTTTCACGCTTCGGGTGAGCCAGTTCTTTTCTTCCCGGCTCAACTTGTCGCCATTATCAAGGCGTTCCCGTAACTTGTAAACCTTGCTGTCTTTCAGCTCCGCCAATTCCGGCACGTCCCATTGGACGAATTTCATTGCTATCTGTTCCATCGTTCAATATTTAATCGTAAATAATCACCTCGTCTCGGTACTCGACGATTTCCTTGCCGCTGGTGAGACGGACAATAACCTTGTTGCCATAATCGCCGACAATCGTTCCCTCCGTGTACCCTTTGTAGGGGGTGAGCAGCGTGCAGGATAAACCGATAATTTCGCTTTCTTCTTCGTACATAGCCTATGATTTTGCGGTTATAACTTGATGTCCCATTTACCTTGAGAGAAGATTCTGAAGCTCACGTATTCGTTCTCAAGTTCGTGGGTCAGGATGCGGATATAGATTTTGTCTTTGGCATCCAGCGATGCTACCAGTTTGTCTATCTCTTTTTCCGGGTATTCCCAACGGGAAGAAAATTCTGCTTCTACAATGTCGCCATACCGATTGACATAACCGTTGAAATTGTCGTCCAAGAAAGCCTCTATCTTGTCGAGGTCTGTTTTGTTCTCCGTCCTTGCGTGAAAAATGTTTGTCGCACAATTCGCCATAATTCTAAAAATTTTGAGTTTTTTACTTTCCCTCTTGTCGCATTCAGCTACTTTCGGGCTTGATTGAAATTATGTCGCCTCAAAAGGTGGCATGGCTCTTTATGTAGGGTTTCCAGACCAAATACTACCTCCGCAAAGCGGAGCGTGGAGATTTTGTCGGGAACCGTCAGGCTATGAC
>CAVHGF010000044.1:0-18360 GCA_963635625.1 Treponemataceae bacterium | reverse complement strand
GGATAAGTCTTGCCGGAAGTTTCGTATCCGGCAGGAAGATAAACGGTATAGCGCACTTCCCGTCCCAGAATGGAACTCTTGACGGTGTGGCCCAGTTCAGTCTTGCTTTCGGGTGTGTCCGGTGTTTTGTGTGGCTCTTCTCCGGATGAAGCGGTACAGCTGAGTATGGACAGGAATGTCCACATCAGCAGCGAGAATATTTTTCGTGTCATAATCGTGGTTTTGAACATAGGGCAAAAGTCGGAGTTTCCCACGACTTTTCGTTTTAAGATATGTTCACAACGTTTTAAAAACCGTTCAAAAATTTGCCAGGATGTTATTTTCAGATGGACAGAGGCCTCCTTCGCAGGTATCCTTGTAGAGTGACGGCAGATCCTTGCCGGTCTGTGGGCTTAACATAAACCTTTTTGCCCTGGCACCGCCGGCGCTGGCTTGAAACTTGCGATGAATAAGAATCTCGTAATCTGCTTGTGCGGGGGAAAGAAAGTTTTGCAAGTGCCGCACAACGCTGAATGACAATATATTATGTTGCTTGCGAAACTTGAGTTTTATGACAAAAATTGAAGCTGCTACCAGAGAATTTTCAGATTGGAGCTCCGCCATTGGCATAGATACGCTTGGCAAACTCCGTGAAGTGATGCTTTCGGGGAGGACAATACCTCTCATTAATCTGTGCGAGGCCCGTCAGGAGCGCAAATATGCAGAAATCGCCAATCAGATCTTCTGGAAGAAAGACGAATGCAGGGTGGTTATGATGTCCGGTCCGTCATCAAGCGGAAAGACTTCATCTTCACTTCGCATAGCGCAGCAATGCCGTGTCCTGGGTCTTACTCCAAAGGTAATAGAATTGGACAATTATTTTTTGAACAGGGATTCGACCCCGTGTCTTCCGGACGGCAGGAAGGACTTTGAGTCACTTGCCGCTATGGATGTTCTTTTTCTGAGCGATCAGCTGCAGGCCCTTCTGAAAGGGGAGGAGGTGGAGCTTCCGCGTTATGATTTCGTCAGCGGAAAGCGTGTCTTCGAAGGTAAGAAGATGCGCCTGGGGCCCTCGGACATATTGATGATGGAAGGAATACACGCTCTCAATCCTGCGCTTACCCCTACTCTGGACCCTTCGTGTTTTTTCAAGATATATATTTCGGCTCTCTCCGTGCTTCAGGAGGAAAACGGACCGCACAATTCATCTGCGGACAAGCGGCTTCTGCGAAGAATCGTGCGGGATAACCGTGCTCGTGGAAATTCTCCGGAGGAGACCATATTGCGCTGGCCCGATGTGCGCGCCGGCGAGGTGAAGAATATCTTCCCTTATCAGGAGAATGCCGACGTGGTGTTCAATTCGTCGTCACTGTATGATCTTCCTATGCTGAAGCATTATGCGGAGCCACTTCTGTCTGCCATTCCGGAATCTTCCGCCGCTTATGACAAGGCCGTTTTCCTGCTGGAGTATCTTCGTCCGGTGCTCCCTTTGACGGATAAGGACATCGCCGCCATCCCTCCTACATCCATTATGCGGGAATTTATCGGCGGGCAGATGCTTTATTGATAATGCCAATTTGTCAGTGCGCGGGGATTGGCAGATGTTTTGAAGATTTTTGTGGAGAAAAAGGAAATAATCGGATATGATTAAAGATAAAGAAGAAAAAAAACAGGCCCAGCAGACCGCTGAGCCGGAAAAAGATAAGACTAAGGAAGTCAGGAAGGAGAAGAAAAAGGACGAAGCCCGGGCTGAGATTGACGCCCTTAATGACAAATTGTCCAAGGAACACGATGATTATCTTCGTTTGATGGCGGAGTTCCAGACTTTCCGCACCCGCAGCGCCGAGGAGAGGCTCGCTCTTCTGGCCAATGCTTCCGCGGATGTTATAAAGGGCCTTCTTCCTGTACTTGATGATTGTCAGAGAGCGCTTGATATGCTCGAGAAGGAGACTGATTCAGTCGCCAAGGAAGGCACGCTTCTCATCTATAACAAGCTGATGGATTATCTGAAGGGGAAGGGCCTGGAGCCTATAGAGGCGAAGGGCAAGGATTTCGATACTGATTTTCACGACGCCGTCACCAAGTTCCCGGCCCCGAGTCCGGAGCTTAAGGGTAAGGTGATAGATGTCATACAGACAGGGTATCTGCTTAACGGGAAGATACTTCGTTATGCTAAAGTCGTAGTGGGAGAATAGTTTTATGGCGGATAAAAGAGATTATTATGAGGTGCTCGGCGTAGAAAAGGGAGCCTCGGAAGATGATATAAAGCAGGCGTACAGGAAATGTGCCCTCAAGTGGCACCCGGACCGTTGGGTAAACGGAACTGATGCCGAGAAGAAAACTGCCGAAGAAAAGTTCAAGGAAGCTTCGGAAGCGTATTCCGTTCTGAGTGACAAGGATAAGCGCGCCAGATACGATCAGTTCGGTTTCGCCGGAATGGATGGCGGTGCTTCTCAGGATTGGAGTCAGGGTTTCGGAAATCTCAACGACATTCTCAATAACCTGTTCGGCGGAGCTTTCAGCGGTTTCGGCAATTTCGGCGGATTTGGCCAGGGCCAATCAGAAAAACGCACTCTCAGAGGCCGTGATATCCGTACCAGGGTCTATCTTACTTTGGAAGAGATATCGACTGGTTGCACCAAGGAGGTGACGATAGAGAGAATGCGCCCTTGCCCCGAATGCAACGGCCGTGGTGCGGTGAAAACCTCTGACGTGAAGTCTTGCCCTACCTGTAAGGGAACAGGTCAGGTGCAAAGGGTGACCAATTCGTTTTTCGGAAGGAGTATTTCTTATAGCACTTGTCCTAATTGTAACGGAACTGGCAAGGTGGTTACGAATCCGTGCAGAAAATGCTCGGGATCCGGTCTTGTCCGTGTCAAGGAGACCGTTTCCGTCAGGATTCCTGCCGGAGTGGAGTCGGGAATGCAGCTTACCGTACACGGTGAGGGGCACAGCGCACCTCAGGGTGGCGTAAACGGCGATTTGCTGGTGGTTATCGAACAGGTGGAGCACGCAAAACTCAAACGCGAAGGTAATAACCTGTTCTATACCAGAGTCATTTCCATAGCCGATGCAGTGCTTGGCTGTGAGGTTGCCGTTCCTTGTCTGGATGGCGACTACAAACTGAAGCTTGCTCCAGGGACGCAGAGCGGTTATGTCGAGAAACTCCGCGGAAAGGGTTTGCCGTCTGTCAACAGCTATGGCAAGGGTGACCTTTATGTGAAGATTCTTGTGTGGATTCCTCATAAATTGTCCAAGGAATACAGGCAGATGTTCGAGTCTCTCAGGGACAGCGGGGAGTCCGCTCCTGCTCCGACGAGGGATGATAAGGCTATTTTTGAAAAAGAGGCCAAGTTTTTCTAAAATAATTTTGCGGATTAAACAAAACTTTATATCTTTGCAATCCCAATTGGCAGCCTCTCGGAGAACGGTTCACCGATGCTGCGTTTAAGATTGGTTTTTTTGAAATGGACGCAATTAAAATTGTAGAGCAGGCTTTCGCACAGAACAAAGCTGCACAGTATCCGGATTTTAAGGCAGGTGATACTGTCATCGTTACTTACAAGGTAAAGGAAGGTGATAAAGAGCGCCTTCAGAAATTCAGAGGAGTAGTTCTTCAGATTTCCGGTGCATCTCCTTTCACCAGAACATTTACGGTTCGTAAAGTTTCCAGCGGTGTAGGTGTTGAGAGGATTTTCCCTTACGAGTCACCATTCATCGAGAGCATCGAGCTTGTAAAGGTAGGTAAAGTTCGTCGTGCACGTATTTTCTATCTTCGTGATCTTGCCGGTAAGAAGGCACGTATCCGTGAGAAGAAAATCGCGGTGAAGACTGCCGAGTAGAATATTCGGAGTACGCTCCGATAATCTGGCGCCTTAGCTCAGCTGAATAGAGCATTTGACTACGGATCAAAAGGTTATAGGTTTGAATCCTATAGGCGTCACAAAAAGCACTATAAGTTACTTGCTTGTAGTGCTTTTTTGTTTCTGACAACAGAGCCTGTCTTTCAGAACGTTTTTCCCAGAGAGAGGAATACACCGACTTTGCCTGTCAGATTGTTCCATCCAAGTTCGCAAGAGATGGGCCCTATGATGGTGTCTATCGCATACTCTGCGGCGACTCCCATAATGTTGTCCGCGTATTCTGAGGTGAACAGATGGTCCAGACTTCCGGCCCGCGCATAGTTCATCTTGAGGGTTACATATTGGCTCCCTTTCAGCCTGCATCTGGTGTCCAGTCTGGCAATCAGGGCGTTACCTACGGATGACGTGTGATATAATCCGGCGAAAGGCAATTGGCCGTAAAAGTCATAGTCGGAGGTCGCACCTCCTATTTTCTGCGGGTATACAGGGTTGTGTCCAAGCGCCATATCATCTCCGTAGGATGCCGGGAAGTTCTCGTCTCCCCAGTGGCAGGCATCGTCGAAATTCAGTGCCGCGTATGCCTGCGGAAGCAGGGTGAGGTGATCGTTCGCCTTCAGTGCTGTTTTGTATGACGCATTGACGATGATGAAAGGCCTGAATTCAGTCCCGCTGTCTCTGAAATGCAGCAGGTTCTGGTTCAACTTGAAAAACGCCTGGCTTCCGCTTGCCGGAAAATAATTGTTGTCCAGATTGTCATAATGCGCTTCTGCGAACAGACTCAGGGTTCGTATCGGTCTCATCTTAGAGTCCAGGGATGTGGTCCAATAAGATGACATCGCTCTGAGGAAGGACATATTTTCGTACTGCGATCCTATCTTCACGCTGGTTTTCACGTGCACCATATCCGAGAAGTAAATCCTCAGCCGCTGGTCGAGATAGCGCAGGTTGTTGGATATCAGACCATCTTCATATATGTCTGCGTCTCTTTTTGAAACATCATAGGAGAAGGAGATTTTAGGGAATTTGACCGGCAGATACGACAGGGTGGTATTGAACGAAGGGTTGTAGGAAAGCTTGGCCGTGAATTCCCCCTGGAATCCGTGTATTATCTGCTCGTTGACGCCTATTCTCATTATTGACTGCAGCGCATCGTGATTGTCGAAACGCAGGCCAAGATTCAGAGTGTGAGGTTTCTGCTGGGTGAGCTCGAAATTGATCATATATCCTCCCATTCCGTCTTCTTCAAGGGAATAAATTACTGACGAATAGGCCCTTGTGCCGTAAAGTGCGGAAACTGCGTTTCTTATGTTCTGCATAGTGAGAGGTGCTCCCTTCTTGAGTCCGGTATGGTCTATAATCCAGTCCTTGTCCTGTGAGTCCGCCCCTTTGATGTTGATTTGCGAGAGAGTGAAGGTCTTGCCCACCAGATTGTGAGCCTTCGGGGCCTGGTAACGCTGTTTGCAGCTGCCGTATTCTGACAGGAAGTCGTGCACCCGTTCAAGTTCACGGGAGTGCTTCTGGGCTTCCTTGTAGCCTATGTCGGCCAATTCGTTCATATTTTTCTGACTGAAGTCCAGTGAACCTCTTCCTTTAAGGTCAGGGTAAACCAGGACGTCGCAGGCTTTGTTGTTCTCTTCAAGTCCGTTGCCTATGAAGATTTTGATGAGCTGGCTCACTTGGGAGAGGTAGGGCTTGAGTTTTTCGGGGTCGGATTCCTTCTCGATCGCCAGATTCACGCCTATCACTATGTCTGCACCCATCTCGCGGGCTATGTCAACGGGAAAATTGTTTCTTATGCCTCCGTCCACAAGGGCTTTGTTTTCAGTGAAAACGGGATTGAAAACCCCGGGCATACTCATACTCGCCCTGAGCGCGAGGGGAAGAATCCCGTGCGTGTGGATATTGGCAGTGCCGTTCACGATATTTGTGGATACGCAGACGAAGGGGATAGGCAGGTCGGCAAAATCCATCTCCTGTGTATATCCTATGCACATATCATAGAACAGGTTGAGGATGTTGTTCCCCTCTATCACCCCGCTTGGCATAAATGACTTGAGCAGGTCGAAACGGTTGGCTTTGCCGTTGTTCTTGAGGTTCTCGAAAGTCAGTTCGCCTGTGCCGAAAGGGAAATTCAGATCGTATTTGTCGTTGTTGATTTTCTGCTGATACATCATCCTGTCTCTTTCCACCCCGTCTCCAAGATAGTAAGGCCAATCCAAAGAATACAGGATGTCAAGCATCTGCGTGTCATCATATCCGAGACAGTACATAGCCCCCACGATGGAGCCTATGCTCGTTCCCACCACGAAATCGACCGGGATTCCGACTTCTCTCAGATATCGGATTACACCTATGTGGGCAAGACCCTTCGCTCCTCCTCCTGAAAGAACCAATGCTACTTTGGGACGTTGAGGCTCCGAAACGGGAGTCTCTATATTTTCCGACGGAGACGATAACGACAGCAGAGTCGAAAGGACAACAGAGAGAAGCATATCTTCAATTTTTCTCACAAAGATACACTTTTCGCAAAAAGAACTTGCCGTATTATTCGTATATTTGCGTGTTTTTATGCGGACAAAGCTGGTAATAAGAATGATAGGCATATCGCTGCTTCTTGAGGCTGCGATGATGCTTGTTTCCGCCGTGGTCGCTGCTCACGGAGACAAGGACCCCAGTTTCGTTCCGCTGCTCTTCTCCGCAGTGATAGTGGGGATATTCGGGGCCTTCCCGCGTATATTCGTGCGGGATAATTCATCTGACAATCATAGGATTTCCATTAAGGAAGGCTACTATATAGTGGTAGGGTCGTGGGTTTTCGCCTGTATTTTCGGAACTATCCCTTATTTGATGTACGGAGGAGAATTCACCGTGATCAATGCGCTGTTTGAAAGCGTGTCCGGTTTCACGACTACAGGGGCGTCCATTTTGAATGACATAGAGGCGCTTCCTTCCGGACTTCTTTTCTGGCGTATGTCCACCGCTTGGATGGGAGGTATAGGTATAGTCGCCCTTTTCTCTCTGGTCATTCCCGCCGGTTCGGGAAACGGAGCGGTGCTTACGGGCGTGGAAGTGTCCGGAATCGTGCGTGACGATGCGTCGACCAGGGAGAAATCGCTGGTCAAGATGATGGTGACCACGTATCTTGGACTGACCGTCGTTCTTGTTTTCGTACTGAAACTCTGCGGTATGAGATGGTTCGACGCGCTGACCCACGCGATGTCCACGGCGGCCACCTGCGGCTTTTCCACCAAGAATTTGAGCATAGCGTATTATAACAGTCCTTTGATAGAGTTTGTTTTGAGCGTCTTTATGGTGCTTGCCAGCATAAATTTCTGTCTGATATATTCTTTGTTCACGAGGGACAAGCAGAAGAATCTGTTCCAGTCCGAGGTGTCGAGAAGTTTTCTCGCAGTTGTTGCGGGCTGCGTTGTAATAGTGGCATTGAGCCTTCTATGCAGCGGGACATACACCGGAGTGGGAGAGTGCCTCAACAAGGCGTTTTTCCAGGTAGCCGCTTTTATCAGCACCACCGGTTTTTCTTCGACGGACAGCAATGTGTGGCCGGCGATGAGTATCGTGGTTCTTATCGGTTGCAGCATAGTGTGCGGGTGTTCCGGATCCACTTCCGGAGGTATGAAGTTCGACCGTATGCTCGTGTGCTACAAATCCATCAGAGCCAAGCTGAAGACATTGGCCAATCCTAACCAGATAAATGTGGTCAAGGTGGACAGAAGGCCGATTTCTGAAAGCCGGGTGTCTGATTCCAAGACATTTATGGCGATTTACTTTTTCCTTATCGCGATAGGCGCCCTGATTAACACCGGTTTCGGAATGGATATCCTCAGCGGTTTTTCCGCAAGCGTGGCGTGCCTTGGCAACGTGGGCCCCGGATTCGGTCAGATAGGCGTTATGAGTAATTATTCCCAGCTTCCTTGGGTGCTCAAACTTTCGGATTCATTCCTTATGCTGCTTGGCCGTCTGGAGATATTCTCTCTTATTTATGTTCTTCATATACAACCGAAAAGATAATGATTGTGCAGATTGTCCTGGATGTCCTGAAGGATTCGCTTGAGGTATGTGCCTTTGTTACGGTTATGATGACCTTGATAGAGGCTTTGAATATGGAATCGCACGGCGGGATTTTCCGAAAAGTGAAGGGAAGCCGCGCAGGTCAGGTAGCCATAGGCTCTTTGTTGGGTATCATCCCGGGGTGTGCGGGAGGATTTGCAGTGACTTCTTTATATAATCACGGACTTGTCAGTTTCGGTGCGCTTGTCGCTATGATGGTTGCTTCCTGTGGTGACGAGGCCTTTGTGATGCTGTCCCTGTTTCCCGTAAAGGCGTTGAAGATAATGGCTTTCCTTCTGGTCCTGTCTTTTCTGACCGGTCTCGCGGTGGATGGATTGAAGATAAAGGCGGGGCATTGTGACGATATCGACATTACGGAAGATGAGGACAGGCAGCACTGCAAGCATCATAGAAGTCTGAAGATGTTTCTGAAGGAAAACGTGCTTCATCACGTGATAGTGAAGCACATTCCCAGGGTCTTCGCGTGGACCTTCTCCGTGCTTCTTCTCATCGCCATCCTCCAGCAGTATGTTGACGTAAATGCGTGGATCAGTGACAAGACGGTCCTTATGATAATACTTGCAGCCCTGATAGGCATAATACCAGAATCAGGGCCGCATCTTATTTTTGTAACTCTTTTCGCCCAGGGAATCGTTCCTCTTCCTGTCCTGTTGGCGAGCTGTATCGCGCAGGATGGTCATTCGGGACTCCCGCTGTTGGCGGAAAACAAGAGAAGTTTCTTTTTGGGTAAGGCCATCAACGTGGCTTTGGCGATAATGGCCGGACTAATTGCAGCCTTCGCCACCGCAGCAGCCTGAATCACCGCAACCGCCGCCTTCGCAACCGCCACCTTCGCAACCGCCGTCACAGCCGCCTTCCTTTTTCTTGCCGCAGCCGCATTTGTGGGCAAGACCGTTTGCCAATTCCTCTTCGGTGGCTTCTCTCACGTTCACTACGCTGCCGGTAAAATGCAGGGTCTTTCCTGCCATAGGATGATTGAAATCCATAAGGACAGACTCCGTTTTCACCTCTTTGACCGTTCCTTGAACCACACCGCCGTCCTGATTCATCATAGGAATAACGCGGCCCGGCTGCAGAAGGTCTTCTCTGACTTTGCCATCTATCTCAAAGGCGCTTAGAGGCAGTTCGAAAAGATAATCCGAGCTGTAAACACCATATCCTTCTTCCGGGGCAAGCGTGAATTCAAACGATTCGCCCACTTCCTTTCCCCCTACTTCCTGCTCGAATTTAGGGAGAAGCATTCCTTTCCCGTGAATGTATTCGAGGGGTTTTTCGGCAGAAGCTTTGTCTGCCACGGCTCCGTCAACTGTAAGGGTATAGCTGAGTGCCACTACTTTGTTCTGTTCTATTTTCATATTGTGTTATAAATATTATTCTCCGCTGAAATCTACATTCTTGAAAGCTATGGACGGGATGAGTTTGCTCATACAACGTCTCGCATCATCGGCGGCAAGAAAGAAATCTGACCATAGTGTAAGGAAATTGCCCGTGATGAGCATCTCCGTGATAGGACGGATAATCTTGCCGTCCCGGAATTCGAATCCTTCCACGCCGTAAGAGAAATCTCCGGTCGCGCTGTTGCAGTTGCCTCCGTTGAAGCCGGTTACGAGTATTCCGTCACCGCACTGTCCAAGCATCTGTTCGAGGCTCATCCCCGCTACTGAAGCGGGCAGGCAGACTCTCGTACTGTCTTCTACGGTAGGGCTCACGCCCATTTTATTGGCAATATAAGTATTTATGAAGTAAGTTTTTATCTCTCCGTTACGGATGATGTCCAAATCCGTTGTCGCCACTCCTTCGCTGTCGAAAAGTCTTGACCCGCTTTCTCCTTTGATAAGAGGACGGTCGAAAAGGTTCAACTTCCCGCTGAATACTTTTTTCCCCAGGCTCCCGGTCAGAAAAGAATTGTTCTGCTGAATGGAATACCCGTTGAGAGCGCTCAGAAGGGGAGTCACAAGTTTGGAAGCTACGCCCGATCGTACCACCATAGTCCTTTTACCGCTTTTTATTGCTCTGGCTCCTATCTGTGCGGCGGCACGTTCGAGCGCCGTTTTCCCTATTCCGGACAGATCCAGGTCTTTCAGAAATGGGGTGGAAGTCCAGTAATAATTGCTGTACTTGTTGCCGGAAGTGTCTTCTATGGTCACTTCACTGGCATATTCGAATGATGTCTCACGATGTCTGCAGAATACTCCGTTGGAATCGAGGAGTACGGAGTCGAATTCCGAATCGCTGTATTGTCCTTCCTCTGAAATTATGCTGTAGTTATCGCCCTTTGCATTGATGTCCAGGCTTTCGGACAGGGCCAATTCTTTTCTTTTCTCGCTGGTAAGCTGAGCATAATCGCTGTCGTAGAGTCCCATCTCATCGCCGTCGAGAGCCTTTGCGCTACATCTTTCTTTAGTAGGAAGCATTCTGCAAGGGTCCTTCTCAAGCATATGGGTAATCTGCGCTCCGGTGTGAACGAAATCCGCCAATTCATTTTCTTCCAGTCTGTTGGTCGAGAATGTGGCGAACCTGTCATCTATGAAAAGCGACAGGCTCAGGCTTTTGTCCAGACAATGCGTCACCTTATCCAGTTCCCCGTTCAAAGTGTCGAGAAGGTCGGACGTGCTCTTGCTGAGGACGACCCTGCACTGCGTGGCGCCTTCTTTTCTTGCGAAATCGAGAGTTTTTTCCGCCAGCTCCAATTCTTTCTTTTCTATCATAGTCCTCCTCCTACAGTCAGATTGTTGATTAAAACGGACGGGATGCCGCAGCTCACCGGGGCGCTTTGACCCTTGCCGCAAGTCCATCTCCCGGTGTCGACTTCAAGGTCGTCGGCTACGGCTTCTATGTTTTCAAGAGCCTGCGGGCCGTTGCCTATTATGTTTATGTCTTTGACAGGCATAGTCAGTCTGCCGTTTTCTATGAGAAATCCGCTCTTGACGTAAAAGGTGAAGTCACCTTCGCCTATCTTCACTTCTCCGTTGGCGAACGCGTCGACATATATCCCGTTCCCTGCCAATTTGATAAGATCTTCCACACTTCCGTCGTGTCCGCTTTCCATATAGGTGGACCTCATCCGTGGTATAGGGTTATATCTGAAGGATTCCCTTCTTCCGTTGCCCGTGGAAGGCACCCCGTAATATTTGGCGCTGATCCTGTCGTGCAGGAACGAAGTGAGAACCCCGTCGCTGACCATATAGGTCTTCTGCCCGGGAACTCCCTCGTCGTCGTAGTTGAGACTGCCCCTGTATGCGCCAAGCGTGGCGTCGTCCACTATGTTGATGCCTTTGCGGCATATTTGTTTTCCCATCTTATCGGAGAAGATAGATTGGCCTTTTCTGTTGAAATCGGCTTCGAAGGCGTGTCCCATAGCTTCGTGCAGCAGTATCCCCGATGCTCCGGCGCCCATCACCACGCTCATCTGTCCCCCTTTCGGGCGTTTTGCTTCGAACATCTCATCCACTCCAGAGGTGACTTTCCGGGCCAATTCCTCGACAAGCGCGGCATTGTAGAACTCTGCGCCCATCCTCAGGCTTTTGGAAGCGCTTTTGGTCTGGTAAACTCCGTTTTTCACGTAGACAACGGTCACGTTCAGAGAGCACAGGGGTCGTATGTCTTCGGTGAGCTCATCCAGAGAGTTGTACATCATCACTTCGCTGAGTGAATATGAAAGAGATGCCACTATCTTGTCTGTCCTCTGGTCCAGAGATCGTATCCGGCTGTCCAGGGACTGGAGAAGGTTTACGAAATCTGCGGGAGAAGAGTCTTTCAGGTCTTTCTCCATAGGGTAGAAGTCGTTTTTCGCCGAGAGGACCGTTTTCTCATATTGGCCTGATGTGTTCACTCTGCCGCTGATGAGTCCTGCCGCACGCGCAGCCTTGGTCAGTGAAGCCATATCGGTGGACTCGGAATAGGCGTATCCTGTCTTCTCTCCGTCAAGCACACGTATACCGCACCCGTAGTCGCGGTGATAGCCTCCGCTGGAAACTACTCCGTCACGAAGCAGAAGATTCCATATCGCGCTGTTCTCGAAGAACAGGTCGCAATAGTCACCTCCTTTACTCAGAGCTTCCCGGCACAGTTGTTCCAGCTGATTCCTCCGGATAGCAAATCTTTCTGATAGAAGCATATTTGTCTTTGTCTTTAATCTGAATGTTGTCTTTTGTCCCTTCCGCCACTACTGCGAAAGGGCTTTTCGAGTTGTCTGCCAATACCCATCTGTTGCACAGGGGGCAGTAGATCTCAAAGAAATACTTGAGCCCCATCACATATCGTCGTCTGATGACCTCTTCCGGGATGTTGTGACCTCCGCTTTCGACTCTTTTCTTCACCCTGCTGATGGCCAATTCTACAGAATTGAGCCAGAAATACAGGAGAGTCACCTCGTATCCCAGGCTTTGCGCCTCTTTTATCGTATTCATAAGAGAGCGTGTGGCAAGAGTGGTCTCTATGATAAAATCAGCTTTTTTAGAAAGCATATATTTGATCTTCATCAACATATAGCGGCTGGCTATTACGGAAGCCGCTGAAGGGTTGAATGGCGAGAGGCTCTTGGCAAATTCGTCTGAATTGACAAGTTCGCTGCATTCCAGCAGTTCGGGAAGCAGGCTGTAAGATGCAGTGGTCTTCCCTGAACCGTTACATCCTGAAAGAATGAATAATCTAGGCATTTTTCGTCACTCCTACTCCAAAAAGGGCGAAATCTCCGAGCAGAGGGTCATCGGGCCATATCTGTCGGAATTGCTCCGTGATTTCTTTTGCGGTGATTATGTCTTTGCTTTTACGTTGAGTAAGACCGAGACTGCCGGCCTGCGCGTATACGTGTACATCAAGCGGTATGATAAGGTCCTTGGGTGAGATGGATGTCCATATTCCCAGGTCCACTATCCCGTCGTTTCTCACCATCCAGCGTCTCAGCATATTTATTTTCTTGTTAGCGGCTTTATGATCGTTCTTCTGTCCATAGACAGCGGTCCTGAATTCGTCTGCACTGAGAGATTCGAGACTGTCCATCCGGGTGTACAGATTACGGAGCCGTGAGAGAATCTGCGCGATCTCGCTCCATTTGACGGTCCGGTGAAGACTCGTCTCGTCGTCCCGGTAATCATCGTGGAGAACATAATCGAGCGGAGCCCAGTTCATCTCGTCGAAAAGCCGTGTGCAGTCCCTCACTATCATACTTCTTCTTCCCCAGGCCAAATGCGCCGATAGTACGGCGGCGATTTCTATATCCTGCCTGCAGGCTCCTCTGCGCAAGAATTCGCGGGGAAAGATTATGGGATCTTCAGAGAAATAGGCCGGATCGTTATATTTTCCGGCCCATTCCTTGAGCTGTTCCTTTAGTTCTTCTTGCATTCAGGGATATTCTTGAGAACTTCCTTGAGGAATTCCCATATCTTTTCTACTGAAGGTATGTAAGCCCTTTCGTCAGGAGAGTGTGGACTGAGAAGTGTAGGTCCGCAGGATACCATATCCCAGTGAGGGTAAGCTCCTGAGAGGATACCGCATTCGAGTCCGGCGTGTATGGCCATAACCTTGGCTTCCGTACCGTAGAGCTTATGGTATGTGCTTGTCATTACTTCCAGAATTTCTGAGTTCGGGTTAGGAGCCCATCCGGAGTAGGCACCGCTCAGTGAGAAGTCTGCACCTGCCAGATCGAACACGGCCTTCATTTTCTCGCAGAGAGCCATCTTGGCTGAATCCACCGAACTTCTGAGCAGAGAGCATACGCTGTATCTGCCGTCTTTGATGCAGACCATAGCCATATTGTTGGAGGTCTCCACAAGTCCGGGGATGCTTGAACTCATCCTTTCCACACCGTCAGGGCAAGCCAGAATGGCGCGGAGAATGGTTTTCGCGTCGTTCCCCTCCACGTATTTGTCGTGAATATCACCTGCTTCCGTGAAATTGATGTTCATATCAGGATCGGTGAGGGCATATTCGTTGAGGATTTCTTCCGCATTGGCATTTATGAATTCCCTGGCTTTCGCCTCGTCCTTGACATAAAGGG
Source organism: Treponemataceae bacterium (assembly GCA_963635625.1). Taxonomy (GTDB): domain Bacteria; phylum Bacteroidota; class Bacteroidia; order Bacteroidales; family UBA932; genus Cryptobacteroides. Next base: position 4,431 of record CAVHGF010000044.1, on the reverse strand, counting down.
TGGCGAAGCATTCTCTGGCGATGGCGTTGCGCAGCGTTCCTCCTTCCATATTGACCAGCAGGACATCTTCTTCACTGATCAGAGGAAGAAGAATGCGTGCCGCTATCTTGCTTGCATTGGCCCTGTAGAGGATGATATCCATTCCGGAATGACCGCCCTGGCAGCCTTTTACGCTGAAATTGAATGCTTTGTATTCTTCTCCCGCTTCTTTGAGAGTGTATTTCCCTTCGGCGGAAGCGTCTACTCCGCCGGCGCATCCTACATAGAGTTCTCCTTCTGTCTCGGAATCAAGGTTGATCAGGATTTCTCCCTTCAGGACACCCGGTTCGAGTGCCTGTGCTCCTGTCATTCCTGTCTCCTCGTCATAGGTGACCAGAATTTCGACAGGTCCGTGAGGAACGTCTTTGCTTTCGGCTACTGAAAGGGCGAGCGCTACGCCAAGCCCGTCATCTGCACCGAGAGTGGTGCCGCAGGCCTTTATCCAGTCGCCGTCGATGCGTGTTTCGATAGGGTCGGTGAGAAAATCGTGCACTTTGTCGGAGTTCTTCTGCGGAACCATATCCATATGTCCCTGCAGAACGACGCCTTTCAGATTCTCGTATCCTTCGGTTGCCGGAACACGGATTATGACGTTTCCGGTCTTATCTGCAAATGTCTCCAGATTATGCTCTTTGCCCCAGTTCAGAAGGTATTCTCTGATTTTCTCCTCGTGTTTTGACGGACGTGGAATTCTGGTGATCTTATAGAAGTTGTTCCATACTACTGATGGAGTGAGATCTTTGATAGTCATAATGATATGTATTTATAAATTAATTGTTTCCTTTGTCCCTTCAAGGTAGATTGGCGTGCGCAGATGGCATATCACGTGGTCATAGCAGCAGAGCTTTATCACGCAGAATACCGGAACTCTGTAATGCAGCACTTCTGACGAAGATTTCGCCTGTATGCTCTGTTTCTGTTTGGAGGAATTGTCTTCCAGTGCAATCTCCAGGTAGTAAGGCTCGCCTTCGGGAGACCCGCTTGGCAGGATGCCGAGAGTTGGACTGAAACAGAACGCCTCTATCCTTTGGGGAGAGTCTTTTGACAGCACGAAGTCGAAGTTGACTTCGTGTGTGAATTCTCTTGTGGTAGGAAGAAAATCCCGTAAAAGGGTCTGTTCTTCTTTATCCAATGCTGCAATTGCATCGCCAAGCGCCTGCCCGCTATAGGAGGCGTCGGTGTTTCCTATGATTATGTTATACCTGTTTTCGCGATACAGTTTTATCTTCTCCGCAGCCTGCTGTGCCTGCTTGTAGACTTTCTTGGAATTGGTTTCAGCCGTCCTGTCGTTTTTGACCGGAATGCTGCAGGAGGCCTCTTGGCTTATTGGCTTGCCGGGAAGAGTGACGTATCCGCTTTCCAGAAGGGTATTGAACGCGGACTGCGCCTGCTCGTCGACGCAGACGAGGTAAGATTCGCCTTGCGTGCTTTCACTTTCCACGCGGATCTTCACCCCCGAAAGGGAAAAAACGGTGCTGTCCTGCTCTATGGTGTTGATACCCAGAAGAGATGATGCGTAATGAGAGTACGCTCCGGATCGGATGTCCTGCTCAAGAGCCTCGACGTTGACCGTGACTACGCTCCGCGGAAGGGAGTAAGCGATAAATTTCTTAGGTGCCTTGGCTTGCGCCGAGATGCACAGGGCGAGAGCCGACAGGGCAAGTGTTGCGATGTACTTTTTCATACCTAATCTATTTGTTTCCATCTTCTGTGAGACCAGAGATAATTCCCCGGATCCTTTCTGATGTCTTGTTCAAGCAAGTCGTAGTATTCGTCCATAATCTCCTGTACGCTCTTCTTTGAGGCGTCGTCGCAGATTGTCTTGAATTCAAAATTGTAATTCCTCTTTCCCTTGCGTCTGGTTATCGAGAGGTAGCAGACCGCGAGGTGGTATTTCTGCGCTACGGCGGCACCTCCGCTCATCGTTCTGGTGCGTCTTCCCATAAAGTCCACCATAATGTAGGATGGCGCGGTGAAGTATGGCCATTGATCGGTAACCATAAAGTAGAACATCTTTTTGTCCATATGCGTCAGTATATGGCGTATGATGTTCGATGATTCCACCAGGTTTTCGAATGTCTTGTGGCAGGCTATCCTGTTATCCTTGAAGATCTCGTCCCACATAGGGTTGCGGAGCTTTCTGTACACGACCCCGGCATTGTCGAAGTCTATGCTGAAATCCTTTCCCGTATAATTGTAGTAAGGAATGCCGCCATAAAGTTCCCAGTTCCCGGCGTGGGAACAGAGGATTATGACGCCCTTGGCTTCGTCGTGGAGTCTGTCCGCTTCTTCAGGGTTTATGATTTCCACTATATGGGAGCGGTGCAGTCTCTTGCCGTCGCACCCTCCGAACCATATCATCTCGCATACTATCTGTCCGAAATGAACGTAGAAATCGTTGATTATCTTACGGTTGGCCTTGCGGCTGTTCTCGGGGAAGGCTTTTTCCACGTTGTCTTTCACTACCTTATACCGGTATCGGACTATGTAGCGGGCGATGAAGCCCACTATATAGGCATTGAAGTGTTGCACGCTCAGGGGCAGCAGCGCCACCAGGTGCATCAACGCGGTTATAAGCCTTTTCTTCATAATCTAGTCGTTGGTAGCCGCCTCGATTTTCTTGAGCATCGCGAACATTATGATCGCGGATATGAGACACAGGGCGATGAGTATGCTCCAATTGGCCATAAGAGGAATCTTGTTCCAGAGTTTGGAAGGAATTCCGCTCAGGTAGTTGCCTATTGCAGTGGCTGCAAACCATCCGCCCATCATCATACCTTTGTATTTAGGAGGCGCTACTTTGGTCACGAAGCTGATTCCCATAGGGGAGAGCAGCAGTTCAGCGAATGTAAGTGTCAGATATGTGCTTATGAGCCAGCTTGGGCTGAGCACAGGCTGAGTCTTGTCGGCAAGGTCCATCGGTGATGTCAGGCCGACTGAAGCTATTGTGATGATGACGAATCCAAGGGCTGCGACGAGCATTCCGAGAGCGATTTTCTTAGGTGCGCTAGGTTCTTTGCCTTTCTTGGCAAGAGCTGCGAACAGAGCCATCGAGACAGGAGTGAGCGCAACCACGAAGAATGGGTTGAACTGCTGGAAATCAGATGGCTGGGCAGCTATCGTGGAATTCATATGCGCATAGAGTGCGTATGCTCCTCCCCAGAGAAGAACGGTTGCTGCGGCGGAAATGCTCTTTCCTTTTTTCGTTTCTGACTGGAAGATTCCGAAAAGCGTATAGATTGAAATGGCGATCAGCGCCAGACTGCCTATGTTGAAGCAAAGTCTCATAGGTCCGGTGACGGAAAGATTCGTGTATTTCTTGGCGAAGAAGGTAAGTGCACTTCCGTTCTGGTGGAATGCCATCCAGAAGAAGATTACCACGGCGAACACGAGAAGAAGAGCCACAAGTCTGTCTTTGGTCTGTTTAGGAGTGAGTTCCACTACGTTGGCTTCCTGCTTCTTGGCCTGTTTGGTGTTCACGTCAGCGTGTTTGAACCACTTGCGGCAGCCGAAATAGATGGCAACTGAAAGTAAGAGTGAGACGCAGGCGACTCCGAAGCAGAGACCGTAGGCGCCGGACAGCGCCTCGAGGTATGCAGGGTCGGTATTGGCCGCGTCGTATACGAATCCGTGACCGCTGAGGTAGATGTTGGTGATTTTCTTCGCCATCGCAGGTGCGAACATCGCGCCTATGTTGATGGCCATATAGAACAGGCTGAATGCGGCGTCACGCTTGTCTGCATATTTCGGGTCGTCGTAGAGATTTCCCACCAGAACCTGCAGATTTCCCTTGAAAAGGCCGGTTCCCACGGCTATCAGGGCCAATCCCGCGAACATTATGTATTTGGCGGCATCTCCGCTTGTCGGAAGAGTCAGGGACAGATATCCCAGAAACATCACTCCGATTCCTATGGTCACGCATTTTCCATAGCCGATCTTGTCCGCCAGGATGCCTCCGAAGAAAGGCATAAAATATACTCCTGCGAGGAAAATGGCATAAACATTTCCTGCGGCGGCCTCATCCCAGCCGAATTTGGCTTGCATCAGCAGGGCCAATATGGCCAGCATCGTGTAGTAGCCGAAACGCTCTCCTGTGTTTGCGAGTGCGAGAGCGAAAAGCCCTTTAGGTTGTCCTTTAAACATATCTTGTACTTTTTATTATTGATTCAGTCTGAATCTGCCTCTGCCTGGAAAGGCAATCCCACAAATTTAATAAAAAAAGTCGAACCCATAAGGATTCGACTTCTTTTATTATGTACTCACAAATTATTTTGTGATGACCTTGGCCATTTCACAAACTTTGTTTGAGTAACCCCACTCGTTGTCATACCAAGCGCAAACCTTTACGAATGTAGGATCGAGCTGGATACCTGCCTTCTCGTCGAAGATGGA
>CAVHGF010000043.1:0-18957 GCA_963635625.1 Treponemataceae bacterium | reverse complement strand
GGGTCATCTTCGTGGATGTGCCGCAGGGAGTGGACCCGCAGGCTTTGCCAGGAAATTTCATCAATGTGAAGGTTACTTCGGCGGATCTTTATGATCTGTGTGCGGAGATGATATAAAGAGGAGATGATATAAAGAAAAGAAGGTGGAACCGTAAGCCGGTTTCTGTTTTGTTCCGTCATTTATCTTCGCAACCTACCCCCTGACATCGGACGGGCAGTCCTTGGCTGTCAGTATATTTGGTTTTGCAAGTCGCAGTGCCGTACCCATTTATCATCGCTGATAGATGTCGTGAGCTTTTACCTCGCGTTTTCACCTGTACCGTTTCGGTAGTTGTTTTCTGTTACGGCGTCCGTAAGGTTACCCCCACCTGCGATTTCCGCAGTGCGATGCCCTGTCTTGTCCGGACTTTCCTCAGCCATAAGGCCGCGACGGATCGTCCCACCTTCATTTGCGCGCAAAGTTATTAAAAATTTGAGTATTTTCGTAGTATGAAACGGGTTTTGACAGGTTTAGTGCTATCTTTCTGCGCGCTATGTTCGTGCGGCGCACAGGTGAAGCGCTATGATATAAAGGTGGAAAAGACGTATCCTCACGACACGCAGGCCTATACTCAGGGCCTTTTCTTTCACGACGGGGTCCTGTATGAAAGTACAGGTCTCAACGGGAAGTCCACTATGCGGACGGTAGATCTCGAGACCGGAAAGCCTATGGAGAAGCTGCCTTTCAACAGGAAGTATTTCGTGGAGGGATCCGTCATTCTGGGCGATAAACTTTACATTCTCACATGGACCAATCACGTGCTGTTCGTATATGACGCCGCGACTCTGGAGTACAAGATGACTTATTCCTATCCGCGTGAGGGCTGGGGGCTCACTACTGACGGCCAGAGCCTTATCGCCAGTGACGGGTCGTCCAGGATTTATTTCCTCTCGCAGGATGTTAAACTCCAGAAAACGCTTAACGTTACGCTCAACGGGCGTGCCGTGCGCTATCTTAATGAACTCGAGTGGATTGATGGGCGTATCTGGGCCAATGTCTATACTTCGGATCTTATAGTCATAATCAATCCTGAAAACGGAAAGGTCGAGGGCATAGTCAATTGCGAGGGCCTTCTGGATGAGAGTAAACGTACTGAAGACACCGACGTGCTGAACGGTATAGCGGTGGATGCGCAGGGCAGGGTGTATGTCACGGGGAAGAATTGGCCCGAACTTTACAGGATCAGTATTGTAGAAGAAAAAGAATAGGCTTATATTTGCCGGCAAATAATGCGGGGGTACTTCCAAGGCCAATCGGGCCGGAAGAGGTTGAGAGAGTCCCATTGAACCTGACACGGACAATACCGTCGTAGGGAATGCACTCCAGATAGCACCACAAGTGCTGACCCCTTGCGTAATTGTTTTATTATGCGAGGTTTTTTATTGTTTATGGGTGTGGCTATTCTTTCCACACCGTCGGTTTGGGCCAGGACGTCCAGTCCCGACGAAAAAGAAGAAAAACTTGACAGTGTGGTTGTCAGCGCTTCACGCGCGGGGGAAAAAACTCCTGTGACTTTCACTATGATTCATTCCGAGCAGTTGAAAAGCGCTTCTCCGCTCAACTCTCTTCCTATGACCCTTTCTCTTCAGCCGTCAGTGGTGTCGAGCAATGAAGGCGGTACGGGTCTCGGTTATTCCAAACTCACCGTGCGCGGCTCCAAGGGTTCGCAGATCAATGTCACTTTGAACGGCATCACCCTTAACGACGCGGAGTCCCAGGAGGTGTTCTGGGTCAATATACCGTCCCTCGGCAGCATCCTTTCTTCCGTGCAGCTCCAGCGCGGATTGGGAACTTCGGCCAGCGGTTCCGGTGCGTTCGGAGCCAGCATCAATATGAGTACGGCCTCTGTGGGAGCACAGCCAAGCGGCTGGGTGGACATCACACGTGGGGCGTGGAACACGAAGATGACCGGTTTCGGTGCCAGTACGGGACTTCTTCCTCACGGCCTGTATGCCAATTTTGTCTATTCGATGAACACAACCGACGGTTATATCCGCAACGCATTCGCAGATTCGCAGTCGCTTCTCGCAGTGCTCGGCTGGATGAGGGGGAACAATTCCCTGCGCTTCACCTATCTTATGGGGCAGCAGCGCACCGGCATCACATGGGAGGGCATCTCTCAGGCCAAATTGGCCGAAGATCGCAGATATAATCCGGCAGGAGAGTACTATGATGCTTTCGGGAATGTTCATTATTATGATAATGAGACTGATAACTATCTGCAACAGCATTTCCAACTCAACTACACGCATCAGTTCAGCCCGGCGATCAGTTGGACCACTACGCTCAATTATACGGACGGAGGCGGTTATTATGACCAGTACAAGGCAGAGAAGAAACTTAGCAAATACGGTCTTTCCTCGCCTGTGGTCATAGATGGCGTGTCATACAAGAAGGGCGATTTCATCACGAACAAATGGGCCGCTTCAGATTATTATGTTGTGAATTCTTCTCTGCGCTATTCGAAGGACGCTTTGAAGATGGATGCGGGCGTGAGCGCTTCGCTTTATGACGGAGACCATTACGGTAATGTCAAATGGTGCAGCCTTATGGGAGATCTTGATCACGAATGGTACAGAAACCGCGGTCTGAAAAAGGACTTTTCGGCATTTGCCCGCGGGGAATATTCGTTCGCATCTTCCCTTACCGCTTATCTGGACCTCCAGTACAGGCTTGTGACTCTGGATATGAGTGGAATAGACGATGAGTTTTCAGACCTTACATATTCCACCCGTTGGGGATTTTTCAATCCGCGTGCAGGTCTTACTTTCACTCCTGCCGCCGGTCACAAAGCGTATGTCAGCGCTGCGCTCGGACATCGCGAGCCGGGACGCAGTGATATAAAGGAAGTTATCGAAAGCAATAACGCCGGAGTAGAGAAATCCGAACTCCGTCCCGAGGAGATGCTTGACCTTGAGATTGGATACGAATATAAGGGAGAGACCTTTGCCGCAGGAGTGAACCTCTATGCTATGGAGTATTGGGATATGCTTCTGGAGACCGGAAAACTCTCGTCTTCGGGTTATGCCATAAAGGAGAACGTGGGACGTGCGTGGAGAAGGGGAGTCGAACTCACAGCGGCGTGGAGTCCGTGTCCTGTTGTATCTTTAAGCGGCAACCTGACCGTGAGCGATAACCGCATACGCGAATTTCACGCTTATGTAAGCAAGTATGACAATATGAATGACTGGAATCTTGTAGGCCAATTGGATGAAAAGTATGAGAACACCGCCATTCTTCTTTCGCCTGCTCTGATAGGGGCGTTGAGCCTGAATGTCAATCCGTTCGCTTATTACTCTCCGCTCTCTGACCTGCAACTTTCGCTTAACGGCAAATATGTCGGAAAGCAGTATTGGGACAACACGGGAAACGATGAACGCAGCCTTCCGGGGTATTTCGTCGCCGACGCGTCGATCAGCCACACGCTGCACTTCAGGGAAGGGAATTCCCTTCAGCTGGGAGTGTATGTCGATAATCTTCTGAATGCCAAGTACAGCGCCAATGCCTGGGTGGCAAGATATTTCTTCGTGACGGAGAATACTTTCAGCCAGGATGAGGGTCTTTTCCCGCAGGCTCCCGTGTCGTGTATGCTCAGAGCGGTATATAAGTTCTAGATAGCAAAACTTCTTAAAAATTTTGCAAATTTAAATTAACTTGTTATCTTTGCATTCCCAAAAGATGGTGCCATAGCTCAGTTGGTAGAGCAAAGGACTGAAAATCCTTGTGTCCCTAGTTCGATTCTCGGTGGCACCACACGAAAAAGACCGATCATTGCGACCGGTCTTTTTCGGTTTTTTAGTCTTCCGCCTCTATTGTAAGGCCGTCGTAGGCGGCGTGGACTCCTTCGGGAAGCAGGCTTTCAAGCTGCACGTGTGTGCCCAGGGCGTGCGCCAAGTGTGTGAGGTAAGTGTTCTTGGCCCCTATCTTCTGCGCCATTCCTATCGCCTGATCCAGATTGAAGTGCGAATGATGCGGCCTGAACCCCACGCAGTTGAGTGTTACTGCGTCCAAGCCACGCAGTTTGTCCAGCTCACCGTCCGCGAGGCATTTCATATCGGTCAGATAGGCTATCCGTCCGAACCTGAAGCCGAGCACGGAGAAAGTTTTCATCTCGTTATGGTAGCCCTGTATAGGGATGACCTCAACAGGTTTCCTGCCGGAAGATCCTTCCGCCTTTTCCTTATGGTATCCAACTCCGCTTTCCCACACGAGGGTAGGCAGGCTGTCATTCGCTTCCACCTTGAAGGAAGTGGAGCCGTTAATCCTTTTAATCCCCCATTCCGGTACTCCGGGGTAGTGGTGATCTGTAAAGGCGTAGCTGTACTCACGGCGCAGAGATTCTTCCACGTACTCCTCGCAGTAGATGGTGACCGGCTTATGCTCCAGGAGATTGAACGCCCTCAGGTCATCAAGTCCTCCCGTGTGGTCTTTATGATTGTGCGTCAGCAGAACTGCGTCCAGGTGTTTCACGCCGGCACGAAGCATCTGATATCTGAAATCCGGACCGCAATCCACCAGGATGGTGATGTCGCCATATTTCACCAATGCGGAGGAACGAAGTCTGTTGTCCTTGGGGTCAGCGCTCTTGCACACGTCGCACTCGCACCCTATTACCGGAACTCCTTGTGATGTTCCCGTCCCTAAAAATGTCAGAGTGGTTTTCATAATGTCACTTCCACTATATTTCCTACCAGAGCCTGGTCATAAGGTCTGGTCACTTTGATGTAATTTCCGGAATATCCGCTCATCATACCGCCTTTCTCCTTGGATTCAAAAAGCACTTCGGCGCGCGACCCTTTTTGGGATTCCACGAACTCCGTATGCAGTCTGACACAAAGGTCTTCCAATATGTGCACCCTCTCTTTTTTCTTCTCCTCGCTTACTTGGCCGTCGAAATCCGCCGCAGGTGTCCCCGGCCTTTGGGAGTAAGGGAAGATGTGGATGAATGCAGGACGCAACTCCGAGAGGAAGTCGTACGTCAGCCTGAAAAGCTCCTCGCTTTCGCCCGGAAGCCCCACCATAACGTCTATCCCTATGAACACGCCGTCTCCCATCTTTTTACGGATGTAATCAATCCTGTTTTTGAAGAATGCCGTCGTGTAGTGACGTCCCATAGCGGAAAGTATGCTGTCGCAGCCCGACTGAAGCGGGATGTGGAAATGCGGTTGGAATTTGGTCCCGCTTGCTATCCAGTCTATTATCTCCTCGCTCAGAAGATTTGGCTCAATGCTTGAGATGCGGTATCTCTGAATGCCTTCCACATCATTGAGAGCCTTGAGAAGATTCAGAAAACTTTCCCCCGTGCTCCTCCCGAAATCTCCCGTGTTGACTCCGGTGATTACTATCTCCTTGACTCCGAGCTCCGCCACTTCCCGAGCCATACGCACGCACTCGCAGATGGGAACGTTACGGCTGCCTCCTCTGGCGAGCGGCACGGTGCAGTAGTTGCATCTGTTGTCGCATCCGTCCTGAACTTTCAGGAAACTTCGCGTCCTTTCTCCGCTGCTGTAGGCCCCGAAGGTGTCGCCGTCAGTGATCTGTGCGTCGCACCCTATGTTGAGGTCTCTCAGGGATACGGGAACTATGTTGGATTTTTCCTTGCAGTCGAACACTTTCCACACGCCCTCTATGTTTTTTATCTCTTCTTTTCGAAGCTGTGCGCTGCATCCGCATACAATCAGCCTGGCCTCAGGGTTTTGCCTGTGCATCTTGCGTATGACGTTTCTGGATTTGGCGTCGGATGTGGCAGTGACAGAACAGGTGTTTATCAGATACAGGTCCGCCTTTTCCTTGTGTCCGACCACTTCCAGTCCTGCTTTTTTGAATGCCCTTTCGTATGAGGATGTCTCGGCGTAATTCAATTTGCAGCCAAGAGTCAAGAATGCGATTTTCATTTCTTTAAAGTTATTCGTGCCCTGTCCGCAGGCCCTGACACAGGAGGGTTAAGTTTGCTTAAACTTATGCTGAAATGCTCCAGCCATCCGAATTCCTCCTCTATGGCGTGAAAGATGCGTCCGGCCACGTTCTCGATGAGATTCGACGGCTTAGACATCTGCGAGGACACTATGTCATAGATTCTCGCATAATTGAGCGTACTTGCCAATTCATCTTTGATCCAATCATCTTCCGATCCAATCTCTGCGCTGAAATCCACTTCGTATTCGCCACCGGCCTCTCTTTCAAAGTCCAGGCATCCGTGGAAGGCGTGAAATCTCATCCCCTTAAGTTCAAGCAATCCTTTCATTTCAGAAAAATAAAGACCGTGGGTTGTTTGCCTATGGTGAGATTCTCCTTTTTCCATAAATGGACGGGAAGAGTCTTTATGTACTGGTTCTCGGACGTGAGATTGACCGCCACGCACAGAAGGGTGGAAGCGTCCAGGCAAGAGAGAAGGTCTTGGAACAGAGCGTCGCTGCGGTAAGGAGTCTCTATGAAAATCTGGCTCTGGGAAAGTGATCCCGATATCTTTTCCGCATCCTTTATCGCGGCACGCCGTTGAGGTGTTTTGGCCGGAAGATAACCTCTGAAGGCAAATGATTGGCCGTTGAGACCGCTTCCCATAAGAGCGAGCATAAGAGAGGACGGCCCTACCATCGGGAGCACATCTATTCCGTTCTTGTGACACAGAGCCACGAGCGCGGCACCCGGGTCGGCTACGGCAGGTAGTCCTGCTTCGCTTATCAGAGCGACATCCTGCCCGTCTGTAAACAAATCAAGCAGACCTTCTATTTCTTCCGGGGTGCTGTGTTCGTTGAGGGTGCGGAATGTAAGTTCGTCTATATGGCCCTTCAGGCCGGCACGGGAGAGGTATCTCCGTACGGTCCTTTCTTCTTCCACCACATACTTTTTTATATGCCCGAGCAGCGAGAGGACTCCTTCAGGAATCACATCGCTGACCGGAGCATCGCTCAGCGGGGAAGGGATCAAGTATAATTTGCCTTTATTCATTTTCGATCACTATTTTCTTTGAAGGGACAAGACCCATCGCGTCGTCTTCTTTCTTGAACAGGGATTTGAAGAAACTCCTGATACTGTTGAACTCGATCTGGTACGACAGACCGACACCGTTCCGCTGGCTGTTGTCCAGATAATTCGTGTAGTCGTCAGCGGAGTGGGAAAAGAGATTGAGCCTGAAATGACCGGACTTGTTCAGCTTGATGTTTATATCCAGGTCTCCGACCATATTCTCTCCGCTGCTGGTGGAACTGTAATTGCGGTTCCCCACGGAGCCGTTCACGGACACCATATTGTCGAAAAGCTGCGTGGACACCGCCACGTCCATTATGTTGTTTCCCCAATCCGTCTGCTGGTAACTCAGACCCAGGTCCACTGGGATGTTGAATTTCTGCATTATGGTATTCAGCTGTCCTGACATCAGGGATGCCAGGTTTCCGTAGATGAAGTTGGATCCGGAATTGTTGTTGACCACGCCGTTCTGATCCCCCGAGATGAAGGATCCCAGCACGACAAGCGCAAGAAACTGTCTCGAAACCTTGTCTTCAGTATTCAATTCGCTGTCTACAAGAGCTTTGGTGGTAGGATCAAGGTCAGGCACATCTATCGAGAAGGCCAATTGCGGATTACGCACTTTGTCTGAAATCTTGATTCCGCAGTTTACAAGCCTTCTGGTTGCTACGGAAGTAGTATCCGAAATCAGCACGCCAAGTGATGTCTTCAAGGAATGTACTGCGGATATGTTCAGTTCGGTGTCCATCACGTCTCCGGCGAAAGTCAGCGAACTGCCGTCCTGGATATTGAAATCCTTGGCTATCAGGGATCCTATGGCGGAGAAATGGTATTTCCCTTCAGTTATGTTGTAGTTGCCTCCGAGGTTGAGCGCTCCGGATTTGGAGTTGAGATCCGCAGTGATGACGCCGTCCCCGCTGACATTGAGTGAATTGCTTCCTTCACGATCAAGGATGGCGTTAAGTTCGAGACCCGGATTTACGGAGAAACGGCATTTTGCGTCTATTTGCGAAGTGCCGCTCGGAGATGTGAGCGTGAACCGCTGTTCCAGTTCATCTTCTTCCTCTTCTTTCTCCTTGAACTGCAGGATTTCACTGCTCTTGTTGTTCTTCCCGGAGAGCACCAGATTGATTTTTCCGCTTCCGGCATTGGATAGATTGGCATCTATGCTCATATGGGACAGGTCCTTGGCAGAGAGGAAGATATCCCCGTTAAGTGCGAGAGTGCCGTTATAGTCCCCTGATGCCTTGTCCAGAACGCGTAATCTGTTCAGATGCAGAGACATATCTCCAAGACGTCCGCTCAACAGGGCGTGCCCGTCGTGTGTGTCTTTTATATCCAGCCTGTCGATTATGACGCCTTCTTCGTCATATCTGGCATCTGCGTTGAGCGTGTAGCTGACTCCCGTCGGAACAAGGGTGAGATTCACGTCTGTCAGTCGGAAGTCGTTGCTTCTTATGCTGAGCTCGGATACAGGTCCCGAAGCTGTGATTTTTCCGTTGATGTGTCCGTCAAGAGCGCTGCAATATGAGGCAAGCGCTTTCTGGGCTATGCCAGGGTTGAAATCGTTGAACGTGGCCCGCGCATTGAGATACTTGGAAAGCGAGTTGTAGTTGCCGTCCACTTTGAATGCGTTCTGCCCTGCGACAGGGGAGTTGGCAAGGCTGAATTTGAGAAGGTCGTCTTCATCGTCCAGATGTGCGTCGAGGGTGACGGCTCCTGCATAAGCTTTGCCTATTGAGACGTCGCTGCAATTCAGCTCCGCCTGCAGACCCATATTGGTCTTGAGCGGGGTGCGCAGATTCACGAATCCGTTCAGAAGCCCTGCCAGAGCGATTTCACTGTCAAGGAAGAGATTGGCTACAGACAGGTCTATGTCCCTTATGTTCAATGCCAATTCGCTCGGATAGTGTCTGCTCGCCGATCCGTGCAGCTCCAGGGATTGGCCGTCGTGGAAGATCCTGAAATTATCGATGTTCAGGAATCCTTCCTTATATGTAATGTTCGGATGAGAGCAGGTCCAGAGACTGCCGTCCAGGTTGATGAAGGAATTGCCCAATGTCGAGTAGATCTTCAGGTCGTGGTTCTCTTCTCTGGAGAAGACAGAGTCCATATTCAGGAAAAGCGATATGTTTTTATTGAGTATGTCTATGGCGGAAATCTGCATACAGGTCTTGTCTGACTCGGCTTTTATGTTAAGACGCGCCTTTTTCAGCCCTGTGGTACCGGTTTTTATCTCATTTATCCCCGCGTTTACCAGAATGGTGCTGTCCTGTGACTGTATTCTGGCTTCGAGACCGCGGAAGATATTGTTCTCGTAACGCACTCCGTTGGATGAGAATGTTCCGTTAAGTTCTCCTGAGGGTGCCATACTGAGCTGGGCCTGTGTGCCGTGGGCGATGAGTATGTCCTTACGAAGGAAGCTCAATACCTCTTTTGTATCCTTGATGATGATCTGGCTCTCGAAATTGCGGCCTTTTTCCGTAGGCTTCTCCTCAGGCATAAGCGAAGGCAGGTATTGGCCTATGGTGTTGTTCAGTATATGGTTGAGAAGGGTTGACAGATCCGGGTCTCCGGAATATGTGAGATCGGCGAAGGCGGAACGGAGATTGATTCTTATCTTTTCGTGGTCCGTGACTGAGGCGAAGAGTATGTCTCCTATGTTGTGCGTGCCCTTCTGGTCGGTGTAGGTCAGCTTCGAGACGGTGGCGTCACCTATCAGAGCGTGTTTGTCCGTGTTGCGGAAACTGAAATTCATAGCGGTGGAGAGCGTGGAGGTGCCCGGCCTTTTGTCTATGTTCATAGCCATCAGGTCCGCGTATCCGAGCGCAAGGTTGAACTTGTATATCGAGTTCTTGCTTTGGCTGGAAAGGGAGAAACTGCCTCCGAGTATGAAATTCAGGCTCGGGTCGTTACACCTCAGGTTGCCGGTGAAAGTGTTGTCCCTGAAGTATCCGTTTCCGTCTATGTTGCCATAAGTGTAATTGTTGATGGTGAACTCGTTGATGTCCAGTTTGTTCAGCCGCATGTCCATCAGGCGGTCCTTTCCTCCTAATTTTCCTGAACTCTGCAGGGAGAGCGATGTCCTTCCGAACAGCTTCCCAAGTCCTGCTTTGGCCAGATCCACTTTGTCCAGGTTGATTTCACCTTCGTATGACAGGGCGCTGTCCTGTTTTATCAGGTCTTTGGCTTTGGCGGATATGTTTATGTCTCCGATGTTGCTGGTCAGGTTGAGATTGGCCTGCATATCGTTGAGCGGTCCGTTGATTTCACCTTTCAGGTCGGCTTTTACGCTCTCGGGGCAGGCGCTGAAGTCCAGTTCCGTATCTTTCAGAAAGGCTGACACGAATTTGCTTACCCCGCCCGGGGTGAAACGGAATTCTTTCGAAACCAGGTCCACTTCCGTATGCTGTAGGGAGAGAAGATCCTTATAATCAAGAGACAAGTTTGCTTTTACGCCGCTGTAACGGTCCGTAAAACTCGCCTGTGTGATGTTCATACTGTTCACGGGGCCGTCCAGTTTGAGCGCTTCCACGTCCATAAGGATGGGGGAGTCTTTGAAAATGCCTGAGAAGATGCTTACGGTCTTGAGACTGAGCGGGGCTGCGGAGGCGTCCGCGCCAAGTCTTATCTTGTACAGGAAGTCGCCCCAGTCAGAATCTTTTTCATAGCCCATAGTGTAGCGCTTCAGGTAAATATTTGACCAGGAATCGATTATTCTTGTATCTGTCACTTCCGTAAGGCCAAGTCCTGTTATGCAGTGACCTGCCCCCCAGAATGAATATCCGCATTTCTCCCTCGCTCTCACCCAATCCACGTCGAAACGGCATCTGCTGTCCACGAAATTGATGTCGTGGCCTCTCGTATCCGCCCATACTTCAAGGTCTTTCCAATTGATGCCGTGGCCTTTGTAGTTGTAATCCGAATCGGTCAGAATTACCATCTTGTAGTGGAAATTGTCCACGTCCGCACGCTTGATCGAGAAAAGGTCCGGGAAAGTCTGCAGGGTGTCCCTGTCGTGGTGCTTGGCATTGAAGATGGAAGCTATGTTGTTCGTGTATCCGCGCGCCGTGGTGTCATAGATGACGAGGTAGAGGTCGAAATCCTTGGTTCTGAGCCTGTCTATGTGCACGCCGCCCTTTTTTGCCAACAGTCCTTTGAGGGAAAATGTCGCGGAGATGTGCTTGGCGGCCATCACCGTGTCGATGTCGCCCACGGGGTGCCTGTCTATGATGGCCAGATCTTTTATTATCAGGGTGTTGAACGGAGCGAACTTGATGGCGGAGAAATGCAGGTCGGCATCGAGGTGCTTTTCCGCCAGCTGCGTGACCTTATGCGCCAATTTGGTCTGCACGAAAGGAGTCTGGAGAAGTAACAGGCCTATTCCGAGGCTGAGTACTATAAGCTCCAGAATTCGCGTGATTATCTTTCTGATTCTTTTCTTGCGCATAAGGGCTCAAATTTAGTAAAAAAATTCCTATTTTTGTGGGCTGTTATGGCAGATATTATTTTAGGAATAGAGTCGTCTTGTGATGACACTTCAGCTGCGGTCATTTCGGACAGGGTGCTTCTTTCGAACGTCATTGCAAGTCAGGATGTGCACCGCTCTTATGGCGGGGTAGTTCCTGAGTTGGCGTCGCGTGCACACGAACTGAATATAGTTCCGGTGGTGAGCGAAGCGCTCGGCAGAGCCGGAATAAAGGCTTCGGATCTTACTGCCATCGCTTTCACCAGAGGACCGGGATTGTTGGGGTCGCTTCTTGTAGGGACGTCTTTTGCCAAGGCGCTGGCCCTGTCTCTGAATATTCCTTTGGTTATGGTCAATCATCTGCAGGGACATATATTGGCAGGTTTTGTGCGTCAGGAAGGCGTTCCTGTCCGCGAGCCTTCGTTTCCGTTTCTTTCGCTTCTGGTGTCAGGGGGCAATTCGCAGATCGTAAAGGTCAATTCACCTCTTGATTTCGAGATACTTGGCGCTACCATAGATGATGCCGTGGGCGAAGCCTTCGACAAGTGTTCGAAGATGATGGGACTCGGCTATCCGGGAGGTCCGGTCATTGACAGGCTTGCCAAGCAGGGAGATCCGTCAAAGTTTACCTTCGCCAAGCCTCATATTCCGGGATTGGACTACAGTTTCAGCGGAGTGAAGACTTCTCTTCTTTACTTCGTCAGGGACGAGATGGCCCTTGACCCTGAGTTTATGGAGAAAAACAAGGCCGACATCTGCGCTTCGTTCCAGAAAACGCTCATCGATATCCTTATGGATAAGCTGATTAAGGCGGCCAAGCAGACAGGCATAAAGGATATAGCCATAGGCGGAGGAGTGTCAGCCAACAGCGGACTCCGCACACGAATGGTGGAAGAGGGAGAAAAATGCGGATGGAGAGTGTTCCTGCCGGAATTCAAATTCACTACGGATAATGCCGCTATGATAGCCATCGCCGGGTATTTCCATTATCTTAACGGAGAGAGATGCCCGCTTGATGTCGCACCTGTTTCCCGAATCGCGGATTTTTAGTCAATGCAGATATACGAATTCACAACCGGATTAGACCATAATTTAACTTATGAACAAGTCAGAGAGAAGTTGCGCTCGCAGATGCACGACTCTTCTGCGGATGTGGTTGTGAAAAGAAGCATAGACGCCAGACGGGAACCTTTGTACAGATATCATTGCGAGATTTATTCCGCTGCGGAGTCCGGATCTTATGTTCTGCCTGAGTATAAGGATGTTCATAATGCCGAGAGCGTGATTGTGGTGGGCTCCGGTCCTGCCGGGATGTTCGCGGCCTTGAGGCTTCTTATGTCAGGTCTCAAACCTGTCATTCTGGAAAGAGGTAAGGACGTGCACGCACGCAAGAGAGACCTCGCGGCACTTTCTCTGGATGGGAAAGTCAATCCTGACTCGAATTATTGTTATGGCGAGGGTGGTGCCGGCACCTTCTCGGACGGCAAGCTTTTCACTCGATCTTCCAAGAGGGGAGACAACAGGGAAGTTCTCCATCAGTTCGTGAAGTTCGGTGCCAGTGAGGATATTCTTATGGATTCACATCCACATATCGGCTCGGACAAGCTTCCTGCCATAGTTGAAAATATACGGCATTGCATAATGGAACACGGCGGAGAGTATCATTTCGACAGCCGTGTCATTTCGATTACCGACGATTGCGGATTAAAAAAAGTGTCTTGCGCCGACGGATCTTCCTACTGCGCCAGGGCTGTGATACTTGCCAGCGGACATTCCGGAAGGGATGTCTACGAGATGCTTTCCTCCGCCGGAGGAGAACTTCAGGCCAAGGGCTTCGCGCTGGGTGTCAGGGTTGAGCATCCGCAGGAATTGATAAACAGGTCCCAATACCGCGGACATTGGAGAAAAGGATATCCCACGGCGGAGTATTCCTTTGTGCAGCAAGTGGATGGCAGGGGAGTATTTTCTTTCTGTATGTGCCCAGGTGGTCTTCTCGTACCTTCTTCGACACAGAACGGGACAGTTGTTCTCAACGGTATGTCGAACTCTTCCCGTTCTTCCCGCTGGGCCAATTCCGGCGTGGTGGTTCAGATAGAACCGGACGATATCCCGGGGGATTCCGCTTTCCGGCTTCTTGATTTTCAGCAGGGAGTCGAGAAAAGTATGTATGCCTGCGCTCAAAGCGTAGCGGGCAGCGGGGTACATCCTCTCGCGGCACCCGCTCAGAGGATGACGGATTTTTGCAAAGGACGTCTTTCGTCCGATCTTCCCGCCACTTCCTATCACCCGGGGGCGGTGAGCGCCCCGCTGCATCTCGCGCTCCCAAGTGCGGTGTCTTCGCGTCTGAGACAGGCCTTTCCGAAAGTGAAGATAAACGGGTATTACACTCAGGAGGCGCTTCTTTTGGGAGTGGAGTCCCGCACATCCTCTCCGATACGTATTCCCAGGGACCCGGATACATTGGAATATGTGTCTATGAAAGGGGTGTACCCTTGCGGAGAAGGAGCAGGTTATGCAGGTGGCATAGTCTCATCTGCAGTTGATGGAATAAGGGCCGCGTGCAGCGTGGCCGGAAAAATAGAAACACACTTACAAAATTTTTAAAATCATGAAAAAAACAATTGTAGCAGCAGCTCTTCTTTTTGCTTCTGTAGCAGCTTTCGCTCAGAAACAGGGCGATTTCTTCGTAGAGGGTACACTCGGACTCTCTGCAGGTTCAGTCAGCACGACAGTTAAGTCAGGAGACAATTCAAACACCGGAAAAAGTTCACTCGGAACCAATTTTAACCTTTACGCCGGTGCAGGTTATTTTGTAATGGATAACCTCAAGGTAGGTGCGGATCTCGGTTATGTTCTTTCCAATGAGGGAGATACCAAGACACCCGTATTCGCTATCTCACCTAATGCGGCATATTATGTTCAGCTTGCCAACAATTTCTACTATGTTCCTTCATTCAATCTGAATGTCCTTTTCGGATCACAGACACGGACATGGACAGAATCAGTTCCCTTTCTTGGCACAACCACAACCGTATCCAAGTCATCCTCATACACAGGGTTCGGCGCTAATCTCACCTTCCTGGGCTTTGAATACAGATTCAACAAGTCCATCGCTCTGGGTGTGGATGTAGCCAATCTTTACTACAATGCAGTGAAGATCAAGGATAAGGATGATAAGACACAGTCAACAACTACCGGTATTTTCGGCGTAGATTTCGGTTCAGCTTCAGTAGCTCTCCGTTTTTACTTCTAATTGGTTGAAAACAATTTATTTACGGCTGACGGGGATTGTCCTTGCCAGCCGTTTTTATTTGTCGGACGGCACAGGATCGGATATTTTTGCAAATAATTCTGCCAATCTTATAAAGCTGACAAGTTTTTAACCTTTATCTTTGCATCCGGTTAGTAAAAAAGAAATAAAATAGCGGTAGAAATGACGGAGATGAAAAGACCGATTCTTTGCATAGCGCTTCTTTTATGGGCTTTCCCATCCTTTGCGCAGGTGGACACGACTTTTAAGTACTCAGAAATGCGTGACAGTCTTCAGACGGCGGTTGTAAGTGCTGATGTGGCAGGAAGTTATATTCCTAAGGGAAAGGATATCAAGGCGGAGGTGATTTCTTCCGCAGGTCTTGGCAAGATGGCCTGCTGCAATTTGGCCGAGAGCTTCGAAAACTCTGCCAGCGTATCCGTCGGCTATTCGGATGCAGTCACCGGGGCGCGTCAGATACGCCTTCTCGGTCAGAGCGGCATCTATACCCAGATGCTGGATGAGAACCGGCCTGTGATGCGCGGTTTGAGCGCTCCATTCGGCCTTTCCTATGTTCCGGGCCAATGGCTGGAGTCGATTCAGGTCAGCAAGGGCGTCAGTTCAGTTATCAACGGAGTGGAATCGATGACGGGTCAGATTAATCTGGAACATCGCAAACCCACCGACGAAAAGCCTCTTTTTCTGCACGCCTCAGTTATGCAGGACGGCAAGTTCGATGTCAATGCCGTCTCATCCCTTCAGTTCGGTGACAAGTGGAGTACCGTGATGCTTGCTCACGTGGACGCCAACCGTAACCCGATGGATATGAATACAGACGGCTTTATGGACGATCCCCGTTCGCTTCAGTTCGCCTTTTCGAACAGGTGGCTGTATTTTGATCCCGAAGGTGTGCAGGTGCGTTTCGGGGTGCGTGCCATTCAGGACAGACGGCAGGGAGGACAGATGGAAAAGGAAGGTTCTTCAGAAAACCTGTGGAAGACGGACATCTTCAACCGCAGTCTGGATGCCTATCTTAAAGTGGGATACCCTTTGGGGGATGACGCCGCCAATTCCATAGCTCTGGTGGCGGACTATTCTCTTCAAGATATGGGATCCTCTTTCGGATTGAGAACTTATGACGCCCTTCAGCACAGCGGATTTGTCAATTTGCTTTATCAGAGAGAATTGAGCCCCGAACATAAATACACCCTCGGGCTTTCCGACACCTTCGATTACTATGATGAACTGATGCCTGGAGCGGCAGGGAGTCTGTCCACCATATTGAACTGCGCGGGAGCGTTCGGGGAGTATACTTATCACAGAGGCGACGTATTTTCTTCGATATTGGGTCTTCGTGCAGAATACTATCATAACGAGGGCGTGAAACTCTCTCCCCGTCTTACGATCAAGTACGCTCCCGTGGAAAGTGTCGTTCTTCGGGCCAATATGGGCAGAGGCATAAGGTACTCAACTCCTCTGATAGACAACATCGGAGTACTCTCAACCTCGAAGACGCTTGTCGGTTCCATTACGGAGCATCCGCTCGAGGAGTCGTGGACAATGGGAGGAAGTCTCACGTGGTATCTTCCTTTTTCTGAAGGGAGCAGGACTTATTTGAGTTTTGATTATTTCAGGACTGAATTCAACTCACAGATGGTAGCTGATTACGATATTGCTCCGGGAGTAATATCGTTTTATGTTACTCCTCATTCATATACTGACAATTTTCAGGTCGATTTCAGTGCTGAGCCGATAGAAAGGTTCACTGTCACTCTTACCGGAAGATATACAGATGCCCGTACGCAGTATGACGGACGCGGACTTCAAGAGAAACCTATGACAGGCAGGTACAAGGGCGTGCTCAATCTTCAGTATGCCACGAATCTCAGGAAATGGATTTTCGATTTCACGGCTTCAGTCAATGGCCCTTGCCGGGTGTGGGAGTTTATGCAATCTGATTATCCGTCGGGGTATTCTCCGGCATATCCGCTTCTTTATGCCCAGATAACGCGCAGATTCAAAGGTTTCGATGTATATTTGGGCGGGGAAAACCTTACGGACTACACTCAGAAGAACCCCATAATCGGTGCGGACGATCCTTTCAGTCCGTCGTTTGACGCAAGTTGCGTCTGGGGTCCGCTGATGGGAAGGAGAATATATTTGGGAATACGTTTAACAATTTGGAAAACAGAATAATATGAAAAAGATTCTATTGCTTGTGATTTCTATCCTCTTGGGAGTTACCTTTACTTGCTATGCCGGAGGCAAGAAAGAAAAGGCCACCGTGGTTTTTCAGACGGATATGCATTGCCACAAATGCGCCGAGAAAGTGAATGAGAACATCTCGTTCGAAAAGGGCGTTATGGATGTCAAGATAGATGAGAAGACCAAGCAGGTAACCATCATTTACGATGCCAAGAAGACATCGGTGGAAAAACTTCAGAAAAGCATTCAGAAACTCGGCTACACCGCCACCCCTCTGCAGAAAGCTGAAACCGACACTCAGAACTCCCCTCAAGGCAAATAGGTTTTCGTTATACCTGACAGGTAAATATTTTTGCGTTTAGGCAAATAATGTATACCTTAGCCGCGAAACGATAACCACATAGCACTATGAAGCACTGCAGATTGATAATCGCCAGTTGTTTTCTTTTATTTGCGAATCAAACTATTTCGCGGGCTCAGAAGTATTACGTCAGCGAGCCCCGCAGGGACAGTATCGTAACTGATTCAGGGAAGAATACCCGGGAAGTCAAATATGTTTTTCGTGCGCAGGAGCCTTCTTTATTGATAGGAGCCAGCGCTGCAGAGATGCAGGTATCCTCGATAGAGCCAGTGGATAAAATAGGTCCGGAGATTACCAAAATCAGAAAAAGAAGTTCGGATGAACTGTCCAAATATGCCGTTGGCGCTATTCCCATTCAACGGGGAGTGACACCGACGGGAGGTAAATCATATTCCGTGCCTATACAGACGGTGCCCGGTTATCATCTTGTTCCTGATATTGCGCTTGTGTATAACAGCCAGTTCGGTAACGGGATAGCGGGATATGGATGGAGCATTTCTGGAATTTCATCCATAAGGGTAAGAAGCAAGACATTATTTTATGAAAACACCCAGATGGCGGCATCGTATTCAGATGTCACGGCGGTATATTCATTGGATGGCGTGCCAATAGTTCAGTCGGAAAATCTGATGAAGGGATACGAGCTTGCTACTTCAAAGGGTAACATACAGATTCACAGGCATCAGAATTCATATGGCACGGCTGCGTATTTTGATGTTTTATATCCGGACGGGAGCAAGGCAATATTCGGGTATAAAAATAATTATGAGAGTCAGACAGAGTATCCGCTCACGGAATATGAAGATATAGAGGGCAATAAAATGACCTTTGAATATGCTCTGAACGACGGTGCGTATTATATACATTCCATTTCTTATGGAATAGATGCGAAGGTCATATTTGCATACTCAAGTTTGCTGAGACACGACAGCTCTCCTTATAAAAATGCAGTGGCCGGAAAGGTTATCAAGCAGAATAAGTTATTGTTGAGAACAATAACCATAAAAAGTGGCACGTCGACTCTATGCAGATATACGTTGACTCAAGAATATAAGGATTATGTAAGTCTGTTGAAAAAGATAGATTATGTCAGTATATCAGAAAGTTTGCCACCTGTAGAATTTGAGTATGGAATCGATTTGTCCGTACCCGTTGAACAGCCCGGATTCACAAAGACTCCGTATGGTTTGTTGTCGCCAATAGCCTATGTAAAGTCATCAGATGTGACGTTGTTGTATAAACGTGGAAAGATCCGTTCAGACAAACTGTCCGATGGACTGGTTGTTTTGCCTAGCTATCCCAATTACGGTATCATTGGGAAACGTACCGTATGGTTCAAAAATTATTATAAATATGGAAGCAGATATCCGTCTGATACTAAAATACAGATCAACAGTCGCGGCTCATACGGTTTCGATTGCAGTTTCGTTGAGGTCGGAGACGGGTTCCAGGTAGCGGAAGTATTGGACGTGAACGGTGATGGAATAGATGAGATAGTAAAAGTAAACAGCAGTTGCAGTAAAAAGATGGTTACGGATTATAGAGTAACCATTTATTCAATGAAAAACAGCGGGCAGATAGACTCGTCCGCGTTTTCGTTTTCGATAAATGACGGGACATATAACAAGTATTACAATAATCCGGCTAAGAGTGATTATTATTTCGGCG
>CAVHGF010000042.1:0-19776 GCA_963635625.1 Treponemataceae bacterium | reverse complement strand
CATTTGTTCATCAGTCACGTACCCCGGTACGCTCCTTCTTCACAAACAAATTTATCTACAAAAATCCTTTACAAAATTTTACCAACTTATTTTTTCATCATTACTTAACAAACATTTTTCCGAAAACCGGAAGATCGCCAATCAAGCCCAGAAGGGCCTACAGGGCATATTGCCGATCCTATGCCCCCTTTAGAAACGTGGCCAAAGATCACGGATGTGCCCTACACCACACTCATTGGCACATCCGTGATCTTCCGGTTTTCAAAAGATGCTATTTCGCTGCGTGCGAGCACTGCGCAGAAACGGACCTTCGTGTTCAACAACATCGCCCGCCTGGAGACCGTCCCGGAGGCTCTGCCGGAAAAATACATCCGGAGCTTATAGGTTTCTTAAATACAGGACCGACAACAATCGGTCATTGTGCCTTTATAACAGAATCTCAGCCAAAACCGATGAAAGTGTTGCAATTTGGCTGAGATTCCTGAATGTATGGGTTAATATTTAAGTCATTGGTAATTAAAGAATTATTCGTATTATTATAAAGAATCTCAGCCAAAACCAACTAAAAAGTCGCATTTTGGCTGAGATTTATTTGTGTGGGGGGGGAGGGAATGTCGACCCCTATCTGCTACCAACCGTTGATGAGCAGGAAGGTGCCGTACCATTTGTAGCAGGTGGTGACGTGTCCGGCCCAATAACTATGGAACACGGAGACATTGTTTCCAAATGCATTCTTGACGGCCTCAGTATTGGCATAAGGCACGATATCGTCGTCTTCAGAAGCGTAGAGCTTGATCATATGGCTTGGCGTCCATCCCTTAGTGAGGTTGTTGAGTTCCAGACATTTGAAGAAGTTCTCAGCCAATGGTGACTCTTTGTTGAGCGCCTTCTCGCTGAGGACATCGCTCAATTGAGGGTCGTCCGTTCCCAACAGTTCTTTTATCTTCTTGTTCAGTTCCGTGGCGTCCAGTTCTTTCTTGCGCAGCATTTCATCCACCTGCGGCTTGATCTTCAGATATTTCTCGCAATAGAAATCCTCCTCGTGCCAGCCTGTCAGTATGTCGTTAGGATAGCAGGCAAGCATTGATTTGATAGTCATAGGGATGGATCCGATATATGCGGTTTTGCCCCATTTGTAGTAGGTGTCCATCGTGAGGGCAGGGTCGTATGCGCCTGCGCAACAGTATGAATAGTCGAAGCGGTATTTGTTTGAAAGCTCAGGGTGTGTCTCCAGGTATTTGTGTACAGCCAGTGCGTTGCTTGCTCCCTGTGAGCATCCCATCACGTACATTTTCCAGTCGTCCTCCATCTCGCCGCTGCCGTATTTTTTCCAGATGGCTATGCCCGGCTCTATGGCGTCGATTGAATTGATGGCTGTAACTTCGTGATTGAGATAAGGGTGCACGAGATCCTTCGAAACTCCGTAACCGATGTAGTCAGGCATAATCATAAGGTTGTCTCCCATTATGAACATCTCTGTAGATCCGTCGTTTGACGGTGCCTGAGCATCTTTCGTGATAGTGTAGTGCTCCCACAGGTAGAGGTTGTCCGGGTCAAGGTTGTGCCATCCGAAGCACCAATACTGAGCCCACGCCACTCTGGCGGAAAGAAGGACGGTCTGTCCGAACTGGTCTTTAGAGTAGTACTTGTAGCTGTAGCTTTTGTATCCCATAGAGATTCCGTTTATTCCAAGTTCCTCACAGAGTTCGGCCTCTTTCCGTTCTATGCCGGCAAGATACTGCTCTCGTAATTCCTTCATATCTTCATCGGCATTGGCCCCGTCTTTGCCGAATATGGAGTCGGCCAGGTCACGGGCGCTGATAACTGTGCCTTCAGGATCTATTATTTCGTAATAGGCCTCGTCCGAGGTGGTGATTGGATTGTCCTTTTTGCAGGAAGAAAAGGCTGCTGTACCAAATATGGCGACAAAGGCAATCAAGTGATGTAATCTGATCTTTTTCATCTTTTTTATCGTTATTGATTTGCATTCATTATAAATTCTCCGGCGCTTGTCTTGCACAGGTTTCCGAACCAGAAGGAGTTTTCTATGTAAACGTGTGAGCCGAGAGTGTGGGTATATAAGTATTCGTATAATTCTTTATAGGTCTGATCCGGCTTTTCTGAGAGTGTGTTTACCAGATTGTTTGTGAAGCGGTCGCTCATCCAGGTTCCAAGTTCTGCGGAATGGAAGTCTGCAAATGACGATTCGTTCTCCGCCGCGCTGGCTATGCTCAGAATTCCCGGAATATTATCAGCCTGCAACGCCATTGTTCTGGAATAACAAGGCTCCAGAAGCATAAGCATCTTACGATATCTGCTTTGAGTGTTCATAGCAGTGAGAGTCTCTCTGAGATCGGCATCCGAGAATATCTCGCTGTCCCGCCAGAGGAAGCCGTCCGACTTTCTGGTGTATTTCAGACATCCGTGACCGCTCCAGAATACCAGCACGTTTGACTGATCGTCCGTATCCAGGACTACAGGAAGATGCTCGCTCTTGCGTCCGGTCATAATGTCCCGGATATCGCTGACAGACAGGGTGTCGGAGCTGTAATCCACCACGGCGTCCTCGTACAGGTTCTCTCCGTAAGTGGAGGTGGCCACTTTCCCGGGGAACTTGTTTTTCTCGTTATGGGCGATGTCGTCCGAGATGACCAGAATGATATGTCCGTCGTCCCAGCCCTGAGACTTGAGCAGCTGATACACGTTCAGTACATCAGCCTGATGGCGATAATTCTCCCACCCGCACGATCCTTGCACCAGAAGTGCCCAAGAGTCTGCGTGATCTTTATATTGAACCGGAGAATCCTGATCTTCAATATCTTCGGAGACTTTGGCCTTCCAGTTCCAGGATGCCATCGTGGATGCGGTCCTGTTGCTGCCGTCCGAACTTGTGAAATCTATGGTGAGGAACCGGCCCTGATAAACTGTCCAGTGTACGTAGGTGCTCTGCAGAAGACTGGTCTGGGCCTCGGCGTCAAATCGGAGCACTCCGCTTGCTCCCACAAGTTTCACGTAAGTCCCGGTATGCTTTATCAGCACAAGAAGCGAGCGTAATCCCAGTTCGTTCCATACAGGATATGATTGGTCACCGACGGAGGTGATTTGTGTCAGAATCTCGTTCGTGGTGGCGGGAGTGTTGGAATACTGTTTCACAAAGGCGGCCAGTCCGGAAAGAAGGACTGCGTCATATACCTGGGCCTCGGCTCCTGCAGGAGAGTATCCGAACCGCTCCTCATATGCAATCTGAAAACCTGTAGACGGGTCGGCATAAGGGCGATTCCTTCCGCGCCTTCAGCCAGATCGCCAAGGCTCAGAAGATAGGCGGACAAGGCGCCGTTCGAAAACAGGATGCGTGGCACTTTTCCTTTGATGGCAGACTTTACTTCAAGTATGCTCTGAGCGTCAGTGGCCGAACTTACGGCGCATATCACGCAATCGACACCTGAGCAAAGAAGCCTCTGCGCTTTCTCCTTCAAGTCGTCATCACCATATTGCAGGGTGTTCTCGCTGTTCAGTTTAAGCCCCAATTCAGTGGCGAGGAAGGGAATCCATTCGTAGAATGTCTGCCCGTAGTCATCGTCCGGCGTAAGCAGGGCTATGTTGCTTGCTCCTGATTCCCAGGCCTTTGCAAGAAGGGCTTCACTCTGGCTAACATCCGTTTCACAAAGAGACCACAGGAACGGTTTATCCGCCTTGTCTCCTGATTTGGTGTTCGCATATCGACGTATGATATTTTCGCTCGACGCGCACGGAACTATCAGCGGAATGTCGGCTATTTTGCAGGCTTTTGCGAATATATCCACATTCTCGTTACGGAGCGGGCCTATGATAAGGAACACATCTTCTCTGGAGGTGAGACTTGTCGCCAATTCTTCAAGATCTGCACTGTCTTCGTCGTACCACTCCATATCCAGATCGACGGCCGTGCTGTCTCCTGTTTCCGCCAGATATTTCTGCGCGCCGCGCATATTCTCCAGGGCGAAATCCACGGTGCTTTTCAGCCGTGTCTGATATTCTCCGCTCTCGTCGAGGGGCAGCACGACGGCGATTTTATATTTGACGGTGCTTATCGCACTGACGTGCACGAATTTGTCTTTCGCGCAGGATGCCGATATGAGGATTATTGCGCCGAGTATGGGCAGGATTCTAGAGATTCTCATATTCTTCCTCCTTTTCCAATGCGCTCTGATAACATTGACGGGCCACTTCGGACAGATTTTCCCCGGAGTAGGCATCGGATACGACTATCTCGATATATCCTGACGACAGCCCCAATGACATATGTGATGGCATATCCTCGCCTTTCCCCCAGCGTGTAATCCACATCTCTATGGCTTTGTCCATATGCTTTACGACGGAAAACGGCACGTCTGGCGAGTAGTGCTGCATATCTGAATCCACGCCCAGGGTATAGAAGCGGCCGGGATTCTCTCTGTTATATCTGAAATAGCCTTGGCACGTTCCGCCGCAAAGCGGAAGCACCAGGTTATACGCCCCATCTATCTCATACGAGGATTTGTAGGCGTAATCGGCTTCATCGTAACCGCCGTATTTATCTGTCAAATAAGTTTCTGCCAAGTCGATATCGGCTCCGCTGTCCTCTATTCCCTCCCTGAAACCGAGCCCCATATCCAGCAGGCTGAGTTCATTGGTGTTGGCATAGATTATAAGAGCTTTGCTGATGTCCGCAAGGCACCGTCCTGTGATCATACCGGCCTGATAATAAACGCCGTATGATGGGAGGCGCATCGTGTAGATGGGGAGCGTGTCGTCGTTTGTCTCGGCGAGCAGAAAATCCACGTTGTCAGCCGAACTGATCTTGTCGCTGTATTTGCTCAGAAGAGGTTCGAGGTTATCGTTGGCTATCACTACAAGTGCCCTGCGGTTCTTCCCCTCGTCCTGCATATATTCTATCATATATGACAGGGCGTTGTCTATGCTGGTCTCGTCCGTAGGCAGTTCAACCAGCGACAGCATCATAGTGTTGTCGCTGGTTGAACGTACGACTCCTCTGTACAGGGCGTCTACATATCCTATGTCTCCAAGGGATCCTTTTTTGGAAACGAAATAGACTATGGGACGGGTATCTTTTTCTATCGGATCTTCAATGTAGATGACGCGTCCATCTTTCGTGCAGGAAAAGTGGATGAGCAATAAAAGAAAGAAGGCTATGTTCTTCAGAGACCTTGTCATTACTAACCAAATCCCGCAAATATAAGCTTTTTCCCGGAATTTACTTGCACCACTTGTCGAGCCAAGAATAGAATTCCTTGTGCCAGAGGAGTGAGTTCTGCGGGCGGAGTATCCAGTGGTTCTCTTCAGGGAAGATGACCAGACGGCTCGGCACTCCCATCATCTGGGCGGCGTTGAATGCGGCCATTCCCTGCTCGTAAGGGATGCGGTAGTCCATCATCCCGTGGATGCAGAGTATAGGCGTATGCCAATTGGTCACCATCGTCTCAGGGCTCTTGGCATAGTGGCGTATGGCCTTAGGAGTATTGGCATAAGGCGCGCCGGCCTGCTGCATTCCTCCGAAGGTGATGCCGTCTCCTTTCGGCCCGATCTGTCCCGGGGTGTAGGCGTATTCGGTAAGTCCGCCGTTGTCCCAATTGGCAAACCACATCTCTTCTGTGGTGAACCACATCTGTTTCTCGTTGAAGATGCCGGCGTGGGCTATGAAGCAGTCATACAGATCGCCGTGCAGACCTTCGAGCATATAGACCGAGTATCCGCCGTAAGAGGCTCCCACACAGGCGAGCTTGTCTACATAAGGAAGGCTCTTGACATATTTCCCGGCGGTGAGGTAATCCTGCATATTGAGCCCGGGATAGTCGCCGCTGATCTGCTCTTTCCATTCCTGTCCGAATGCGGTGGTGCCGCGTCTGTTCGGAAGGATCACG
Organism: Treponemataceae bacterium; assembly: GCA_963635625.1. Lineage (GTDB taxonomy): Bacteria > Bacteroidota > Bacteroidia > Bacteroidales > UBA932 > Cryptobacteroides. The sequence continues at coordinate 13,876 of CAVHGF010000042.1, read as the reverse complement.
ATGTAGCCCTGCTGAGCCATCAGCCTGTAGCACCATCTGTAGCTCCAGTCCTGGGAGTTGGTGCCTTGAGGGCCTCCGAGAACTATCTCTATGGCGGGGTATGTCTTGCTCTTGTCGAAGTGCGGAGGGTAGATCATCCAGCACTGCATCTGTTTGCCGTCCACGGTCTTGAGATGTATGCTTTCAGAAGTAGGTTCGTCCAGCTGGCTGAGAATGTGCTCGTTCTCGTGAGAGATCTGTTTGAATGAGGCCTGCCCCTGCGAGGTGCAGCTTACTTTCACCATCTCGACAGGAAAGTTGAGGCAGTAGTAGGTGGAGTAGAGTTCGACTCCGCCGTCAGCGCAGTCTTTGATGTACCACGGCGAGAAGAAGTCGTATGCCCAGTCAGGCCTTGTTATCTGGCTCACGCGGCCTTCAAGGTCGATTTTGAGTATGGCCTGTGTGGCGGAAGGACGCATTGAACTGAAATAGATCTCATCCCCGTGCCATACGGGAGAAGATGCGTCATTGTCATAATTTTTAGTCAGTTCGCGTATGTTGCTGACCTCCGGCAGGCATTGGCCGTTCTCATCCGAAGGGATGTTGACATCGGCGACGAGTATTCTCTGGCGGTCGGCTTCGTATCCGTCGCGCGCCATTGAGATCCAGGCGAGATGCTTGCCGTCTTCGCTCCATACGGGGTCGGTGTCGTAGCCGCCGTCCGTCTTGACTTCTATCGTCGCGCCTGTCAGCAGGTCATAGATGTAGATGCCGCAATTCGTGCTGAATGCATACTGCTTTCCGGTGTGTTTGCGGCAGGAATAAGCCACGAGTCTTCCGTCAGCGGACCAGTCGAGCTGTTCGGTTCCTCCGAAAGGTTCAGTAGGCAGTTCGTAAGGTTCGTCTCCGAGGATGTCTATGCTGCCCTCCGGGGTAATGTTGTCAAGAGGAGCGATATAGGTGCGCGGGGTCTCTGTCACCCAGTGATCCCAGTGTCTGTACATCAGATCGTCAGCGACATAAGCCTGAGCTTTGTCGAGAGCAGGGTTTATATCCTTCGGAGTCTTGACCGGGCCCGGAACGGTGCTTATATACAGAAGCATAGACCCGTCGCGAGAGAATTTGAACTCAGAGATGCCGGAAGGGACATTGCTTATCTGACGTCTTGCGCCAAGCGATTTTTTACCTACGGCGGCGTTCCATATCTGTCCGTTCTGAAGGAAATAGATGGATTTTCCGTCCGGGGCCCATCTGGCGCAGGATACGCTTGAAGCGTAGCGTGAAAGCTGTACGCGAAGGGTTCCGTCAATATTGGAAAGGAACAGGTTGCGGCAGCTCTTGTTCTGTTTTACGTCTGTATAGGTCATCCCGTAGAGGACTTTCTGTCCGTCCGGGGATACCTGCGGGTCGGAAAGCCTTCCCATCGCGAGAAGCGCCTCCGGGGTCATCACTCCGTCTTCTATGCTGATATCCGACGGCCCGATGTATCCTTGTTCATTCTTGTTAGGTTTCATAAATCCGAAAAAAGCACCTGCGAGAAGATAGCCCGCCAGAACGGCTACCGCGCAGATCAAAAATGTTTTTAAAAATCTTTTCATATATGTGTTTACGATATTTTACTGAAATCCTTACGTGTGTATTTGTCTTTGCGCAGTTCTTCGCGAAGAAGCCTGTTGCGTTCGCCGCTCAGGTCGGGATCCTGCTCCAGAACCTTAAGGGCGTATTCACGGGCTTCGTTCAGGAGCAGACCGTCGCGAGCGAGCGAAGCGATGTTAAGACTTATCGGCAGTCCGCTCTGAGCCGTTCCTTCCGTGTCTCCGGGGCCGCGCATCTTCATATCTTCCTCCGCTATGGTGAATCCGTTCTCCGTGCTGCACATAAGTTCGAGCCGTCGGAGGCTTTCTTTGGAACATTTGTAACCGCGAACCAGGATGCAGTGGGACTGTGCCGCCCCTCTCCCCACACGGCCGCGAAGCTGGTGGAGCTGAGACAGCCCGAAGCGTTCCGCGCTCATTATCACCATAATGGAGGCGTTGGGCACATCTACTCCCACTTCTATCACGGTGGTGGACACCAGTATATGTGCTCTGCCGGCGGCGAACGCGTCCATATTGAAAGCTTTTTCTTCGCTGCTCTGTTTTCCGTGCACTATGGCCGCTTTGTACGGAGGAAAGGGGAAGGCGTGGACTATGTCCTCGTATCCTTTCTCAAGGTTCTGAAGGTCAATCTTTTCGCTTTCGAAGATCATAGGATAGACCACGAACACCTGGTGCCCTGCGTCTATCTCCTTGCGCATAAAATTGTATATCAGCGGCAACTTGGCTTCCGTGTGAAGGGTAGTGCGTACAGGCGTGCGTCCCGGAGGCAGTTCGTCTATGACAGACACGTCCAGATCGCCGTAGACCGTCATCGCAAGCGTGCGCGGAATAGGCGTGGCCGTCATCACGAGCACGTGCGGGGCTATGCTGTTCTTGGTCCAGAGTTTCGAACGCTGTTCCACCCCGAAGCGGTGCTGCTCATCTATCACTGCCAATCCCAGATTCTTCCACTGCACCGTATCTTCCAGAAGGGCGTGCGTGCCTACTATAAGGCCAATCTCCCCGCCCAGCAGCCCTTCGTGGATCTCGCGGCGCTCGCGAGTCTTCGTGGAACCCGTGAGAAGGGCGCATTTGACTTTCGTGGGGGAAAGGTATTTTTGGATATTGGCAAAATGCTGCTGCGCAAGCACTTCGGTAGGAGCCATAATGCAGGTCTGAAAGCCGCTGTCTATGGCCAGAAGGCAGCTCAGTACCGCCACCATAGTCTTGCCCGACCCTACATCTCCCTGAAGAAGGCGGTTCATCTGTTTCCCCGACATCAGATCGGCGCGGATCTCGCGTATCACTCTCTGCTGGGCTGAGGTAAGACGGTATGGAAGAGCGTTGTAGCAGGCGTTGAAGTCGGCTCCCACCTTGGGCATAACGAAGCCGACGGACTGGCGCGAGTGTATGTATTTCTGTTTCAACAGGCTGAGCTGCAGCAGAAACAGTTCTTCGAACTTGAGTCTTCGCTGTGCCTTCTCTATGGCAGCCCCGTCCGTGGGAAAATGAATGTTTTTCAGAGCATAAGGCAGGCTGCAGAGCCCCCGTTCGCTTATCACGTAGTCCGGAAGACTTTCCTGTATCTCCGGAAGACAGAGTGCGAGAGCGGACTGCTGCAGGCGGCACATCACTTTGCCCGTGATGCCCGCGTTCTTGAGCTTCTCTGTGCTAGGATACACTCCCGTAAGCACTCCGGCTCCGCCGGGAGTATTGGAAGAGGCCTCGTCCACTTCCGGGTGCACCATATTATAACGTCCGTTATATTCACTCGGCTTTCCGAAGAATATGAATGTGCGTCCGGGTATGAGCCGTTCCTGATTCCATTTGACTCCTTTGAAAAAGACCATCTCCATCTTTCCGCTTCCGTCGTCCACCAGAACGCTGAGACGTTTGGCTTTTCCTTCGCCTATTAGGGAAGAGGACACAACTTGCGCCTTAATCTGTATGGATGCGGAGCACTGGTCGATGGAGGAGATCTTCTGAATGGTGGTGCGGTCTATGTAGCGGAAAGGGTACAGGCGGATAAGGTCGCCCAGGGTCTTGACCCCGAGCTCCTTCTCCAGGAGTTCCGCCCGACGCGGCCCTACGCCCTTCAGATATTTTATTTCGCTGTTCAGCTCTCCCATTCTGGGCAAAGTTATTCTTTTTTGTTATATATTTGTATCCGAGTGTAACCTTAAAACTCATTTTTTAAATTATATGAAAAAATTCAAGTTTTTTGCGACGGCATCAATGTGTGCCGCTTTTTTATTGTCCTCTTGTAACTCGGACAAAAAGAACACCACGCCGGAAGTTCCGGATGATCCTACTCCGGATGTGCCTGTAGATGTAATCGTGCCTGACGTGTTGTTCCAGAACTATTATGTGGGAGATTACTACGAAGCGGGAACAGGCAATCTTCTTCTAAACATCGTAGAGGGTAAGGTGGATGTGAATGAAGATGAGACCTCTTTTGTGGGGGACGGCCAGATAGTGTGCCTCGACCTTAACATAACGCTTCCCGCCACTGCCGAGGAGGCGGACAAGCTTCACGTTCCAACAGGCACTTACACCGTTGCGGATGACACTTATGCCGCAGGTACCTGGAACATCGGCGAATCATATGTCGTCAAGGTGGAAAATGAAAAGGTGATCTATTCTCAGGTCACTTTCACTGACGGCACCGTAGTCATAGAGAAGACTCAGACAGGCGTCAAGGTTACAGTAGAAGGAACTCTTGACGGAGGAGACAAATTCTCATACGTGGCGGAAGGTGTGGACAGGGTATGCTCGCGTGACTCGGACAGCAAATTCTCGAATCTCGACACTGACATAAAATTGGCCAATCCGATAAAGGCATCTTGTTCCAGCCTGGGAGATGTAATCGGTGATGGAAAGACCCAGACTATCGTTCTGGTATTGGCAGACAAGTATTATGATTTTGAGAATGACTTCGGCAATGGCGAATCTCTTATGCTTTACATCAATGTGGCTCCGGGAGATCCGGTCGTTCCGGTCGGCAAGTTCACAAAAACTCTGAATCTTGACGAAGTGGAATCTTTGGAAGTGAACACTATGGTGGCAGGTCTTTATATGTGGGGAGTTTATGCAGGCAACTGGTATATGTGTCCTGCTTACGGTTACGAGGCCGGTCTTGTCGGAGGCGAAGTGGAAGTGGTCAAGAACGAGGTCGAGGAAGGATCGGCTCAGACTTATACCATCAGCGGAGATCTTACCGACGCTTATGGAAAGCACGTCACATTCTCTTATAGCGGAGAGGTGTCGTTGATGGAGTACGAAGACTGATTTCGGACTAATCATATCGCAGGCAGTCTTGTCATTGTGATGAGACTGCTTTTTTGTATATTTGTAGGCTGACCTTAAATGAATTTTCTGTGCAGATAGCATTTGTACATAACAGTTTTCCGGCGGGGGGCGCGGAGAGAATAACTTTGGATATCGCCAGATATCTTGAATCCTTCGGCACGACATATAAAGTCTTTGTTTATGCCACCCACATAGGAGAGCTTCCGGCGGAAGTCGCAGGAGGCATCAGGGTCAGGCAAATACCTTCGCAGGCCATTCAGTCCAAGCGCTCCAAGGCCATAGAGGCTCTGATAGTGCAGGATAAGGTGGATATTCTGGTGGAGGTGACCAAATCGCTTCACGATATAGAAGGAATACGCGCGAGGACGGGTGTCAAGGTGGTTCTGGCTTGTCACGGAGAGGTCTTCTGGCAGAGGTATGCCATTATGCACCGCCGTCAGAAAAAAACTCTGCTGTGGAATCTTTTCTATAAGAAAAAGTACGCGGACGGGGCTCTCGCTCTTGAAAAGGCTAGGAGCAGAACGCTTTACGATTATCAGAATTGTGATGCCTATACGGTTCTGTGCGAGGATTATAAATGCCAATTGCAGCGCGAGCTTCATCTCGACCCGGGAGATTCGCACGTGGTCGTGATAGAGAATCCCGAGCGGGCGGTGGAATCACCGGTGCTGGAAAAGGAGAAGATGATTCTTTTCTGCGGAAGGTTTGAGAATTGGTCCAAAAGGATAGACCGTCTTATGCGGATTTGGGCTAAAGTTCAGGATAAGATGCCCGATTGGACGCTTGTTCTGGCGGGAGATGGCCCGGATATGAAGATGATTCGCCGTCAGGCGGAGGAATTGGCACTGGAAAGGGTGCAGTTTGTGGGGAAAGTCGCTGACACCGGTCCATATTATGACAGGGCTTCGGTGGTGTGTCTCACTTCGCAGACGGAAGGGTGGCCGCTGGCGCTTTCGGAAGGGCAGGCTCGCGGCTGCATAGGGGTGGCGTTCGACAGCACGGCCGGCATACGGGAGATTCTCTCGCCTTCAGGGCGGTGCGGCTATCTTGTAAAGGCTTTTGACGAAGATGAATATGCGAAGGTGCTTCTTGGAATCGCCTCCGCCCCGCAAGTTGATTTGCACAAGATTAGAATTGAAGGAATTGAAAAGCGCGGACAGTATCTTCCACAGCTTATGGCGCATAAATGGAAGTGCCTGTTTGATAATTTGATGCATTATGAAAATATATAATCCGGAAGGATCGCAGCTGAGGGAGGACCAGAAGAAGATGCTCGGCATACTTGTGGAATTTTCCAGAATCTGCGAAGAGAATGATATAACGTGGTGGCTCGATTCGGGGACGCTGCTCGGAGCCGTAAGGCACGGCGGATTCATTCCCTGGGATGACGATATGGACATCTGTGTTATGAAAAAGGACTATCGCAGACTAAGAAAAATACTCTGTTCTATGAAATCGGACAAGTATGTGTATCAGTGCCTTGAGAATAACGCCGACCACACGAACCCTTTCGGTAAACTGCGCCTGCTTCAGGCCAATGACCTTGACCCGAAGTTCACCCCCCCGGCATATATGATAGGGATGGATGTGTTCAGTATAGAGAAGACATCGCGATTTGCTTCGCATCTTGCAAAGTTTTTCTACCAGAATATGCAGCATCCTACTAATCATATAGGGAACAGGACTTTGCGCCATATCGCCAAGCGTGCGGTGGAGGTTTTGAATTTCGGTTTTTTCCTGCCTTTGTGCAGGCTGATTGGCCTGATAAATCCTAAAAAACAATATTTTTATGAGCTGGGGTCCGGGTTTTATAATCAGCCTTATTATCTGGACCAGATATTCCCGCTCGGAAGTGTCGCGTTTGAAGGCATAGAATTCCCTGCACCGAAGGATGTTGATGCTTATCTGACCAATCTGTACGGTGATTGGCGTAAGCTGCCGTCCGAAGAACAGATCGAAAAAGACGTGCATAATCCTGTTTATCTGAAAGAAACCAAGGTTCAAGATGGGGTATAAGGTGTCGCTTGTCGTCCCGATTTACGGGGTCGAGAAATATATAGGACGTTTCGCGGAAAGCGCTTTGTCCCAGACTTGCACCGATATGCAGTTCGTGTTCGTCAATGACGGGACTCCGGACAGGTCGATGGAGATCCTCAACTCCCTTATAGAGGAGAAATACTCTTGGCGCAAGAGCGACATAGTCATAGTGAACAAGAATAACGAGGGCTTGCCGCTTGCCCGCAAGACGGGAGTGGAGAATGCCGACGGAGAGTATATCCTTTTCGCTGATTCGGACGATTGGCTCGAAAAGGATGCCGTGCAGAAGGTGGTGGACAGGATAGAGTCGACCGGGGCGGATATGGTGTATTTCGATCTCATAAAGGAGTATGCCGACCATCAGAGCTACAAGCGTGAGAAGGAGTACACGGAGCGCACGAAAAGGGATTTCATAATTAATATCTTCAATTATCGATCACAGGGATATACGGTTACAAAGTGCTTCAGGAAAAGTCTTTATACGGACAATGTCATATACACTCCGATAGGCGGGATGCACGAGGACATATATCTTATGAGCCAGATCATCTTCTACGCGGGGAGTTTTTCCCATATCGGCGAGGGGCTTTATCATTATCGTAAGGATAATGCCGGGGCGATGTGTTCGCAGAGCAGAAAAGACCGCCACATAGCGTCCTCCAAGAATTTGCTGGACCTTTACATTCATTACAGGGACCATCTGAAAGGGAGTCCCATAGAGGATGTGTACGCAGGGATACTGCTTCGCGCGGGCTGGCACGCGATGATTCATAAGTATGATTTCTGGACGGAGTATCCTTTTCTTGCGAAAGACATTAAAAAATGCAGGATATCAGGGAGATATCTTCTGAATATCTTCTCTCAGATTATAGTTAAAATCTATGTAATTTTCAGATAACAGTATGCAGGCAGTTATATTGGCAGCCGGGATGGGAAAGCGCCTTGGCGATTTGACTAAGAACAATACCAAATGTATGGTGGAGGTGAACGGGATTCCGTTGATAGACAGGGTTCTCGGGCAGTTCATTCCGCTTGGCCTGAGCCGTGTGGTGATAGTTGTGGGCTATGAAGGGCAGAAACTCATCGATTATATAGGTCATCGTTACGACGGGACCTTGAAGATAGAATATGTGAACAATCCTATCTATGACAAGACGAACAACATCTATTCTCTCGCATTGGCAAGGGAGAAACTGCTTGAAGATGACACTCTTCTGATCGAGAGCGACCTTATATTCGACGACAGGATCTTCCCGCTTATTCTTGACAATCCTTACCCTAATCTGGCGCTTGTGGCCAAGTATCAGAGCTGGATGGACGGGACTATGGTGCGCATAGACGAGGAGAACAATATCGTGGATTTCATTCCGAAGAAGGCGTTCAAGTATTCTGACATAGAGTATTATTATAAGACGGTCAATGTCTACAAGTTCAGCCGCGAATTTATGCAGCGGAAATACCTTCCGTTCCTGGATGCTTACTGCAGCGCTCTCGGTAACAACGAATACTACGAGCAGGTTCTCCGCGTCATCTGTATGCTGGACAATTCCGAACTCAAGGCGCTGCCGATAAGCGACGAGAAGTGGTACGAAATAGATGATGTTCAGGATCTTGATATAGCAAGCACCATTTTTGCGGAAGGCGAAGAACGACTGGGGAAATATATGAAGCGCTATGGCGGGTACTGGCGTTTCCCGGGGCTGCTGGATTACTGCTACCTGGTCAATCCGTATTTCCCTACATCCAAGATGAAGGACGAACTCCGTGCGGCTTTCGATGATCTTCTTACGGAGTATCCTTCCGGAATGTATGTCAATTCGCTTATCGCAGGCAAATGTTTCGGAATCAAGAGTGAATACATCGTTCCGGGCAACGGGGCGGCGGAACTCATAAAGAGCCTTATGGAGGGGCTTCCGGGCAAACTTGGCGTGGTTTATCCCACTTTCGAGGAGTATCCTAACAGAAGGGATTCTTCGAGTCTGGAAGTGTTCGTGCCGCAGAGTGAAGATTTCCATTACGGTGCCGCCGAATTGACGGAGTATTTCGATGCTCACCCCGTCTCTACACTCCTTTTGATTAATCCCGATAACCCGTCAGGCAATTATTTGCCTGGCGCCCAGTTGATTGCTTTGCTGGAATGGGCCGGAACCAAGGGAATGAGGCTGATAATCGACGAGTCATTTGCTGATTTCAGTGATGAATACCCGCAGAACTCGCTTCTGCGTAACGACATTCTTGAGAAATATCCTTTCCTGGTGGTGGTCAAAAGCATCTCCAAATCGTTCGGCGTACCCGGTTTGAGGCTCGGCATAGTGGCTTCTTCTGACAAGTCCCTGATACAGACGATAAAAAAGGATGTTTCCATCTGGAATATCAATTCCTTTGCGGAGTATTTTATGCAGATTTACACCAAGTATGAGGGAGATTATCATAAGGCGGGCGAAAAATTCAGGCGCGAGCGCGAGCTTTTCCGCGAGGAACTCTCCGGCGTTCCGCATCTGAAGGTTTTTGATTCGCAGGCCAATTATTTTCTGTGCGCCCTGACGGATGATCATCTCAACTCGACCCAATTGGCCCAAAGGCTTCTTGCAGACTATAATATTCTCATAAAAGATTGCAGCGCGAAGAAATGCTTTGCCGGGCGCAATTATATCCGTCTTGCCATACGCGGACGCGAGGATAATCACGCTCTGGTGGAGGCGCTCAAACAAGTATGCCGGTAAGAAAGATCTGTATATGCGGCGGAGGCTCGCTTGGCACCGTCATCGCCGGTTGGACTGCGGCCGGAGGAAAGGGCGAGGTAAGTCTTCTGACATCCCGCCCGGAGGCTTTTTCTTCTGAACTCCGTGTGGATCTGCCTTCGGGGGAGGTTCTTGGCGGTGTCATTTCAAAGGTGAGCGATAACCCTGCCGATGTGGTGAGTGATGCTGACGTGGTGCTTCTGTGTTATCCTGGCTATATGATAAGTCCGTGCCTGAAGGCGATACGGGATTATCTTCGACCGGATGCGTGCGTGGGAAGCGTGGTGAGCTCGACCGGCTTTTTTTTCGAGGCTCAAAAGACGCTTTCCCCAAGTCAGGTGATATGGGGATTCCAGCGGGCTCCGTTTATAGCCAGAGTCCGGGATTACGGGCGCAGCGCTCATCTGTTAGGCTTCAAAAAATCTCTCAGTGTGGCCGTAGAGAGGCTTCAGAGCCCGGAAAAAGAGGATTTCGCCAGGTTCCTGTCTTTCTGGTTCGATACTCCCGTGAGTCTTCTTGCCAATTATTACGAGGCCTCGCTTACCAACAGCAATCCTCTTCTTCATCCGGCCAGACTCTACGACCTTTTCGGGGGTGACAACGAAGGGAGGGTGTATCCTGAGCCTGTCCTTTTCTATGGGCAGTGGAGCGAACGGGCCTCGCAGTATCTGATCTCTCTTGATCGTGAGCTTTTCCGCTTGTTGGATGTGCTACCTGTCACCCCGGGCTTTCTTCCTACCATACTTGATTATTATGAAAGCACTTCGGCATCAAGCCTGTCTGCCAAGCTTCGCTCGATAGAGGCATTCAAGAGTATTTCTTCTCCTATGCGGCAGACTCTGCAGGGGTGGGTGCCGGATTATTCAAGCAGGTATTTCAGGGAGGATTTTCCGTACGGACTTCGTTACATCTGCGAGTTGGCCCGTGAGAGGGGAGTGCAGACCCCTGTGATGGAAGAACTTCTGAGCTGGGGAATGGATAAATGCAAATAAAAAAACCAGTCGTTTCTGACTGGTTTTTCGTGGGAGCTGAGGGAGTCGAACCCCCGACCCTCTGCTTGTAAGGCAGACGCTCTGAACCAACTGAGCTAAGCTCCCGAAGTGGTCCCGCGTTGTTTTGGGATTGCAAATGTACAACAAAAATCTGAAAAACAAAATTATTTTTTAAAATTTTTAGAGATTTTTGAATGTTGTCCCGAAATCCGCATCGTTCACTTTCTTGTATTCGGAGCAGAATGTGGAATAAAGGGCGAGTGCTTCCTCCACCCTTCTTCGCGTCCCTCCGCCTTTTCGTGGACAAAAAAAACAAAGTGATGCCCTATGCCCGAATAATTTCAAGTGAGCCTGTTTTGCATACTTTAATAAAAGTAGTAAATTTGCAGGTGCTATCGGGGATGTTTTGGTTTTGACAGCATCGTAGACGGTAGTAAGCACGTCGAGAGTCGAAGGCCCTCTCGTAAATATCAGCTTTCAAACAATTAGTAGGCAACTACAACTACTCATACGCTTGCTAATCTCCAAGAGATTGAGCATTAATCAGAGTCGCCAAGGCTGCGGCTCGACGTATATCCCGCTGGGATTTTCGCCGGTTCTTTCCAGCATACGGGGTATCATTCAGACCGGATGCGCGGGTGCACGCCTTTAAAGCCCGCTAAGACTTAAAGGCTAAGGAGAAGCTTCGCCCGTCTTTCGGCAGACCGATCCCGACAACCAAAGGAAGAATAAGCGTGTAGAAAGCTATCGGGTATAATGTTTGGACGGCGGTTCGAGTCCGCCCATCTCCACAATATAGACTGATTTTCAGCAAGTTAGGTGAACTACGAACAAATTTACGAACAATAGTAGATTTGTTCGTACTTGTTTTCATCGGCTCTTATTGAACTCTGCCTCTCTGCGAATTATTCGGTTCAGCCTGTCGTCATCGAGGGTGAAGCCCTTCTGCATATACTCCTTGAGCCGCAGCGTCGCCCATTGGCGGAACCGGGTGGCTATGACGGACCGCACACGGTAGCCGAGTGCGATGAGCATATCGAGGTTATAGAAAAGAATTGTCCGCTCCACCTGCCGGGCACCCTCTTGCCGAACCTGTTGGAAATTCCGACAGGTTGCATCTTCCGCAAGCTCACCCTCTTCGTAGATGTGCCCGTATTTTATCGTTTCCCAAAATCTTTCTATCCAGATGTTGTCTTTGGCCCGGCCGCGGCCATCCATGCTGACCTTCATTTTTAAAAACCGGAAGATCACGGATGTGCCACTGAGTGCGGTGTATGGCATATCGGTGATCTTAGGCTCTGTTTTGAAAGGGGGCATAGGATCAGCAATGTGCCCTGTAGGCCCTTCAGTGCGTGATTGGCGATCTTCCGATTTTCAGATAAGATTCTGATTGTGTGCGTAGAACTTGTCACGTACTTGTCCTGCGTTTGTGCCTTGTCCGTTCCGTCTGCCCGGGAGGATGATGCCACGTATGTACTTCGTTGCTGTGATGGTATTTGTGAAGACTTTTTGCTGAAATTTCTGGTTCTTCCGCAATTTAGTTGAAACACAGGTCGCTGAACACCATTTTCCGATGCAATACTTATGTTATTCCCCCTTCATTCCGGCAATCCGCTTGACCTCGTTTATTTCAGCAATAAACTGCTCTGTGGTCGGAAGGTAGAGCTGATACTTGCTGGCAAGGATTGTCTTGTTGTCTTCTGGCAGGGCGAGCTTGACGGCCGTGTCGTTCTTGTCGGAACACAGAAGAATGCCGATGGTCGGGTTTTCGTCCTCGGACTTCTCGTAGCGGTCGTAGTAGTTGACATAGAGCTGCAGTTGGCCCAAATCCTGATGGGTTAGCTTGTGGTTCTTGATCTCGATTATGACAAATGACCGCAGCAGGCGATTGTAAAAGACGAGATCAGCGAAATACTCGTCATCTTCAATCAGCAGGCGTTTCTGCCGGGCAACGAAAGAGAATCCTTTCCCCATTTCAAGAAGGAAGTCCGCGATATGCGAGATGATTGCGCTCTCGAAGTCTCTTTCGTAGTATTCGGGGCGTTTTTCCAGACCGAGGAACTCCAGAATCATAGGGTCTTTGATGATTTCCGTCGGTGATTCCGGTTGGCGCTCGTTGCGTGCCACTGCAAGAACTTTCTCCTTGTCGTTGCTCATCAGGAGGCGTTCATAAAGCATCGAGCTGATCTGGCGTTCGAGCTGACGGCCAGTCCATCCCTCATTCACGGCTTCCAACTCGTAGTACTCCCGCTTATCGGGATCTGGTATCTGAATCAGAGTCCTATATTGAGTCCAACTTAATTGCGAACGCACTGCGTTCGCAATTGGGTATATGCGATAGAACTGCCGACACATCTCCAGCTGGCGGGTCGAAAATCCGCTGCCGTACTCCGGCTGGAGCCGTTTCGCGAGGTTCCTGATAAGATACGCACCGTAATCGGCGCGCTCTTTTCCTTGTTGCTCTTTCTCGGCGATGCGCTGACCGATGGCCCAATACATCCGCACGCGGCAAAAGTCCACACTGCGGACTGCGTTGCTGCGAGCTTCATCTATGATTGCCTTGATTCCGCTGACAAATTCATTCAGAGGAGATTCCAAATCAGTTCTTTTCGATTCCATCGTTTCATAAAAACAACAATATCACAAATTTAGTCATTTTTCTGATTTCTTTGAATCCTATTGTGCCGAAATGAACGGCGGAAAGGTTCAATGGAACGCCGGCGAGTGCGCACTCATCGTTCATCAGCTCGATGCCTCGTCCCCATGTCTCAAGATATTTCCCGTAGTACATAACTTGAGCGATGAGCGAAAATTTTGAATTACTATCTACACGCCAAGGCGGATTCTTTAGTCTTTGTGCATAATCTTCCCAATCCGCTTCCTGTCATATACCTTCCGAGATCTCTGGATGGTCTTGCGGAAGGAGATCTGCTTGCCGTGCGCGGCGATCTCCTCCTCGCGGCTGGCCTTGCGGTTCGCCTTGAGGAAGTCCTTGACTGTTATGCGGTACTTCATCTTCATCGTTCTTTACTTGTCCTCCTTCAGTATCCTCTCGTATTTTCCGGCATCAAGCGGGCAGAGCGAGCGGCTTTTTTTGCCCTGAGAGAGCGCATAGGGTGATGACACTGAATCTGCTTTGCATACTATTTTGTCACCGCATTATACCGTTTCCGAGCCGTCTTTGCTGATGTCGCCCAGAAGCTTTATGGAATCCAGATAGTCCTGTTCCACATCGCTGATG